>JANXZA010000260.1 GCA_025355745.1 Rhizobacter sp. | reverse complement strand
GGCGGCATCGCCAACATGAACTACTCGATCTCGAACAACGCCGAATACGGCGAGTACGTGTCCGGCCCGAAGATCATCACCGACGAGACCAAGGCGGCGATGCGCAAGATGCTCAAGGACATCCAGACCGGCGAGTACGCGAAGAGCTTCATCATCGAGAACCGCGCCGGCGCGCCGACCCTGCTGTCGCGCCGCCGCTTGACGGCCGAGCACCCGATCGAAGTGGTGGGCGAACAACTGCGCGCGATGATGCCGTGGATCAAGAAGAACCGGCTCGTCGACCAGTCGAAGAACTGACCGAAGAACCGGCCCCGCAACTGGCGCTGAAAATGGTTCTCCACAAGGCCGCGAGCTTCAGGCTGGCGGCCTTTTTCACTCGGGTATCCTGCCACCCATGACCGACCCGCTCATCGACGAAGACGACGCCCTGGAAGCCCAGCCGCGTCCGCGCCGCAAGGGCATCTACATCCTGCCCAACCTGTTCACGCTGGCGGCGCTGTTCGGTGGTTTCTACGCGATCGTGATGGCGATGAACGGCCGCTTCGAGCAGGCTGCCTATGGCGTGTTCTGCGCGATGGTGCTCGACAGCCTTGACGGGCGCGTCGCGCGCATGACGAACACCCAGAGCACCTTCGGCGAACAGATGGACAGCTTGTCCGACATGGTGTCGTTCGGCGCCGCGCCCGCGTTGATCGCCTACGAATGGGCGCTCAAGGGCCTGGGCAAGCCGGGCTGGATCGCAGCCTTCGTGTACTGCTCGTGCGCGGCCCTGCGGCTGGCGCGCTTCAACACCAACCTGGCGGTGGTCGACAAGCGCTTCTTCCAGGGCCTGCCGAGCCCGGCCGCCGCAGCGCTCGTGATGGGCTTCATCTGGCTGATGGACAACCAGGGGTTCGACGGTGGCAGCGAAGGCCCGTGGCTGATGTGGACGACCTTCGGGGTCACTCTGTATTCGGGCCTGACGATGGTCACGAACGTGCCGTTTTACAGCTTCAAGGACGTGAGCTTCAAGCGCTCCGTGCCCTTCATCGTGATCGTGGCGATCGCGCTGTTCATCGCCGTCATCAACATCCACCTGCCGGGTACGCTGTTCGGCCTGTTCATGTTGTACGGCCTGTCGGGCTACGGCGTCTATGTGTGGAAGCGCATGAAGGGAAGGCCCGTGAGCGTGATCTCGACGTCCACCGATGAGCCCGACGAGCAAGGCTTGCACCGCTGATGCCGCGTGCTACATTCGCTCCCATGACGAACGCACTGTCGCTGCTACTTCTAAGGGAACCACGGGTTCGCTAGTCAAGCACGTCCAGACGTTTTGATTTCAACGGCCCGCATGCAACCCGCAGCGGGCCGTTTGTCATTTTGATGCTGCTGGTTGTGACCTTGAACTTGCCGCGCGCCTGCGCGTGTGGCACCTCGTGGTCACTGTTCCCGCTTGATATCCCGCAAGTGATTCGCCGTATCGACAACCTCACCGCTTTGGAGCACTCATGACCGACAAGCTGATCATTTTCGACACCACCTTGCGCGACGGCGAACAGTCGCCCGGCGCCTCGATGACCAAGGACGAGAAGCTGCGTATCGCGCGGCACCTGGAGCGCCTTCGCGTCGATGTGATCGAGGCTGGCTTCGCGGCCTCGTCGAACGGCGATTTCGAAGCCGTCAGAGCCATCGCCCACGCCATCAAGGACAGCACCGTCTGCTCGCTTGCGCGTGCCAACGACCGCGACATTTCACGCGCCGCCGAAGCGCTGCACGGCGGCGCCTCGACACGCATCCACCTGTTCCTGGCGACCAGCGCGCTGCACATGGAGAAGAAGCTGCGCATGACGCCTGACCAGGTGTTCGAGCAGGCCAGACTGGCGACCCGTTTCGCCCGCAACCTGTCGGGCGACGTGGAGTTCTCACCGGAAGACGGCTACCGCTCCGACCCTGACTTCCTGTGCCGCGTGATTGAGGCCGTGATCAACGAAGGTGCGACCACCATCAACGTGCCCGACACCGTCGGCTACGCAATTCCCGAGCTGTACGGCAACTTCATCCTCGACCTGCGCACGCGCATTCCGAACGCCGACAAGGCAGTCTGGTCGGTGCACTGCCACAACGACCTCGGCATGGCGGTGGCCAACTCGCTGGCCGGGGTGATGATCGGCGGGGCCCGCCAGGTCGAGTGCACGATCAACGGCCTGGGCGAGCGCGCCGGCAACTGCTCGCTCGAAGAAGTGGTGATGGCGGTGAAGACGCGGCGCGACTACTTTGGCCTCGAACTGGGCATCGACACGACGCAGATCCTGGCCACCTCGCGCCTCGTCTCGCAGACCACCGGCTTCGTGGTCCAGCCGAACAAGGCGGTGGTCGGTGCGAATGCGTTCGCGCACGCCTCGGGCATTCACCAGGACGGCGTGTTGAAGGCGCGTGACACCTACGAGATCATGCGTGCCGAAGACGTTGGCTGGTCGGCAAACAAGATCGTGCTGGGCAAGCTGTCGGGGCGCAATGCCTTCAAGCTGCGCTTGAAGGAACTCGGCATCGAGATGGGGTCCGAGGCCGAGATCAACGCTGCGTTCGCGAAGTTCAAGGAACTCGCCGACCGCAAGAGCGACATCTTCGACGAAGATATCCTGGCGCTGGTGATGGACGAGTCGGTCACGGCCGAGAACGAGCATTACCGGCTGCTGGCGCTGTCGCAGCGCTCGGAGACCGGCGAGACGCCGCACGCCAGCGTCGCGTTTGCGGCTGGTGACGTCGAACACCATGCCGAGAGCGACGGCAACGGCCCGGTCGATGCGAGCCTGAAAGCGATCGAATCTCGGGTTCAATCAGGGGCCGAAATGCTGCTCTATTCGGTCAATGCCATCACCTCCGGCAGCACAGAATCCCAGGGCGAGGTAACCGTGCGGCTGCAACATGGCGGGCGGGTCGTCAACGGCGTGGGCGCAGACCCGGACATCGTCGTCGCGTCGGCCAAAGCCTACCTGTCGGCGTTGAACAAGTTGCACAGCAAGATCGAGCGCGTGGCGGCCCAGGGGTAACTTTTAAGGTGGCCTGACCGGTCTCAAGTCTCAACTTGAGGAAAAGCGCGTAAGGTTTTGATCTTGCGCGCTTTTTTTCTTTCACATAGACTTGCGTTACTGGGCATAAAGGGACTCTCGTGGCCGCCATAAAGAAGTTTGTTACAACCGCAGTGCTGGTGCTGGTCGCGGCCGCCTCGTTGTCATTGCCCGGCGTTTCCGAGGCGGCGCAGCGCGTCGCGGCGAAGAAGAAACCGCAGGCGGTGACCAAGCATGCTGCCGCCACGCGCGGCGTGGTGCGCCACGCCGCACTGCATGCTTCCGTGCACGCCGCCAAGCGCGTCGGCGCGAGGCATGTCGCCTCGATCATCCGGATCGAACCCGCGCGCCCCTCGTTCGGTCAGCTTTACGGCCTTCACAACACGGCCGATTCGCTCGAACTGAAGTCGAGCGTTGCGCTGGTTCTGGACCAGGACACGAACGAGGTGCTGTTCAGCAAGAACTCGCAGGCGGTGCTGCCGATCGCCTCGCTGACCAAGCTGATGACCGCCGTGGTCGTGACCGAAGCCGGGCTCCCGCTCGATGAGATGCTGACCGTCAGCCAGGACGATGTCGACACCGAGAAAGGCAGCCGCTCGCGCTTGAAGGTCGGCACCCAGTTGAGCCGCGAAGAGATGCTGCACCTGGCGCTGATGTCGTCGGAAAACCGGGCCGCCCATGCGCTCGGACGGAACTACCCGGGCGGCATCGGCGCGTTCGTGGTGGCGATGAACCGCAAGGCGCGCCAACTCGGCATGATCGACACGCAGTACGTCGAGCCGACCGGGCTGTCGAGCCGCAATCAGTCGAGCGCGCGGGATCTGGCAACGCTGGTCAGGGCGGCGCACGAGCACCCGATGATTCGCGAGTTTTCGACCTCGTCGGAATATGCCGTCGAGGTCGGCAACCGCTCGACCCAGTTCCGCACCACCAACGCACTGGTGCGCAGCCCGTCGTGGGACATCGGCCTGCAGAAAACCGGCTACATCACCGAGGCCGGCCGCTGCCTGGTGATGCAGGCCAAGATGGCGGGCCGCCAGCTCATCATGGTGTTCCTCGACTCGACTGGCAAATACTCGCGTATTGGCGACGCCGAACGGGTGCGGCGCTGGGTCTCGGAACTGCCGGTGCATGCGCCAGCCGCCGTGGCGGGCGTGCCCAAGCTCACGTCCTGAGCCAGCTCGGGCAGACCGATCGGGCCGGGCGACCGGGTCAAGCGACTAGGCCGAGCGACTGATTCAGCTCGGGTTCCCGAGCGCGGCTGAAATCTCCGCAGCCGTTTCCTTCAGCCGCTCCAGCCACGATTCTTCGAGCCGATCCGCAGGCGCCGAAATGGACAGCCCGGCGATCAGCTTGCCCTGGTCGTCCAGGATCCCGGCCGCCATGCAGCGCACGCCAAGTTCAAGTTCTTCATCGTCGCGCGCCGTGCCGTACTGGTTGACGCGCGCCAGTTCGCGTTCCAGCGGCGCCAGCTCGGTGATGCTGTTGCGGGTGTGGCCGGCGAGGCCGGTGCGGGTGGCGTAAGCGCGCACGCGCTGCGCATCGTCTTGCGCCAAAAAGAGCTTGCCGACCGAAGTGAGGTGCAACGGCGCCCGCCCACCAATGGCGCGGACCACCTGCATGCCCGAGCGTTCGCTGTAGGTGCGCTCGATGTAGACGATCTCGTCGCCCTGGCGCATCGACAGGTTCACGGGTTGGTGCGTCAGCTTGTGCAGCTCGCGCATCGGGCCCAGTGCGGCCTCGCGCACATCGAGCCGGGCTTTCACAAGGTTGCCGAGTTCGAGCAGGCGCATGCCCAGGCGGTAGCTGCCCGCTTCCGGGCGGTCGACGTAGCGGCCGATGGTCAGGTCGTTGAGGATGCGGTGCGCCGTCGAAGGATGGAGCCCGGTCTGTTCGCTGATGTGCTTCAAGGACACCGGATCGGGGTACGACGCCAGCAGGTCCAGCAGGCTGAACGCGCGTTCCAGCACCTGTATCGTGGGGGTTTTCCGCTCACCTTTTGCCATGACGACGATTGTGACCCACGGCGGTAAATTTCTGGATGACGAAAGCGGCAACTGTGATCTGGAAGTGAGGCGGGCGCTCGAACGCGCGCGACGAAATATCGTCGGTGTGCTGACCTTGGGACTTGCCTTGGCTGGCGTCGGCTTGCGCGCCGATGCGGCACAGACACAAGCGCCGACCTTATCCGCACCCGCATCTGCATCTTCATCGGCACCGGCACCGGCACCGGCATCTGCATCTGCTTCGGCATCTGCACCCACATCTGCGATCGCGCCCGCAGCGCGCTGGATTGCCGTGCCGCGGCTTGCCGGGCGCATCACCGCCAAGGATCTTGGTCTAGTGATCAACACGGCCGACCCGTATTCCGTGGTGGTGGGCGAGTATTACGTCAAGGCGCGCAAGCTCGCGCCGCAGCAGGTGTTGCGCCTGCAACTGCCGCTGCGCGCGGCGCTCACTGCGGACGAGTTCAGTGCGCTGGCCGGCCGCATCGCTGCGGCGTTCGGCCCCGCCACGCAGGCCCTGGCGCTGGCCTGGGTGACACCATATGCGGTGAATTGCAACGCCATCACCGGCGCCCTCGCGCTCGGCTACGACGCGGGCCTGTGCGCCCACACCTGCGCCGCTTCGCGCGTCTCGCGCTACTTCAATGCCGCCACGCTGCGGCCCTTCACCGACCTGAAAATGCGGCCGTCGATGCTGCTGGCCGCGCGCGACGTTGCCGGTGCCAAGGCCATGATCGACCGCGGTGTCGCCGCTGACCGCAGCCTCGGGCTTCGCGGCGGCGTGCCGGCGCAGGCCTACTTCGTCAACACCTCGGACCTGGCCCGCAGCGCCAGGTCGGTGCTGTTCCCGCCGGCCGGGCCGTTGCGCCGCCTGGGTGTCGATGTGCATGTCGAATCGACCCAGGCGATCGAGCACATCGACCGCCTGTTCATCTACGAGACGGGCCTGCCGAGGGTCGACAAACTCGACACCCTGAAATGGCTGCCGGGCGCGCTCGCCGACCACCTGACTTCCTATGGCGGGCAGCTCGGTGGCGACAGCGGCCAGATGTCGGCCCTCGACTGGATTGCGGCCGGCGCCACGGCGAGTTACGGCACGGTGTCCGAGCCGTGCTCGCATGTGCAGAAGTTCCCGCACCCGCAGGTGCTGATGCAGCACTATGTGCAAGGCAGCAGTGCGCTCGAAGCCTACTGGAAGAGCGTCGCCTGGCCGCAGCAAGGCGTGTTCATCGGCGAACCGCTGGCAGCACCGTTCGCGCGGCGTTGAGAGCCGCATCGAGATCGTTGCCGATGTTGCTCGTCGCTGCTGTGATCAAAGCTGGCGGGCCGCCCACAGCCCGCTGCGCACCGCGCCTTCGAGCGTCGCGGGATAAGGGCCGGCGACGTGGTCACCGGCCGCAAACAAGCCCGGGGCGATGCAGGGCGCGGGCCGCTCGAGGCCGGGCGTGCAGCGGAACGTCGCGCGCTTTTCGACCAGCACCTGCAGCGGTTTGAGCGGCGCCCGCAGGTGCGCACCAAGCGCTGTGTGCGCCTGCGAGAGGGTGGCCTGCAGCGTCGCCTCCGATCCGCGTTCGACCCAGCGCGCCGCACCGCTGACGACGAACGCGAGCAGGCCCGGCGCGCCGCCCAACTGGCCGCGATCGAACACGAACTGCGCCGGGTGGGAATCAATCGAGCGCAGCGCCAACATCGGTTCGGGCAGGCGCACGCCGTCGCCGTGCAGGTACACCGTCGCGATCGGCTCGAAGCGCAGCGCGGCAGCACGCGCCGACCAGGCCGGGGCGATGCGGCGCGTCAGTCTTGCTGCTTCGTGCGGCGTGGCGGCCAGCACGACGCGCTCGAACCGCTCGCCGTCAAGCTGCCACGCATCGCCGTCGGGCTGCAGGTGTTCGATGCGATGCGCAAGGCGCAGCTCCGCACCGGCCTTCGCCAGCCACCGCGCCGCCGGGTCGGGCAGCAGCGCACTCAGGCCGACGGCGGGCAGCAGCAGGTCGGCCGAGCCGGGCCCGCTGAGCAGGGCGTCGTGCAGCACGCGCAGGAACACGCTCGCGCTGGCGTCGCTGGCGGGGGTGTTGAGGGCCGCGACGCACAGCGGGTCGATCAACTCGTCGCGCACGACGGCCGGCAGCCCTGCAGTCAACGCGGCGACCGTCAACGCCGGGTCGCACTTGAACCTGCCCAGCCACCAGCCAGCCGCGGTGCGCAACAGCCCGAGCCGCGCTGCCCACGGCCAGCCGCGCCGGGCGAACACCGCCTGCACAAAAGCCGCAGCCGGCGACCCGGCGCTGAGGTGCAGCCCGGAGCCATCGGGGTACGAGATGCGCAATGGCGAGCGCACGAACGCTGTGTCGATATCAACACCGACGCGGCGCAGCAAGGCCAGCGTCTCGGTGTAGGCGCCGATAATGATGTGCTGGCCGTTGTCCAGGCCGCTGTCCCGCCCGCCCGCGCCGACGCTGCGCGAGCGGCCGCCGAGTTGCGGCGCCATCTCGAACAGCGTGACCGCGTGGCCGAGGCGCGTCGCCTCAATCGCTGCGGCCAGCCCGGCCCAGCCACCGCCGACGATGGCGGTGCGCTGCGCCGAGGCGGCCCGTGCCGGCGCCGGCATCGACCCCGCCACTAGCGCCCGCGCCAGTTCGTGCGCATCGCGATCCACAGCTTGCGCAGCGGCGTCAGCGAGGTGCGCTGGTGCAGCACCTGGAAGCCGTCGGCTTCGATCTCGCGCAGCAAGGTGCGGTAGATGTTCGCCATCATCACACCGGGCTTTTGGGCGCACCGGTCGGCATCGGGCAGGAGCGCAAAGGCTTCGTCGTAAGCGCGGTGCGCGCGCTCGGCCTGGAACTTCATCAGCGCGGTGAAGCGTTCGCTGTAGCCGCGGTTCAGGATCTCCTGCGCCTTCACGTCGAACTGCTTGAGTTCCGCCATCGGCAGGTAGATGCGGCCGCGGCGCGCGTCGTCGCCCACGTCGCGGATGATGTTGGTGAGCTGCATCGCCAGACCAAGCCGATGCGCGTAGGCCGTCGTCGTTTCCGCCGTGCGGCCGAAGATGTTCGCCGCCACCTCGCCGACCACGCCGGCGACCCGATGGCAGTACAGCGCCAGGCCCGCGAAGTCGAGGTAGCGCGACTGGTCGAGGTCCATCTGGCAGCCGTCGATCACGGTCAGCAGATGCTGCGGCGTGATCAGGTAATCGGCGGTGTGCGGCATCAGCGCCTTCATGACCGGGTGGCTCGGCTGGCCGCCGAAGCTGGCCACGATTTGGCCGCGCCACCACGCGAGCTTGGTAGCGGCCACGCCGGCATCGGTGACCTCATCCACCACATCGTCGACCTCGCGGCAGAAGGCGTAGAAGGCAGTGATCGCGGCGCGTTGCGGTGGCGGCAGGAACAGGAAGGCGTAGTAAAAACTGGAGCCGCTCCTGGCGGTCTTGTCCTGCACGTACTGCTCGGGCGTCATGCGATGTCACGCGCGACGCGCACTGTCGGCGGCCGCATCCACAGTGCGCGCCAGAGCAGCCGGGGCGCGTCGTGCCAGCGCAGCGTCGGGCGGGACTGCAAGGTTGCGAAGCCAAGCTGTTCGATCTTCTCCAGGATGCGCAAGCCGCCCTGCACGACCAGCCGCAACTCCCAGCCGGCGCGGCCGGGAACGGTGTGGACCAGCGGTGCGCCGCGCAGCATCAGCTCGCGGGTCCAGCCCACCAGATCAGCGAGCAGCGCGCGGCTTGGCGGCGAGTCGCGACCAGCCAGCATCGCCTGGCGCGCGCCAGCATGGCGCGCGCAATCGGCGGCGGGTGGATAGACGCGGCCGCGGCGCGTGTCGATGCCCAGGTCTTGCCAGAAGTTGGCGAGTTGCAGCGCGCTGCAGATGGCGTCCGATCTTTGCAGCGCCTGTGCATCGGTGACGCCGTACAGGTGCAGCAGCAAGCGGCCGATCGGGTTCGCCGAACGTCGGCAATAGTCGAGCAGTTCGGCCCGGTCGGCATACGCGTGCTGGACCACATCCTGCTCGAACGCGCTGAGCAGATCGGTCAGCGAGTGCATCGGCAAGGCGAGTGAGGCCAGGGTGGTGCGCAGGGGCTCGAACACGCCGGGCCAGCGGTTCGAGACCGGCGCGCCGCCGGCGATCGCGGCCAGGTCGCCGCGGTAGGCAGCGAGGTCGGCGAGGCGCTGCGCCGGCGTGGCCTCGCCCTCGTCGGCCAGGTCGTCCGCCATGCGTGCGAAGGCATAGATCGCGGCCACCGCCGGCCGCAACGCGGGAGGGCAGAGGAAGGACGCGACGGGAAAGTTTTCGTAGTGATCGACGCTCACGATGACGATTGTCCACGTTGCGCACGCGGCGGATCGCCAGCCTGCCGATGGCAGGCATACCGGCCGGGTTTGACACCGCCGGAGCACCCGAATATATTACTGACCGGTTAGTCAGTTACAGAAACTATCAAGGAATTCGATGCGCAATCTGCTGCCCTTTGCGCTGTTGGGCGCTGTCTTGCTGGCAGGCTGCTCTCGCCCTGAACCCGCGCCTGATCCGGTGCGTGCGGTGCGCACCCTCACGGTCTCGTCGCAGACCGCCGGCGGCTCGTTCGAGTACGCGGGCGAGGTGCGGGCGCGAACCGAATCGAGGCTCGGCTTTCGGGTCGGCGGCAAGATTCTGAAACGCGCGGCGGAGCTTGGCGAAACGGTGAAGGCCGGCCAGGTGCTGGCCCAGCTCGACCCGCAAGACCTGCGCCTCGGGCAGGACGCGGCGCGCGCATCGGTGGCGATGGCGCAGGCCGGCTTCGACCAGAACGCGGCCGACTTCAAGCGCTACAAAGACCTGAGCGAGCAGGGCTTCATCGGTGGCGCCGAACTCGAGCGGCGTGAAGCCGCTCTGAAGACCGCGCGCGCCCAACTCGACCAGGCCCGCGCCCAGGCCAATGTGCAGGGCAATCAGGCCGCCTATGCCACGCTGTTCGCCGATGCTGGCGGCGTGATCACCGGCATCGACGCCGAACCCGGCATGGTGGTGGCGGCGGGCGCCTCGGTACTGCGCCTGGCCCACGACGGCCCGCGCGACGTGGTCTTCTCGGTGCCCGAAGACAAGGTCGGGCTGATCAAGGCGCTGGCGGCGCAAGCGGGCGCTTTCACGGTCACGCTGTGGGGCGCAGGCGGCGCGCCACTGGCCGCCAGTGCGCGCGAAATCTCGGCCTCGGCCGACCCGGTCACGCGCACCTTCCTGGTCAAGCTCGACATCGGCAACGCTGCAGTGACCGGCGCACGCCTGGGCCAGACGGCGGCGGTGCAAGTGGCCCTGCCGCCGACGGTTGGCGTGACCAAGCTGCCGTTGTCGGCGCTGCGCGAAGTGCAGGGCCGCAGCGCGGTGTGGCTGGTCGATCGCGTCAGCATGACGGTTGCCTCGCAAGTCGTGCAACTGGCCGGCGCCGACGGCAACGAGGCTGTGATCGCCGGCGGGCTGGTGCCGGGCCAGATCGTCGTGACGGCGGGTGTGCATGTGCTGAACCCGGGCCAGAAGGTCAGGTTTTATGTCGACCCGGGCGCACCGCTGGGCGCCTCGGGGGCGGCCGGCGTGCCGGTGAGCGTCAAGTGAGCGGCGATCACGTCGATACGGATGCGGCAACGATGCCGAAGCCTGGGCGTTTCAACATCTCGGCCTGGGCCCTCGACCATTCGGACCTGACGCGCTACTTGCTGATCGTGCTCATGCTGCTGGGCGCGGCGGCCTACTTCCAGCTCGGCCAGGACGAAGACCCGCCGTTCACCTTCCGCGCGATGGCGCTGCGCGTGTTCTGGCCCGGCGCCACCGCGCAGCAAGTGGCAGAGCAAGTGACCGACAAGCTCGAGAAGACGCTTCAGGAGGTGCCTTACTCCGACAAGATCCGCAGCTACTCGAAACCCGGCGAAGCGCTGATCATTTTCCAGGTCAAGGACTCATCGCCGCCGAAGGAGATGGCGCAGATCTGGTACACGGTGCGCAAGAAGATCGGCGACATCCGCTCCACCTTGCCGGCCGGCGTCGTCGGGCCGTTCTTCAACGACGAATTCGGCGATGTGTACGGCTCGATCTATGCCCTGTCGGCCGACGGCTTCACCTACCAGGAACTGAAGGACCAGGCCGACCGCGTGCGCCAGCGCCTGCTGAAGATCAAGGACGTGAACAAGGTCGCGATCTTCGGTGCGCAGGACGAGAAGCTGTTCGTCGAGATCTCGCAGAAGCGGCTGGCGCAGCTCGGCCTCGACTTCAACCAGGTGCTGGCCCAGATCGGTTCGCAGAACGCGATCGAGTCGGCCGGCACCATCAACGCGCCGACCGACTTCGTTCAGGTGCGCGTGGCCGGCCAGTTCACCTCGGTGGAGTCGCTCCAGGTTTTCCCGATCCGCGCCGGCGGCAACAGCTTCAAGCTCGGCGACATTGCGCAGATCACGCGCGCCTATGTCGACCCGCCGCAGGTCAAGGTTCGCTACCAGGGCAACGACGTGCTGGCGCTCGGCATCTCGATGGCGCGGGGCGGCGACATCATCGCGCTCGGCAAGCAGCTCGAAGCCATCGTCGGGCAGATTCGCGCCGAGTTGCCGGCCGGCATCGAGCTGCACCAGTTCCAGAACCAGTCGAAAGTGGTGTCGACGTCGGTGAACGAGTTCGTCGGCGTGCTGATCGAGGCGGTGCTGATCGTGCTGGCGGTGAGCTTCATCGCGCTCGGGCTGCACTTCAAACCCGGCTCGTATCGGTTCACGCTCGACTGGCGGCCCGGGCTGGTGGTGGGCATCACCATCCCGCTGGTGCTGGCGATCACCTTCGTCACGATGTTCTACTGGGGCGTGGGGCTGCACAAGATCTCGCTTGGCTCGCTGATCATCGCGCTCGGGCTGCTGGTGGACGACGCGATCATCTCGGTCGAGATGATGGTGCGCAAGCTCGAAGAGGGCTACGACAAGGTGCGCGCCGCGACCTTCGCCTACGAAGCCACGGCGATGCCGATGCTGACCGGCACGCTGATTACCGCGGTCGGCTTCCTGCCGATCGGGCTGGCGAAATCGACGGTGGGCGAATATACCTTCGCGATCTTCGCGGTGACGGCGGCGGCACTCGTCATCTCGTGGTTCGTCTCGGTCTACTTCGTGCCGTATCTGGGCACCCGCATCCTGCGCGAAAAGCCGCACCGCAGCGGCAATCTCGACCAGCCGCACGAGCTGTTCGACACCCCGTTCTACACCCGCTTTCGGGCCCTCGTGAACGCCTGCGTGAAGCACCGCTGGATCACCATCGCGTTGACGGTGGGCACACTGGCGCTCGGCGTGGTCGGCATGGGCAAGGTGCAGAACCAGTTCTTCCCCGATTCGAGCCGGCCCGAGATCCTGCTCGACTTGTGGTACCCCGAAGGCACCTCGTTCGCGGCCAACGAGGCGGTCACTCGGCGCGTCGAAGCGCGGGTGATGAAGCTCGACGGCGTGGACCATGTCACCACCTGGGTCGGCAGCGGCGCCGAGCGCTTCGTGCTCACGCTCGACCAGGTCTTTCCGCAAAGCAATGTGAGCCAGATGGTGGTGCTGCCGCGCACGCCGGCGGCCCGCGAACGCATCCGCCAGCAGCTGCCCGGGCTGATGGCGGCCGAGTTTCCGGAGGTGCGGGCCCGCGCCAAGCTGCTGCCGAACGGGCCGCCGGTGGCCTATCCGGTGCAGTTTCGCGTCGTCGGCCTCGACCCGGCGAAGGTGCGTGCCTATGCCGACGAGGTGAAGGCCATCATGCGAACGAATCCGAACCTGCGCGGCATCAACGACAACTGGAACGAGTCGGTCAAATCGCTGCGCCTGGAGGTGGATCAGGACAAGGCGCGGGCGCTGGGCGTGTCGAGCCAGGTCATCGCGCAGGCCGCGAAAACCTTGAACAACGGCACCAACATCGGCCAGTACCGCGATGGTGACAAGCTCATCGACATCGTGCTGCGCCAGCCGCTTGCCGAGCGCAACGCCATCACCGACCTGGCCAACGCCTACGTGCCGACGTCGGCCGGGCGCAGCATTCCGATCGGCCAGATCGCGAAGGCGAACTTCGTCTGGGAGCCCGGCGTGCTGTGGCGTGACGGGCGCGATTACGCGGCCACCGTGCAGGGCGACATCGTTGACGGCCTGCAGGGCGCCACCGTCACCGCGCAGCTCGACCCGCTGTTCGCGCCGGTGCGGGCGCGCATGCTGCCCGGCTACCGCATCGAGGTGGCCGGCGCGGTCGAGGAAAGCAGCAAGGGCCAGGGCTCGATCGCGGCCGGGTTGCCGATTGCGCTGTTCATCATGTTCACCTTGCTGATGCTGCAACTCCACAGCTTCAGCCGCTCGATGCTGGCCTTCATCACCGGCGTGTGGGGCTTCGCCGGGGTGGCCGGTGCCTTGCTGCTGCTGAACCGGCCGTTCGGCTTCGTCGCGCTTCTGGGGGTGATTGCGCTGCTGGGCATGATCATCCGCAACTCGGTGATCCTGATCGACCAGATCGAGCAGGACCGCGCTCGCGGCGTGGCGACCTGGACGGCGATCGTCGAAGCGGCGGTGCGGCGCTTTCGGCCCATCATGCTGACAGCGGCCGCCGCCGTGCTGGCGATGATCCCGCTGTCGCGCAGCGTGTTCTGGGGGCCGATGGCGGTGGCCATCATGGGCGGGCTGATCGTCGCCACTGTGCTGACCCTGCTCGCGCTGCCGGCCATGTACGCGGCGGCGTTCCGGGTCAAACCGGCGCCGCAGGCATCAAGCTAAAATCTCGGGCTACCTGAAAAAACTTCTTGACCACGAAGCGGCGCACTGCGGGTGCGCCTTTCTGTTGACACCCTCGCGCGGGTGGCGAAATTGGTAGACGCACCAGGTTTAGGTCCTGACGCCAGCAATGGTGTGCGGGTTCGAGTCCCGCCCCGCGCACCAGCCCAGACATACCCAGAGCCCAACCTACAGAGCCGAGCCCACCATGACTGTCCAAGTTGAAACCCTCGAAAAGCTCGAGCGCCGCATCACGTTGACGATGGCGGCGACCACCATCTCGGCCGAGGTCGAGTCGCGCCTGAAGCGTCTCTCGCGCACCGTGAAAGCCGACGGCTTTCGGCCCGGCAAGGTGCCGATGAGTGTCGTGGCCCAGCGCTACGGCTATTCGGTGCACTACGAAGTCATGAACGACAAGGTTGGTCAGGTGTTCTCGGAGGCCGTCAATGAGGCGAAGCTGCGCGTCGCCGGTGCGCCGCGCATCACCGAGAAGGAAGGTGCGCCCGAAGGCCAGATGGCTTTCGACGCCACCTTCGAGGTCTATCCCGAGGTCAAGTTCGGCGACCTGAGCACGGCCGAAGTCGAACGCGTGTCGACCGACGTGAGCGAAGCGGCGATCGACAAGACGGTCGATATCCTGCGCAAGCAGCGCCGCACTTTCGCGCAGCGCCCGGTGGCTGAAACCGCCGTCGCCGCTGATCGGGTCACGATCGACTTCGAGGGCAAGATCGACGGTGTGCCGTTCGACGGCGGCAAGGCCGATGCCTTCCAGTTCATCATCGGCGAAGGCCAGATGCTCGAACAGTTCGACCAGGCGGTGCGCGGCATGAAGGCGGGCGATTCGAAGACCTTTCCGCTGCAGTTCCCGATCGACTATCAAGGCAAGAATGTGGCCGGCAAGGAAGCCGACTTCACCGTGACGCTGAAGAAGATCGAGGTGCAGAACCTGCCGGAAGTGAACGAGGCGTTTGCCAAGTCGCTCGGCATCGGCGACGCCACGGTCGAAGGCCTGCGCGCCGACGTGAAGAAGAACCTCGAGCGCGAAGTGAAGTTCCGGGTGCTGGCGCGCAACAAGGCCAATGTGATGGATGCGCTTCTGAGGACCGCTGAGCTTGAAGTGCCGAAGGCGCTCGTGGGCAGCGAGACCGAGCGCATGGTCGAAGCGGCGCGGGCCGACCTGAAGAAGCGCGGCGTGAAGGATGCCGACACCGCGCCGATCCCGGTCGAGATTTTTCAACCGCAGGCCGAGAAGCGTGTGCGCCTCGGCCTGGCGGTGGGCGAACTGGTGCGCAGCAACAACCTGCAGGCCCGGCCGGATCAGTTGCAGGCGCACATCGAAGAGATGTCGCAGAGTTACGAAAAGCCTGCCGAGGTGGTGCGCTGGTACCTTGGGGATCGTCAGCGCATGGCCGAGGTCGAGGCAGTGGTGGTCGAGAACAACGTCGCCGCATTCGTGCTCGGCAAGGCCAAGGTGACCGACAAGCTCCTGCCGTTTGAGGACCTGATGGCGAGCTGATCGACGTCGCTTCGCACCGGCTCGAGATGCAGGCGCCGTGCCGTGAGGCCGGCGCCTTTTCGCTGCCCGCCAGCGCCTCACGCGGCCGGCCTTGTGGCGACATAATCAATCCCAATATCCAACGTTCCGCTTACCCAAGGAGTGCCATGAGCGCGCTTGATACCCACGGCCTGGGCATGGTCCCCATGGTCATCGAAACGTCGGGCCGCGGTGAGCGCGCCTACGACATCTACAGCCGCCTGCTGCGCGAGCGCATCATCTTTCTGGTCGGGCCGGTCAACGACCAGAGTGCCAGTGTGGTGGTAGCGCAGTTGCTGTTTCTCGAGAGCGAGAACCCTGACAAGGACATCCATTTCTACATCAACTCGCCGGGCGGTTCGGTGAGTGCCGGCATGTCGATCTTCGACACCATGGAGTTCGTCAAGCCCGACGTTTCGACGATGTGCATGGGCATCGCCGCGAGCATGGGCTCGTTCCTGCTGATGGCCGGCAAGAAGGGCAAGCGTTTCGCGCTGCCCAATTCGCGCGTGATGATTCACCAGCCTTCGGGAGGTGCGCAGGGCCAGGCGACCGACATCGAGATTCACGCGCGCGAGATCCTCAAGACGCGCGAGCAACTGAACCGCATCTACGCCGAGCGCACCGGCCAGCCGATCGAGAAGATCCGCTCCGACATGGAGCGCGACTTCTTCATGGACCCGGAAGAATCGAAGGCCTACGGGCTGATCGATCAGGTGCTGGCACAGCGCGCCGGGCCGGCCACCAGTTGAGCCTGCCGCGAGGCCGCCGCCGGCTTCGAACGGCGTCGTGATGAACACCCGAAACGGGGCCTTTTCCGACGCAAGGCCCCGTTTTCTTTTCTACTATCATTCGCGAATCCATCCCGATTCGCCCAGGAAAACGACTCTCCATGGCAGACAAAAAAGGCGCTTCCAGCGAGAAGGTTCTTTACTGCTCGTTCTGCGGCAAGAGCCAGCACGAGGTGAAGAAACTCATCGCCGGGCCCAGCGTGTTCATCTGCGACGAATGCATCGAGCTGTGCAACGACATCATTCGTGATGAAGTGCCGGCCGAAGGCGCTGACGCGAAGGCCGCCAAGTCCGACCTGCCGATGCCCAGCGAGAT
The DNA here is from genome assembly GCA_025355745.1 of Rhizobacter sp. Taxonomy (GTDB): domain Bacteria; phylum Pseudomonadota; class Gammaproteobacteria; order Burkholderiales; family Burkholderiaceae_C; genus LMDS01. The sequence goes on along the minus strand of JANXZA010000260.1, from coordinate 18,822 downwards.
CAAGGCCAGCCTGGATCAGTACGTGATCGGCCAGGAGGTCGCGAAGCGCACCCTGGCGGTGGCGGTCTACAACCACTACAAGCGGCTCAAGCACATGAGCCGCACCAAAGACGAGATCGAGCTGTCGAAGAGCAACATCCTGCTGATCGGCCCGACCGGTTCCGGCAAGACCCTGCTCGCCCAGACCCTGGCCCGCTTGTTGAACGTGCCCTTCGTGATCGCAGACGCCACCACCCTGACCGAAGCCGGCTATGTGGGCGAAGACGTCGAGAACATCATCCAGAAGCTGCTGCAGAACTGCGGCTACGACGTCGAGCGTGCGCAGCGCGGCATCGTCTACATCGACGAGATCGACAAGATCAGCCGCAAGGCCGACAACCCGTCGATCACCCGCGACGTGTCGGGCGAGGGCGTGCAGCAGGCCCTGCTGAAGCTGGTCGAGGGCACGATGGCCTCGGTGCCGCCGCAGGGCGGGCGCAAGCACCCGAACCAGGACTTCCTGCAGATCGACACGACCAACATCCTGTTCATCTGTGGCGGTGCGTTCGACGGCCTGGAGAAGGTGATCCAGAACCGTTCCGAGAAGTCGGGCATCGGCTTCAGCGCCACGGTGCACACGAAGAGCGAAAAGCGCGTCTCGGAAGTGTTCCGCGATGTTCAGCCCGAAGACCTGATCAAGTTCGGTCTGATCCCCGAACTCGTCGGTCGGCTGCCGGTGGTCGCCACGCTCGGCGAACTGACTGACGATGCGATGGTGCGCATCCTCACCGAGCCGAAGAACGCGCTCGTCAAGCAGTACCAGAAGCTGTTCGCGATGGACGGTGTCGAGCTCGAGATTCGACCGTCGGCGTTGCAGGCCATCGCCCGCAAGGCGCTGACGCGCAAGATCGGTGCGCGCGGTCTGCGCTCGATCATGGAGCAGTCGTTGATCGACACGATGTTCGAACTGCCCACGCTGGTTGGCGTGGCAAAAGTGGTGCTCGACGAGCACACCATCGAAGACGACGCGAAGCCACTGCTCGTGTACCGCGAGCACAAGGCCAGCGCCTGACGGAGGGCAGGCTTACACACCAGTCCGGGTTCGGCCGCCAGCCTCGCGCTGCCACGGCTTCTTGCAATTGATCGCTCAAGCCCTACATCGGTTTGAGAAAGAGAGGGTTTATCAATGTCCGGACATCCCGTTCTGCCCGCTGAGCAAATCACCTTGCCGCTGCTGCCGCTGCGCGATGTGGTCGTGTTCCCGCACATGGTGATCCCGCTGTTCGTGGGCCGCCCGAAGTCGATCAAGGCCCTCGAAGTGGCGATGGAAGCCGGCCGCCAGATCATGCTGGTGGCGCAGAAAGCCGCCGGCAAGGACGAGCCCAAACCCGACGACATGTTCGAGGTCGGCTGCGTCTCGAGCATCCTGCAGATGCTGAAGCTGCCCGACGGCACGGTGAAGGTGCTGGTCGAAGGCCTGCAGCGCGCCAACACCCACAGCATCAGCGACAACGGCGAGTACTTCGTCGCCGATGTGACGCCGGTGCCGCCCGAAGCCAGCACCAAGCCCGAGATCGAGGCGCTGCGCCGTGCGGTCACGCAGCAGTTCGACCAGTACGTGAAGCTGAACAAGAAGATCCCGCCCGAGATCCTCACCTCGATCGCCGGCATCGACGACGCCGGCCGGCTGGCCGACACCATTGCCGCGCACCTGCCGCTGAAGCTCGAGAACAAGCAGTCAGTGCTCGACCTGTACGCGGTCGACAAGCGGCTCGAAAAGCTGCTCGAACAGCTCGAACACGAAGTCGACATTCTTCAGGTCGAAAAGCGCATCCGCGGCCGCGTCAAGCGCCAGATGGAAAAGAGCCAGCGCGAGTACTACCTGAACGAGCAGGTCAAGGCGATCCAGAAGGAACTCGGCGACGGCGAAGAGGGCGCCGACATGGAGGAGCTCGAGAAGAAGATCATTGCCGCGAAGATGCCGAAAGACGCGCGCAAGAAGGTCGATGCCGAGTACAAGAAGCTCAAGCTGATGTCGCCGATGTCGGCCGAAGCGACGGTGGTGCGCAACTACATCGACACGCTGGTGAACCTGCCGTGGTCGAAAAAGACCAAGATCAAGCACGACCTGGCGTTCGCTGAAGCAGTGCTGAATGAAGACCATTACGGCCTGGACAAGGTCAAGGACCGCATCCTTGAATACCTCGCGGTGCAGCAGCGGGTCGAGAAGGTCAAGTCGCCGATCCTGTGCCTGGTCGGGCCTCCGGGCGTGGGCAAGACCTCGCTCGGCCAGAGCGTGGCGCGTGCCACCGGGCGCAAGTTCGTGCGCATGGCGCTGGGCGGTGTGCGCGACGAAGCCGAGATTCGTGGCCATCGCCGCACCTACATTGGCTCGATGCCGGGCAAGGTGCTGCAAAGCCTGACCAAGATCGGGACCAAGAACCCGCTGTTCCTGCTCGACGAGATCGACAAGCTCGGCATGGACTTTCGCGGCGACCCGTCGAGCGCGCTGCTCGAGGTGCTCGACCCGGAGCAGAACCACACCTTCAGCGACCATTACGTCGAGGTCGACTTCGACCTGTCCGACACGATGTTCATCGCCACCTCGAACTCGATGAACATCCCGCCGGCCCTGCTCGACCGGATGGAAGTGATTCGCCTGTCGGGCTACACCGAGGACGAGAAAGTCAACATCGCGCTGCGTTACCTGCTGCCCAAGCAGGCGAAGAACAACGGCGTGAAAGACGAGGAGATGGAAATCACCGAGTCGGCGGTGCGCGGCATCGTTCGCTACTACACCCGTGAGGCCGGCGTGCGCTCGCTCGAACGCGAGATCAGCAAGATCTGCCGCAAGGTCGTGAAGGCGACGCAGTTGAAGCAGGCAGTCGGCAAGGTCGTGGTCACCGACGCGAACCTGAACGACTACCTCGGCGTGCGCAAGTACGACTACGGCCAGGCCGAGAAGAAGAACCAGGTCGGACAGGTGGTCGGCCTGGCGTGGACCGAAGTCGGCGGCGATTTGCTGACGATCGAAGCCGCCGTGATGCCGGGCAAGGGCAACATCATCCGCACCGGCCAGCTTGGCGACGTGATGAAGGAATCGGTCGAGGCCGCGCGCTCGGTGGTGCGCAGCCGCGCGCGCCGGCTGGGCATCAAGGACGAGATGTTCGAGAAGCGCGATGTGCACATCCATGTGCCCGATGGAGCGACACCGAAGGACGGCCCGAGCGCCGGCGCGGCGATGACGACTGCCTTTGTGTCGGCGTTGACCGGCATTCCGGTGCGGGCCAATGTGGCGATGACCGGCGAGATCACGCTGCGCGGTGAAGTCACCGCCATCGGCGGCCTGAAGGAAAAACTGCTGGCCGCGCACCGGGGTGGCATCACGATGGTGATCATTCCGGAAGAGAACGTGAAGGACCTGCAGGACATTCCGGAGAACGTCAAGAACCACCTCGAGATCGTGCCGGTGAAGTGGATCGACCGGGTGCTGGAACTGGCACTTGAGACCGTCCCGCAGCCGCTGCCTGACGACGAGCCGGCCAAGCCTATCGAGGTGGCCAAGCCGGTCGCGCCCGCCGCCGGTGCGGAGTCGTTGACGCACTGAGCGCTGCCGGGCGGGCAACTCGGCGTTGAGTCGAGTTGGATCCGATATATACTCCCGCTCTTGGCTGATTTCGCAAGAGGTCGGCATGAATTGCGGGAGTAGCTCAGTTGGTAGAGCGCAACCTTGCCAAGGTTGAGGTCGAGAGTTCGAGCCTCTTCTCCCGCTCCAGACAAGAAAAAGGGAAGCCCGGTGCTTCCCTTTTTTCTGCCCGGAAGGTGGCTGCTTAGAATGCAACCCACGGCGCGATAGCAAAGCGGTTATGCACCGGATTGCAAATCCGTTCAGCCCGGTTCGACTCCGGGTCGCGCCTCCAGAAATACCCGGAAGTTCGAACGTTTGACAAAGCTCGCTGCGGCGGGCTTCTCTGTTTCCGGGAAACACAAATTCCGCTGCGCGTCCGGGTTTCATCTAGGACGCGGGTCTTGGCTGCGAGCGAATGATTCGCGAGTGCCGGCCGCTGCCGTGCGCTTCGATTCAACCGAGGAGGCATCGACGATGACGGACCTTTCGACCCACCCCACGCAGATCGCCGGCGCCTGGCTGGCCGATTTCTCGACGGCGCTGGAGCGCAACGACATCGACGCTGCGGTCGCGCTGTTCGATGCCGACTCGTACTGGCGCGACCTGGTCGCCTTCACCTGGAACATCCGCACCCAGGAAGGCCCGGCCGCGATCCGCGCGATGTTGACGGCGCGCCTGGCCGACACGAAACCGGCCGCCTTCGCGGTCGAGGGCGAGGCCACCGAGGCCGACGGCGTGGTCGATGCCTGGTTCACCTTCGAGACGGCGGTGGCGCGCGGCCGTGGTCACCTTCGGCTTCGCAACGGCAAGGCCTGGACCTTGCTCACCACGATGACCGAGCTGAAGGGCTTCGAGGAACACACCGGCGCGCGGCGCGTGAAGGGCGCGGAGCACGGCGTGCAACCGGGCCGCAAGACCTGGCTCGAGAATCGCCAGCATGAGGCCGCCACGCTCGGCCACTCCGAGCAGCCGTATGTGGTCATCGTCGGCGGCGGGCAGGGCGGCATTGCGCTCGGCGCGCGGCTGCGCCGGCTCGGCGTGCCGGCGTTGATCATCGATCGCAACGCCAAGCCCGGCGATTCCTGGCGCAACCGCTACAAGAGCCTGTGCCTGCACGATCCGGTCTGGTACGACCACTTGCCGTACCTGCCCTTCCCGGACGACTGGCCGGTGTTTGCGCCGAAGGACAAGATCGGCGACTGGCTCGAGATGTACACCAAGGTGATGGAGCTGAACTACTGGGGCGGCACGACGGCGAAGAAGGCGCGCTTCGACGATGCGTCGCAGACCTGGGAGCTGGTGGTCGAACGCGACGGCAAGGAGATCACGCTGCGGCCGCAGCAACTGGTGTTTGCGATGGGCGTCTCGGGCCTTCCGTACACGCCGAAGATCCTCGGTGCCGAAGCCTTCGAGGGCGAGCAGCACCACTCCAGCCAGCACGCCGGGCCGCAAGCCTACGCAGGCAAGAAGTGCGTAGTGCTCGGCTCCAACAATTCGGCGCACGACATCTGCGCGGCACTTTGGGAACACGACGCCGACGTCACGATGATCCAGCGCAGTTCGACCCACATTGCGCCGTCGGCCTCGTTGATGGAACTGGCGCTCGGCGGCCTGTATTCCGATGCGGCGGTCAAGGGCGGCATGACCACCGACAAGGCCGATCTGATCTTCGCGTCGATCCCGTACCAGATCATGGCGCCGATGCAGGTGCCGATCTACGACGAGATGAAACGGCGCGAGGCCGACCTGTACGCGCGGCTTGAAAAGGCCGGCTTCTTGCTCGACTTCGGCACCGATGGCTCCGGCCTGTTCATGAAGTACCTGCGGCGCGGCTCGGGCTACTACATCGACGTGGGCGCCTCTGAACTGGTGGCCAACGGCAGCATCAAGTTGAAGAGCGGCACGACCATCGAGCGCATCAACCCGCGTTCGGTGACGCTCAGCGACGGCACCGAGTTGCCGGCCGACCTGATCGTCTACGCCACCGGCTACGGTTCGATGAACGGCTGGCTCGCCAACCTGGTCTCGCCCGAGGTGGCCGACCGTGTCGGCAAGGTCTGGGGCCTGGGTTCCGACACGCCGAAGGACCCGGGGCCGTGGGAGGGCGAGCTGCGCAATATGTGGAAGCCGACGCAGGCCCCGAACCTGTGGTTCCACGGCGGCAACCTGCACCAGTCGCGCCACTACTCGCAGTTCCTGGCCCTGCAGTTGAAGGCGCGCATGGAAGGCATTGCAACGCCAGTCTACGAGCTGGCGGCGTCGCACCACACGCGCTGAGTGACGGTTCGGCCGCAGGTCCTGCCGAGATCCGCTCGCCGGTGATCGGCATCTGGTGCGCGGGACGGGACTTGAACCCGTACGCCCCCTTCCGGGAAGCGGCGGGTTTTAAGCCCGATGTGTCTGCCGATTCCACCACCCGCGCATGTTGCTGCGGATGATAGTCAAAGCGTCAGCGGCTCGACCTCGGCAGACTCGAAGCCGGCGCACTGCAGCAGCAACCGGCGCATCGTTCGGGGGTCGCCGGTGCTCTGCGCTCGCAGCATCAGCGCGCCCCGTGAGTCGGCATCGGCCCACACGTTCGCCGCGCGCTCGGCGACCGCCGCCGCCGTGTCGATCAGCGTGACGCCGGGCCCGAGCAACCGCCGGATCGCATCAGTCACGAACGCGTAGTGGGTGCAAGCCAGCACGACAGTGTCGACACCTGCCTGCGTGATGCGGTCGCAGTACGGCGTCAGCACGGCCAGCAGTGCCGGGCCGTCAAGCTCACCGGCTTCGATGACGTCGGCCAGCCCGGGGCAGGGCTGCAACAGCACACTCGCGCCCGCAGCGTGGTGTTCAACGAGCTGTCGCAGCCGCGCGCTTTGCAACGTGGCGGGCGTGGCCATCACCGCGATGCGTCCGCTGCGCGACACTGCCACTGCAGGCTTGATGCCGGGTTCGACGCCGACGAAAGTCAGCGCCGGCCAGTGCTCGCGCAGCGAGTCGATTGCCTGCACGGTGGCGGTGTTGCAGGCCACGACGATGAGCCGGGCGCCCTGGCCGGCCAGGTGTCCGACGATGCGCTCGCAGCGCGCCAGTATCTGCACTGCGGGGCGCGAACCATAGGGCGCGAAGGCCCCATCGCCGACGTACACCATCGACGCGCCGGGCAACCGGCGGCGCAACTTGCGCAACACCGACAAGCCGCCAACGCCGGAGTCGAAGACGCCGATGGACGCCGGCCGGATGTGATCGTCGAGGTCGTTTTCGAGGTCAGGTAGCGGGCGTGGCAAGAGGGTTGGATGGGCGGCAATCACGGCGGCAGAGAGTCTACCCACGAGCGCCGACCAGGTTGGAGATAAAATAGCACGATCGTTCTATTCGGCTTCAATGCCCCGCCGCTGCAGCGCCTTCAAATCGGGTGGCGAACTAGAATCCGCAGCAACCAAAGACATTCCAATTCACAGGAGCTTGCCGCATGAAAGTACTCGTCCCGGTCAAACGCGTCGTCGACTACAACGTCAAGGTTCGCGTCAAGTCTGATGGCAGCGGCGTCGACATCGCCAACGTCAAGATGAGCATGAATCCGTTCGACGAGATTGCCATTGAAGAAGCGGTGCGGCTGCGGGAAAAGGGCGGGGTCACCGAAGTCATCGCCGTCTCGTGCGGCGTGACCCAATGCCAGGAAACGCTGCGCACCGCGATGGCCATCGGCGCCGACCGCGCGATTCTGGTCGAGACCACCGACGAGCTGCAACCACTCGCCGTCGCCAAGCTGCTCAAGGCCTTGTACGACCGCGAACAGCCCGGCCTGGTGATCCTGGGCAAGCAGGCCATCGACGACGACTGCAATCAAACCGGCCAGATGCTGGCCGCGCTGTGCGACCTGCCGCAGGCCACGTTCGCCTCGAAGGTCGAACTGGCCGGCGAGCATGTGAGCGTCACGCGCGAGGTCGATGGTGGCTCCGAGACCTTGAAGCTCAGCCTGCCCGCCATCATCACGACCGACCTGCGCCTGAACGAGCCGCGCTACGTGACCCTGCCGAACATCATGAAGGCGAAGAAGAAGACGCTCGAAGTGCTGAAGCCGGCTGACCTGGGCGTGGACGTCAAGGCGCACCTGAAGACCCTGAAGGTCAGCGAGCCGCCAAAGCGCAGCGCCGGCATGAAGGTGCCCGACGTGGCCACCCTGGTCTCGAAACTCAAGAACGACGCGAAGGTGATCTGACATGGCTGCTCTGGTTATTGCCGAACACGACAACCACACCGTCAAGGGTGCCACGTTGAACACCGTCACTGCTGCGCTGCAATGCGGCGGCGAGGTTCATGTGCTGATCGCCGGCGCGGGGGCGGGCGCCGCCGCCGCTGCCGCAGCGCACATCATGGGCGTCACGAAGGTGCTGCACGCTGACGGCGCGCACCTCGACCACGGCCTGGCCGAGAACGTTGCGGCGCAGGTGCTGGCGCTGGCGTCTGCCTACAGCCACCTGCTGTTCCCGGCCACGGCGGCGGGCAAGAACGTCGCGCCGCGGGTAGCCGCGAAGCTCGACGTGGGCCAGATTTCCGACATCACGAAAGTCGAAGGCTCAGGCCAGGAAGGGTCAGGCCAAAAGAGTGCCGACACCTTCGAGCGCCCGATCTACGCCGGCAATGCGATCGCCACGGTGCAGAGCCTGGACGCGATCAAGGTCATCACGGTGCGCACCACCGGCTTCGATCCGGCGGCTGCGACCGGCGGTTCGGCGTCGATCGAAATCGTTTCTGCCGTTGCCGATGCGGGCCGCACCGTGTTTGTCGGCAGCGAGATTGCGAAGAACGACCGGCCCGAACTCACCGCCGCGAAGATCATCGTCTCGGGCGGGCGCGCGCTGGGCAGCAGCGACAAGTTCAACGATGTGCTCACGCCGCTGGCCGACCGGCTCGGCGCGGCGCTTGGCGCCAGCCGAGCGGCGGTCGATGCGGGCTACGCACCGAACGACTGGCAGGTCGGGCAGACCGGCAAGATCGTCGCCCCGCAGCTCTACATTGCAGCCGGCATCAGCGGTGCGATCCAGCACCTCGCCGGCATGAAGGACAGCAAGGTGATCGTGGCCATCAACAAGGACCCGGAAGCGCCGATCTTCAGCGTGGCCGACTACGGCCTGGAGGCCGATCTGTTCGTCGCCGTGCCCGAGTTGGTGAAGGCTCTGGGCTGAGAGCCAATCGATGTGCGTTGAATGCAAGAGCCAACTCGCTCACCGCAGAGGCGCACAGAACGCAGAGATTCGCAGAGTGAAAACAAGTGACTGAACTCCCCAGCGGACCTCTGCGTTCTGTGCGCCTTCGCGGTGGTGAGTTTGGGGTTTCAGGTCACTAGAACGGTCGATCAAAAAGCTCTCTGACGCTGACGCTGCGCCAGCTCGATTCAAGAACCCATGACGGCGCGCAGCGCAGCTTGTCGCGCCCTCGTTTTATCCGGAACACACCATGACCTACCGCGCACCGATCAACGACATGCTGTTCTGCATGACCGAACTCGCCGGCCTCGACCAGGTCGCGCTGCTGCCCGGCTTCGAAGATGCCGGCCTCGAGACGGCGCAGGCCGTGCTCGAAGAGTGCGCCAAGTTCAACGAAGGCGTGGTGGCGCCTTTGAACTGGGAGGGCGACAAGAACCCTTCCACCTGGAAAGACGGCGTGGTCACCACCACGCCGGGCTTCAAGCAGGCCTTCCGCCAGTTCGGCGAGGGCGGCTGGCAGGGCTTGCAGCACCCGGTCGAATTCGGCGGCCAGGGCCTGCCGAAGACGATCGGCGCGGCCTGCATCGAGATGCTCAACAGCGCCAGCCTGAGCTTCGCGCTGTGTCCGCTGCTGACCGATGGCGCGATCGAAGCAATCCTCACGGCCGGCTCAATCGAGCAGCAGGCGCTTTACCTGCCGAAGATGATTTCCGGCGCCTGGACCGGCACGATGAACCTGACCGAGCCGCAGGCCGGATCCGACCTGGCGATGGTGCGCACTCGCGCCGAACCGCAGGCCGACGGCAGCTACAAGGTCTTCGGCACGAAGATCTACATTACCTACGGCGAGCACGACATGGCGCCGAACATCGTGCACCTGGTGCTGGCGCGGGTGGCCGGCGCGCCCGAGGGCGTGAAGGGCATCAGCCTGTTCATCGTGCCGAAGTTCATGGTCAACGCTGATGGCTCGCTGGGTGCGCGCAACGATGCGCACTGCGTCAGTATCGAGCACAAGCTGGGCATCAAGGCTAGCCCGACGGCGGTGCTCCAGTTCGGTGACCATGGCGGCGCCGTTGGCTACCTGATCGGCGAACAGAATCGCGGCCTCGAATACATGTTCATCATGATGAACGCGGCGCGCTATGCGGTCGGGGTGCAGGGCATCGCGGTGGCCGAGATGGCCTACCAGAAGGCGGCGCAGTTCGCGCGCGACCGGGTTCAGTCGCGGCCAGTCGATGGCTCGCTGCCGGGCAGCGCCGCGATCATCCACCACCCCGATGTGAAGCGCATGTTGATGACGATGCGCGCTTACGTCGAAGGCTGCAGGGCGATGGCGATCACGGCGGCTGCCGCGTTCGATGCCTCGCACCACCACCCGGATGCGCAGACGCGCCAGCAGAACCAGGCTTTCTACGAATACCTGGTGCCGCTCGTCAAGGGCTACAGCACCGAGATGAGCATCGAGGTCGCGAGCCTGGGTATCCAGGTGCACGGCGGCATGGGCTTCATCGAGGAGACGGGTGCGGCGCAGTACCTGCGCGACGCCCGCATCCTGACCATCTACGAAGGCACGACTGCGATCCAGGCCAACGACCTGGTCGGGCGCAAGACCGCGCGCGATGGCGGCCGCACGCCGAAGGCCATCGCGCTGCAGATCGCGGCCACCGAAGCCTTGCTCGCGGCGCGCGACAGCGTTGCCGCGAAGGCCATGTTGAAGCGGCTGCGGGCCGGGCGCGAAGCGTTCGAGCAGGTGGTCGACTTCGTCGCCGCCAACACCCGCACGCAGCCGAATGCGGTCTTCGCCGGCTCGGTGCCCTACCTGATGCTGGCCGGCAATGTGGTGGCCGGCTGGCAGATGGCGCGGGCCCTGATCGTTGCCGAAGACGGCCTGGCGGCGGGCGCCGAGAACGCCACCTTCCTGCGCGCCAAGATTGCCACTGCGCACTTCTACGCCGAGCATCTGCTGAGCAAGGCGCCGGGCCTGCGCGATGCGATCGTCGAGGGCGGCGAGAGCGTCACCGCGCTGGCGCTCGAATCGTTCTGATCCGCCCGGTCCATCTCTCTTCGACCACCGATCTATCTCGATCCGCGCCGCGGGTGAAAGCCATGCCCATGCCCTTGCCCGGAGTTCTTGCCTCGCTGCCGCTGCCGATCTTCGGCGCGCCGCTGTTCATCATCAGCACACCGAAACTCGTGATCGCGCAGTGCAAGGCCGGCGTGGTCGGCGCGATGCCGTCGCTGAATGCGCGCCCGGCCGAGCAGCTCGACGACTGGCTGGCCGAAATCACCGAGACGCTGGCGGCCCACGACAAGGCACACCCGGATCAAAGGGCCGCACCCTTCGCGATCAACCAGATCGTGCACAAGAGCAATGACCGGCTCGACCACGACATGCAGGTCTGCGCCAAGTACAAGGTGCCCATCGTCATCACCTCGCTCGGCGCGCGCACCGACGTGAACGATGCGGTCCATGCCTGGGGCGGTGTGGTGCTGCACGACATCATCAGCAACTTCTTCGCCCGGAAGGCGATCGAGAAGGGCGCCGATGGCCTGGTCGCGGTGGCGGCCGGCGCGGGCGGCCACGCCGGCGTGAAGAGCCCGTTCGCGCTGATCCAGGAGATCCGCGAGTGGTTCGATGGGCCGGTCGCGCTGAGCGGCGCAATTGCCAGCGGCGGTGCCGTGCTGGCGGCGCAGGCGATGGGCGCCGACTTCGCCTACATCGGCTCGGCCTTCGTGGCGACTGAAGAGGCGCGCGCTGTCGACGGCTACAAGCAGATGATCGTCAACGGCAGCAGCGACGACATCGTCTACAGCAATCTGTTCACCGGCGTGCACGGCAACTACCTGAAGGGTTCGATCCGCAACGCCGGGCTCGACCCGGAAGCCCTGCCCGAGAGCGACCCCAGCAAGATGAACTTCGGCGGGAATTCGACCAAGGCCTGGAAGGACATCTGGGGCTGCGGCCAGGGCATCGGCGCGATCAAGAGCGTGCTGCCGGCGGCCGAGCTGATCGCCCGCCTGAAGCGCGAGTACGCGCTCGCCAGCCAGCGCGTCGCGGTTCGCTGATTCCGCATTCGTCGATGCAGGTATTGACACGGCGCTGACGCTGCTCTGTCGTTTTGCTGACGCAGCGCAATGCACTGCTTTGTCGGCCTTCTTTCAGCGATCAAACCGCCAGAGTGCGGTGTTACAGTCGCGGCCTTGACTGAACTCTCAAGTCCTTCCCGTCCCCTTGCAGAGCACTGCGAGGCGGGTCGCTAGTCCGCCAGCGGCGTAGCCGCGACGCGGAAGGTTTTTCAACCCACTACAGCACCGGAAACCGGTGTGAAAGGTGAGCGAAATGATGCAGCAGTACAGGTCCAATTCGTACCTGTTCGGGGGCAATGCGCCGTACGTCGAAGAGATGTACGAGGCCTACCTCGACAACCCCGGCTCGGTGCCCGAGAGCTGGCGCAAGCACTTCGATGCGCTCCAGCATGTGGCCGCTGCCGATGGCAGCGATGCCCGCGACGTGGCTCATGCGCCGGTCGTCGAATCGTTCGCGCAGCGCGCCAAGGCCGGCACCTTCGGCAGCAAGGCCTCCACCACCGACCTGGCGATCGCGCGCAAGCAGGTGCATGTGCAGTCGCTGATCGCGGCCTACCGCATCCTCGGCTCGCGCTGGGCCGACCTCGACCCGCTGAAGCGCCAGGAACGGCCGAAGATTCCCGAGCTCGAGCCGGCGTTCTACGACCTGAGCGAATCCGACATGGACATCGCCTTCAGTGCCACCAACACCTACTTCTCGACCGCCGAGAGCATGACCCTTCGCGAGATCGTGCAGGCGCTGCGTGAGACGTATTGCGGCTCGATCGGCGTCGAGTACATGCACATCACCGCGCCGACCGAGAAGCGCTGGTGGCAGGAGCGGCTGGAGTCGATCCGCTCCAAGCCGACCTTCAACGCCGAGCAGAAGAAGCACATCCTCGACCGGCTGACGGCGGCCGAAGGGCTGGAGCGCTACCTGCACACCAAGTACGTCGGCCAGAAGCGCTTCTCGCTCGAAGGCGGCGAAAGCTTCATCGCCTCGATGGACGAACTGGTGCAGCGCGGCGGCGCCGCCGGCGTGCAGGAGATCGTCATCGGCATGGCGCACCGCGGCCGCTTGAACGTGCTGGTGAACACGCTCGGCAAGATGCCCGGCGACCTGTTTGCCGAGTTCGACCACACCGCGCCCGAGAACCTGCCGTCGGGCGACGTGAAGTACCACCAGGGTTTCTCCAGCGACATCACCACCTCGGGCGGCCCGGTGCACCTGAGCCTGGCGTTCAACCCCTCGCACCTGGAGATCGTCAACCCGGTGGTCGAAGGCTCGGTCAAGGCGCGCCTGGACCGGCGTGGCGACAAGGAGGGCGACTCGGTGCTGCCCATCATCGTCCACGGCGACGCGGCCTTCGCCGGCCAGGGCGTGGTGATGGAAACACTGGCGCTGGCGCAGACGCGCGGCTACTTCACCGGCGGCACGGTGCATGTGGTCATCAACAACCAGATCGGCTTCACCACCAGCGACCCGCGCGATTCGCGCTCGACGCTGTACTGCACCGACGTCGTCAAGATGATCGAAGCACCGGTGCTGCACGTGAACGGCGACGACCCCGAAGCGGTGGTGCTGTGCACCCAGCTCGCGCTCGACTACCGGCAGGAATTCAACAAGGACGTGGTGGTCGACATCGTCTGCTTCCGCAAGCTCGGGCACAACGAGCAGGACACGCCGGCGCTGACCCAGCCGCTGATGTACAAGAAGATTGCGGCCCACCCCGGCACGCGCAAGTTGTACGGCGAAAAGCTGGTGGCGCAGGGCGTCCTGCCGGCCGACGGCCCGGACGTGATGGTCAAGGCACTGCGCGCCGCGATGGATGCGGGCAAGAGCACCTACGACCCGGTGTTGACCAACTACAAGAGCAAGTACGCCGTCGACTGGGCGCCCTTCCTTGGCAAGAAGTGGACCGACGCCGCCGACACCGCGCTGCCGTTGTCCGAGATCAGGCGGCTGGCCGAGCGCATCACCACCATCCCCGCCAACTTCAAGGCGCACTCGCTGGTCGAGAAGGTGCTGGCCGATCGCGGCGCGATGGGCCGGGGCGAGATCAATGTCGACTGGGGCATGGGCGAGCACCTCGCGTATGCGTCTCTGGTGGCGAGCGGCTACGCGGTGCGGCTGTCGGGTGAAGACTGCGGGCGCGGCACCTTCACGCACCGCCACTCGGTGCTGCACGACCAGAACCGCGAGAAGTGGGACGAGGGCACCTACACGCCACTGCAGCACGTGGCCGACGCGCAGGCGCCTTTCGTCGTGATCGACTCGCTGCTGTCCGAAGAAGCGGTGCTCGGCTTCGAGTACGGCTATGCCTCGGCCGAGCCGAACACGCTGGTGATCTGGGAGGCGCAGTTCGGCGACTTCGTGAACGGCGCGCAGGTCGTGATCGACCAGTTCATCGCCTCGGGCGAAGTGAAGTGGGGCCGCGCCAACGGCATCACGCTGATGCTGCCGCACGGCTATGAAGGGCAGGGGCCGGAGCACAGCTCGGCCCGCCTCGAGCGCTTCATGCAGCTGGCGGCCGACAACAACATGCAGATCGTCCAGCCGACCTCGTCGAGCCAGATCTTCCATGTGCTGCGGCGCCAGATGGTGCGCATGTTCCGCAAGCCGCTGATCATCATGACGCCGAAGTCGTTGTTGCGTGCGAAGGATGCCGGCTCACCGCTCACGGAGTTCACGCGCGGCGAGTTCAAGACCGTGATCGGCGAGGTCAGCGCTGAGGTGAACGCCGACAAGGTGAGGCGCGTGATCGCCTGCTCAGGCAAGATTTACTATGACCTCGTGAAGGCGCGCGCCGAGCGCAAGAACGGCGACGTGGCGCTGTTGCGCGTCGAGCAGCTGTACCCGTTCCCGCACAAGGCATTCGCGGCCGAGATGAAGAAGTACCCGAACGCGACCGAAGTCATCTGGTGCCAGGACGAACCGCAGAACCAGGGCGCGTGGTTCTTCGTCCAGCATTACATCCATGAAAACATGAGCGATGGGCAGAAGCTCGGCTATGCCGGGCGGCCGGCGTCGGCGTCGCCGGCGGTGGGCTATGCGCATCTGCACCAGGAGCAGTTGAAGGCGCTGCTGGAGCAGGCCTACGGCAAGCTGAAGGGCTTCGTTCTGTCCAAATAGTGTTATCCCGGACGCTTCGCGCCGGGACAACTCGCCGCGTTGGAACGGACCTTCGGCCGTTCAACTCGGCGGGCGGCCGGCGCAGCGCGCTGGTGCCTTGAAAACCAACAAGAGAGATCACATGGCACTCGTTGAAGTGAAGGTTCCGCAGTTGTCCGAGTCGGTGGCCGAGGCCACCTTGCTGCAGTGGAAAAAGCGGCCGGGCGAGGCGGTCGAGATGGACGAGATCCTGGTCGAGATCGAGACCGACAAAGTGGTGCTCGAAGTGCCGGCACCGGCCTCGGGCGTGCTGGCTCAACTGATCAAGAACGACGGTGACCTGTGCGTTGCCGAGGAGGTGATCGCGAAGATCGACACCGAAGGCATCGAGGCCACCAGCCCGCTCGAAGTCAAGCCGGTGCCGGCCGGCGAGCCGGCGCCCGGCGCCACGCTCGGTGTGCCGTCCACGATCATTCCCGATGCGGTGCCCGGCGCGCCGGCGATGCCCGCCGCTGCCAAGCTGATGGCCGACAACCGCATCCCGGCCGGCTCGGTGCCCGGCACCGGCAAGGACGGCCGCGTGACCAAGGGCGATGTGCTGGCCGCAATCGACGTCGGCACCCGGCCGATCGCGATGACGGCCCCGGTCGTGGCGTCCGCGCCGAGGGCCGCACTGCCGACCGTCGCTGCGCCACCGGGGCCGTCGCTCGGCGACCGCCCGGAGCAGCGCGTGCCGATGAGCCGGCTGCGGGCTCGCATCGCCGAACGGCTGGTGATGTCGCAGTCGACGAACGCGATCCTGACCACGTTCAACGAAGTCAACATGGCGCCGGTGATGGAGATGCGCAAGCGCTTCCAGGAGAAGTTCGAGAAGGAGCACGGCGTGAAGATCGGCTTCATGAGCTTCTTCGTGAAGGCGGCGGTGGCGGCGCTGAAGAAGTACCCGATCATCAATGCCTCGGTCGATGGCAACGACATCGTCTACCACGGCTACTTCGACATCGGCATCGCGGTCGGCTCGCCACGCGGCCGGGTCGTGCCGATCCTGCGCAATGCCGATCAGATGAGCTTCGCCGACATCGAGAAGAAGATCTCGGAGTTCGGCAAGAAGGCCGGCGAAGGCAAGCTCTCGCTCGACGACCTGACCGGCGGCACGTTCTCGATCAGCAACGGCGGCACCTTCGGCTCGATGCTGTCCACACCCATCATCAACCCGCCGCAAGCGGCCATCCTCGGCGTGCACGCCACGAAAGACCGCGCAGTGGTCGAGAACGGCGTGATCGTCGTGCGGCCGATGAACTACCTGGCGATGTCGTACGACCACCGCATCATCGACGGCCGCGAAGCGGTGCTCGGGCTGGTGGCGATGAAGGAAGCGCTGGAAGATCCGGCCCGCCTTCTCTTTGATATTTGATTCTTCGACATTTGATATCTGACCGCTGAGGATCGAGCCGTGAGCAAAGCATTCGACGTCGTCGTCATCGGCGGCGGGCCCGGTGGCTACATTGCCGCCATCCGCGCGGCGCAACTGGGCTTCAATACCGCCTGCATCGACGAGGCCGTGAACGACAAGGGCGCGCCTGCGCTCGGCGGCACCTGCACCAACGTCGGCTGCATTCCGTCGAAGGCCTTGCTGCAGTCGAGCGAGAACTTCGAGCAGGCCGGGCACCACTTCGCCGACCACGGCATCGGCCTGACCAACCTGTCGATCGACGTGGCGAAGATGCTGGCGCGCAAGAGCGCGGTCGTGAAGCAGAACAACGACGGCATCCTGTACCTGTTCAAGAAGAACAAGGTCACGTTCTTCCATGGTCGCGGCGCGTTCGTGAAGGCGGACGCGGCCGGCCACGAGATTGCGGTCACCGGCGCCAAACTCGAGACGCTGACGGCGAAGCACGTGATCGTTGCCACCGGCTCGATCCCGCGTGCGCTGCCCGGCGCCGACTTCGATGAAGCGACCAT
Organism: Rhizobacter sp.; assembly: GCA_025355745.1. Lineage (GTDB taxonomy): Bacteria > Pseudomonadota > Gammaproteobacteria > Burkholderiales > Burkholderiaceae_C > LMDS01. The sequence goes on along the minus strand of JANXZA010000260.1, from coordinate 1,880 downwards.
CCTGTCGAACGACGGCGCGCTGCGCATTCCTGCCGTGCCGAAGACGCTCGGCGTGATCGGCTCCGGCGTGATCGGCCTGGAGATGGGCTCGGTCTGGCGCCGCCTCGGTGCCGACGTGACCGTGCTCGAAGCGCTGCCGGTGTTCCTCGGCGCAGTCGATGAACAAATCGCAAAAGAGGCCCACAAGGCATTCACGAAGCAAGGCCTGAAGATCAACCTGGGCGTGAAGATCAGTGCCGTCACTTCCGACAAGTCGGGTGTCAACGTTGCCTACACCGACGCCGCCGGCAAGGCGCAGACGCTGGCCTGCGAGAAGCTGATCGTCTCGATCGGCCGGGTGCCGAACACGAACGGCCTGAATGCCGACGCGGTGGGTTTGAAGCTCGACGAACGCGGCTTCATCGCGGTCGATGCCGACTGCAAGACCAGCCTGCAAAACGTCTGGGCCGTCGGCGATGTGGTGCTCGGCCCGATGCTTGCGCACAAGGCCGAAGAAGAGGGCGTGGCGGTGGCCGAGCACATCGCCGGCCAGCATGGGCATGTCGACTTCAACACCGTGCCGTGGGTCATCTACACCGCGCCCGAGATTGCGTGGGTCGGCCAGAACGAACAGCAACTGAAGGCGGCGGGCCGTGCCTACAACGCCGGCAGCTTTCCGTTCATGGCGAACGGCCGGGCCCGCGCGCTCGGCGACACGACCGGCATGGTGAAGATGCTGGCCGACGCGAAGACCGACGAGATCCTGGGCGTGCACATCGTCGGGCCGATGGCCTCTGAGCTGATCGCCGAGGCGGTAGTGGCGATGTCGTTCAGGGCCTCGGCCGAAGACCTCGCGCGCATCTGCCATGCCCACCCGTCGCTCTCGGAAGCGACCAAGGAAGCCGCCCTCGCGGTCGACAAACGCACGCTGAATTTCTGACGCTTCGGCAGTCTGCGATGGGAGTCCGTGAGCTCTATGCGCACACCCTCGCCGAGCGTGGCTACAGCGCCGATCCGGCGCAGTTGCGCGCAATCGATTCACTCGAACGCTGCGAGCGCGAATGGGCCGACTACAAGGCGCGGCGCGGCAATGCGCTGACCAAGCTGATCGTGCGCCCGCCGATCCCGCGCGGTGTGTACATGCACGGCGGTGTCGGGCGAGGCAAGAGCTTCCTGATGGACTGCTTCTTCAATGCCGTGCCCTTGCAGCGCAAGACCCGGCTGCACTTCCACGAGTTCATGCGCGAGGTGCACCGCGAACTCGCCGATCTGCACGGCACGGTCAACCCCTTGCAGGAGTTGGGGCGGCGCGTTGCGCGCCGCTACCGGCTGATCTGCTTCGATGAATTTCACGTCGCCGACGTGACCGATGCGATGATCCTGCACCGGCTGCTCGAGTCGCTGTTCGAGAACCGCGTCAGCATCGTCACCACCTCGAACTTCCGGCCCGACGACCTGTACCCGAACGGCCTGCACCGGGACCGCATCCTGCCGGCGATCGAGCTGCTGAAGAGCAGGCTTGAAGTCATCAGCGTCGACAATGGCACCGACTACCGCCAGCTCACGCTGGAGCAGATCGGCCTGTACCAGACACCGCTCGACGCGGCCGCCGACGCTGCAATGACCGACGCTTTCGAGCGCCTGGCCGAAGCCAGAGACGAGAGCCCGTTGCTGCACATCGAGCACCGCGAATTGCCGGCCCGGCGGCGGGCCGGCGGTGTGGTCTGGTTCGACTTCAAGGTGCTGTGCGGCGGGCCGCGTTCACAGAACGACTACCTCGAACTCGCGACCCAGTTCCACACCCTGCTGCTCAGCGGCGTGCCGCAGATGGCGGTACGCAATGCGTCCGAGGCACGCCGCTTCACCTGGCTGGTCGACGTGCTCTACGACCGGCGCGTGAA
>JANXZA010000246.1 GCA_025355745.1 Rhizobacter sp. | reverse complement strand
ATTCTCCTTGCCGGCGATTCGGTAGCGGTAGCGCCAGAGCTTCGAGCCGTTGGGCTTGACCTCCAGGTACAGGCCGCCCGTATCGACGAATTTCAGCGTCTTGTCGGCCGCCTTGGCGTGCCTGATCTTGACGTCGGTGAGTGGCATGACTGCTCCATGAACTGCACCGGCACGACAGCCGTGCCGGGGTGAAGCTCCACTTTTGCAGTCTTCTCGTTGTTGTCAACGTCGCGCGGGCGAACAGCCCGCGCGAATGGTGCCTTCGCGCATGCACTTTCGGGTGGAGATTCGTATCCGTCCAACGGCTCTGCCCTTTCCAGTCGCCCGAGACGGCCCACTCTGTTGAATCGAGTTTGCGCATAGCCGCAGCCCGAGGAGTGAATCCCGCCGACGGATAAGCACAAGAGAACATGGTCGAGCGAACTGATGCTCTCACCATACTATTTGCACGCAAGGAAAAATTGTCCACCGGTTTGAAGTCGTTGATGAACGCGATCGCGAGGTTCGGCGAAGCCGACGTCTTACGAACCCCGGTTATCGTGCCACCACAATACCGGGGGTCTAAGCGTTGCTCTGTATTCGTCTTGTTTGGCAGCAGGCACTAGTCAGGCTGTTCTCCGCACGCGCTATTTATGGCTGTGAAGTGCGCGATGGCAGGCGCGGGCTCAAGCTATCTGACTACCGTGGCCGTTGCCAGCTGAATTTATGTCGTACCCGGAGGGCGATGAATGCCGATTGTCGGTAGTGAGGTGGCTGCAGCGACATACGAGGATCGTTGGCTCTCTTTCGGAGCCGGTGCAGCGCTCGTTCCGGAAAGATTGCTAAGGGCTCACGCTAGGGGAAAAGTGCTCTTTGTCACCGGGGCCGGCACGTCGCGCGCATCCGGACTGCCCGACTTCAAGGGCCTCGTGCTCGAGGCTTACAGGCAGCTCGACGGCCCGCTTTTCGCAAGTGTCTCCCATGCACTGGGCAACGGTGGGGTCGCCGCACCGCAGGTGCCGCCCCTGTCCCACAAGCAGAGCGCCGAGGTGACGAGATTTCTCGCCTCGGACTACGATGTCGCGCTTGGAATGCTGGAGCGCAGAGTTGACGGCGCCACCGGCGCCAGTACAAAGGTCAGGGACAAGGTCTGCGAGATCCTCAGGAGCATTAAGGACGCGCATGGCCACACATCGCCCCCCAAGCCGTCGCAGATCCACAGGTCCTTAGTCCGTCTGGCCGAACGTGGCGGCGCGACCACTATCGTCACGACGAACTTTGATCGCCTTCTGCAGTCCGCAGCGCCCAGAAAAGGCCGGCGGGTACGGACGCATGCGCTGGGAGCCATTCCACGACCCGGAAGAGGCTCAGCCTTTGCTGGCGTTCTTCACATCCACGGGGTTCTGAGTCTCGATCCGACCGAACTGTCCGATGTCGTCGTCACGGACCAAGATTTCGGCGAGTTCTATCTGCGCCGACGTGTCGTGCCAGATTTCATTTACGACGCGGCGCGTCTCTTTCATCTCGTTCTGGTTGGGTACAGCGCAAACGATGCCCCGATGCGCTATCTGCTCAATGCCGTAGCCGCCGACGGCTCACGTTTCGACGACCTGAAGGAGCGGTTTGCATTCGTCGGTATGCCAGTCCCGAACAACGAGGTCACGATCGAGGACTGGAAGGGGCGTGGGATCACGCCCATCCCCTACGACGATTCTGACAACCACTCGCAGCTCGGAACGACACTGTCCCGATGGGCGGAACTGTCACCGCTCAACGGTGCTCCCCGTAAAATCGACGCGCTTGTCCGCCGGATCGTGCGTCAGCCCAGGTCGTCCGTTACCCAGGGCGAGAGGGATCTGGTCGATCACATTTTCAGGCGCAGCGCATTCAATGAACGTCTGCGTCTCGCAGGGCTTGCGTCCGATGCGGGCGCGGATGCAGACTGGTTGGGCGCGATCGTCGGCATCGGCGGCGAAGCCGACAAGGGGACCATCTGATGCTTGTCCGGCGCCTCCCCCTGTCGGAATCCCAGTTGCGAACGTTCAGGACAACGCTGGCGTTCATTGAGAAACGCCTTGCCGAACGGTCAACGATCGAGTGGGCACTTGGCCTGGGCGAGGCCGATACGGCCAAACGACTCGCCGTTATCAACGCGCTTGACACCAAACGCGGCACCGAGCTGAAAGAGCCTTGGCGCACGGCCTGGCGTCTGATCCAAGAAAGCTGGCACGCCAGTCGGCAGCGCAACGAGGAGTCCCACATCCGATTCTGGGCGTCCGATCGGATCAAGAGCGGCGAGCGTACCGGTGCACTGATCGACACCATCGTATCGCTGGTCACGCCCACGGTGCAGGTCAGATCCGTGTCAAAGGCGCCGTTCTCCTATCGCGCGGCTCCTCGCATCCCGCGCGCGGTGGGAGACATCATGTCAGCAAGCCTGACGAGTGGGGATGTGGTGGACCCCGCCGAGATCGGCTTTGAAGGCGTGAGCGAGGCGCCGTTCCTAGCCGAGCTGGCGCGAGACCTGGATGCGTGTGTCTACAAGGCGATCGGGATCGCCCAGCGAGTTGGCTGGGACGGCGGCAGCCTATGGCGGCTGGGCGACCTGCGCAGCGTCAGGTTCGTGCAAGAGGTCGATAGGCGCGACGGCGAACATGAGCCAGACCAATTCAATCAGGGCGTCGCGCCATGTGTGAAGCTTCTCCATGCCGTGGTCCATCGTCTGGGCGAGATATCGCTCGACAATTCGGCGGTGCTCGTTCGTCAGTGGCAGCTCGCCGATACCGCAGTGCACGTCCGACTTTGGGCCAGTTTCGCCAGCGACCCCCGGTACGCAACTGGGGAGGACGTAGGCTCGTTTCTCACAGCTACGAGTGACAGAAGGTTCTGGAACTTGCACGAATTTCCCGAAATCGCAGAGCTGCGCGCACGCAGGTTTGCCTCAACGGGCGAGGAACAGCAGCGGCAAATCGTCGCCAGACTGCGTCGAAAACCACCTCGATCGATGTGGCCGCGAAACTCACCCAAGGATGGTGTCGCGGCCGCCCGGCTCTTCTGGTCTCTGCGGGAACTTCGGCGCATCGAAGTTGCCGGCGCAACATTCCAACCCGACGTGTCTGCTTGGCTGAAGAAGGAGAGTCAGGCCAGCCCCGAGCTGGAAAACATGAATCGGATCGACGAGGGCTTCATTGGCACCAGTCGTGCCCACTTCGTTTCGCCCGACCCGGACAAGCAATACGATTTCCTGTCAGGGTTAGATCGCCTTGCGGCTCTTGAGGCCGCGCTGGGCACGCAACGCAGCAACTGGGAGGAAGATCCCGCTGGCCGCGCGGGCGACTGGATCCGATGCGAGGGGAATCCTACGAGGCTCATCGACGACTTCGAGGCGGCGCCGGATGGTGGTGGGAGATACCCAAATGTCTGGGACCGCTTCGGGTGGAGCCACGCTGGCCCGAAGGACACCAACGCGCCGGATTTTCCGGCGGCTGTGGAGCAAGGCGTGCGGGTCTTGGCGCTGCTCGCGATACTCCCGGAAGCGGCGGTTCGGCAAGCCATTGAGGGCATCTCCCATTGGATCGAGACATGGTCGACAGCAATCGGCCAGCGCGCGTTGTACGCCAACGTATGGTTCAGGGTTTGGCCGCTGGCGGTTGCAGCCACCAACGCTCAAGGATCGGCTGATGAGGAGGCCACGCTGGACTTGGTGGCGCGCTCGTCCGATGACGAGCCGAGCGACCTTGATACGCTGAATACCCCGGCTGGGAAACTCGTTGGAGCGTTCCTCGCCTGCGTTCCAAAGTGGACAGAAGGTTCGCGGCCCTTTGAACTTCCGAACCTGCAGCAGATGCGACAAGACGTGCTTGAGGCGCAGGGTCGTTCGGGGCTGATCGCACTGCACAGGATGATTGAGGCGCTCCCGTGGTTTTTGACTGCGGACCAGGATTGGGCGCAGACATACCTCGTCGGACCGTTGCACGAGAAATCGGGTCGGGCGCTGACGCTGTGGAGGGCCGCCGCGCGCCGCACGCATTTCACGGCTGTCCTGCGCGAGATCGGTTCGGAGATGGCGTCGCGGGCGATCGATCCAGGGCTTGGCCGCCGCTCGCGACAGTCGCTCGCGTTCAGCCTAGTCATCGAGAGCCTGCACGCGTTTCGCGAAGGCCGCGCTTCGGCGATCCCGAATACCATGATTCAACAGATGCTTCGCTCGGTCGAGGACGAGGTGCGGGCTCACGCAGCCAATGCTGTCCAGCGGTTTGTGAAAGACCTGTCGTCGCACGGCGCGAACCCTGGCCAGACCGAGACCGCAGAGACCCTGTTCCGTCAAGCTGCGAAGCCTTTTCTGAGCGAGGTTTGGCCGCCAGAACGGTCGCTAGGAACGCCCGGGGTTGCCCGCTCGTTTGCCGACCTGCCGGCGGTCTGCGGCGACGAATTCGCACATGCCGTCGATGCCGTCGAGCGGTTCTTGGTGCCGTTCGAATGCTGGTCAATGCTAGATTTCGGCCTGTACGGCGAGGACGACGGCCAGCCCAAGCTGCAGCGCATCAACAGCAAGCCTAAAGCCGAAGCTTTTTTGCGCCTACTGAACGGATGCATCAGCAGCGCCGAAAACGCGGTGATTCCTTCGGATCTCGGCGACGCACTGGAGCAGATCCGCTCGGTCGCTCCCAGACTGGTCGAGCAGCCAAGCTTTAGAAGGCTCGCGACTTTGGCAAGCCGATAGGGCGCAAGTACCGATGGGTCCGAAGAGCGGTTGCTGAGACCCCACAACCTGTCAGTAGTAGCCGACCACACGCCGCGCTGCTCACCGCGACAAAGCACAGTCGAGACACCAATGCGAGCGCAGCCGGACAGCTCACCATGCCGGAACGGCCGGTCGCGAAAACAGGAATACAAACGCGTTATTTGATACCCGCTTTGATACCCGCTTTTTGCCGGGATGGGGGCGGCTTCAATGAGACGTCAAGAACGCCACTTTCCAGCGTTGGCGCGGGTTCGCGGACTGTAGTGGGATGTCGTGAAACGTGCCTGTGGCTGGTCGATCATCAGCAGCATATGCGCGCGATCCCGTGGAAGTCGTCGGGTGTTGGTCGTTCCACCCGCTTTGACGCCGGCACTTCGTGTCGCTGACGACGCCGGCGCGGGGTGCTGTGTGGCGAGCCTGCGGCGCCCGAACGGGCGCATGAGGTCGCTCAGGCAGATGGCGTGCGCCAACGCCAACCGTGGCGCGTTGCTGAGGGTGATGTCGTCGCGGGCATGGCCGCATTATCGCCGCAGCGAGGCGGGCGCAAGCCGGCCCCTCATCCGATCAATCAGGCGCGCGGGTCGCCCTTCATGACCATCTCGCCCCACTCATCCATCGAGATCAGGCCGCCGGCGGTGTCGGCCTTGTCCTGGTCACGGCGGGGCAGCACACCCTGGATCGCATCGATGCGTTTCCAGCCGGGAACGGGCTGCGCGCCGGTCTTCATGTCGGGCACGTAGCGCGATCCCTGCAGACGCTGCATGCGCGGGATGTAGCGCGGGCAGTTGGTGATGAGCGCGGTGATGTCGACCTGGACGGCGAACTGCGCGCCCGGCCACAACCCGACGATGGCCGGGTCGTCGGTGAGGCGTGCATCGCCTTGCACCCGCAGCCGGCTCGGGATCACGAAGTCCATGAACAGCAGGCCGACCTGGGAGGTGGACGCGATGTTGCCCATCGAGAAAAACATGCCGTTGCCGTCGAAGCACGGGAACCGCAAGGTCTTGTCATCGGGCATCCTCACGAAGCCCGGCGCACCGCCCTTGAAGCTGACCGTGGGCGCACCCTGCGGGTCGACCGAGGCCAACCAGAACATCTCCGCCTGGCCGATGAAGGCGCGGTCCACAGGAGAGAGCGCATCGTGCACGATCACCTGCAGCTCGGCAGCGGCGAGCGCTTCGGTGTCGAAGCGCTTTTGCAGCGCGAGGGCTTGCTCGGAGTACGCGAAGTTTGTCATCACGCAACTTCAGCCGAGCGACGCGCAGGCGCGGCAGACGGGCCAGCGTCTCGAAGGGCGGGCTCGGCCGGATCGGGGCCCGCGACAACTTCGGCAGCGGCGCGCCGATGCATCACCACGCGGTCGCCCGGCGTCTTGTCGAGCAGCAGGCGCGTCACGTCGGGCCGCGAATAGTGGCCGGCCGGATCGGCGGCGGCCTTGGCCAGCGAGATCATGCCGAGATCGATGTCAGCGTAGACGATCCCTTCCTGGCCTTCGGGCAGGAGTTCGGAAATCAACTGACCGTCGGGCGCGTAGATGGCGGTGAAGCCGCCACCCTCCAGCAGCAGCTGACGCTTCGTCGGGTCATCGCCGCACAGGGTGCGGATCATCTCGGCCGACACCGTGGCGCAAGGTGCCAGCACGAAACACTGGCCTTCGACCGCATAGATGCGGCTGGCCGCGTTGTTCACCTCGGCACCCAGCGCGTAGGCGCCGCCGCGGTAGAGCGAAAAACTCGGCCAGGCGGCGATGTGCACCTGCTCGTTTTGCGCGTACATGGCGTACTTCGACAGCGGCTGCAAGTGCTCCCAGCAGCACAGCGCGCCGACCCGGCCTAGCGCGGTGTCGTACACCGTCAGGTCGCTGCCATCGCCTTCGCCGTAGATAGTTCGCTCCACATGCGTGGGCTTGAGCTTGCGGCGGGCTGCCACCGTGTTTCCCTCGGCGTCGATGATCCATTGGCCCATGTACAGGCTGCCACCGGCCTTCTCGCTCAGGCCCATCGCGACCATGATGGCGTTGTCCTTCGCGGCCTTCGACAAGCGCGCGGCCTGGGCCGAGCCGTAGACCAGCGAGTTGTCGTGGTAGCGCTGGATGAACTGCATGCCCCAGGCCGGCGAGTCGAGCCAGATGAACCAGGGGTAGCCCGGCAGCCAGGTTTCGGGAAACGCAATCAGCTTTGCGCCGTGCGCAGCGGCCTCCTCGATCAGCGCGATGGCCTTGTCGATGCCGCCGTCGAGGTCGAGAAACACCGGTGCCGCCTGCACGGCAGCGGCCTGAAACTTGGGGTGCGGTTTGGAGTCCAAGACAGCCATGGTGAGATCCCGATCGGAAGGTGGGTTGCGACGCCGTCGAATCGTAGGCAGCACCAGCGCTGACGGCTTGTCTGCAAGTGGCGGGGCTCTTGACCGCACGACTCAGGTGCGGCCCGCTGCAGCCGACTCTGGCCCGGCCCGCTCGGGCACGGCCCCGTTGCGGCTGCGAACGCGCTGACGTAAGCTGAAACCGATGCATCAGACTGTCAGCACCGATCGCGTCGAGCCGTCGCAACGCCTGGCGTTCTGGACCGACATGGTCTGCAACACCTATTTGCAGCTCGACTGCGACGCCGCGGCCGGATCCACCACCATCGAAGGCGACATCGGCGCCGACGAGTTCGCAACGCTGCAGTTGTCCACGGTCACCGCGACACCGCAAATCGTGCGCCGCACGGCGGCCAAGATCGCCCACGCAAGCGAGGACTATTTCCTGGTCAGCATCCAAACCCGGGGCGAAGGCGTGATCGTGCAGGACGATCGCACGGCCCGTCTGGCCCCCGGAGATTTCGCGCTCTACGACAGCACGCGCCCGTACGAACTGCGCTTCGAGGTGCCGTTTCAGCAGTACGTTCTGAGGCTGCCCGGCGCCACCTTGCGCACGGCCCTGCGCAACACCGAGTTGCTCACCGCCAGCACGGTCAGCGGCCAGTGCGGTGCCGGGCATTTGATGATCGGCATGATCCAGACGCTGGCCGCCGACATCGGCACCCTGGCACCGGAATCGGCCGCCGCCGTGGCCGAAAGCGTGACGCAGATCCTGATTGCCGGGCTGTCGGCCTTGCCGGCCGCGCGCCGCCAACCGGTGTCTCATCTGACGGCGTACCACCGCGAGCAGATCAAGGCCTGCGCGCGCACGCGGCTGCGCGACCCGACCCTGACGGTGGCCAGCGTGGCCGCGCAGTTGCGCCTGTCGCCCAGCACCTTGCACCGGGCCTTGGCCGGCGAAGCGTGCTCGATCGCCGAGTGGATCTGGGCGCAGCGGCTCGACGCATCCCGACGTGACCTGTGCGACCCCGGCCTGGGCGCGCGCAGCGTCAGCGAGATCGCGTTCTCCTGGGGTTTCAACGATGCAGCCCATTTCAGCCGGGCGTTCCGGGCCCGCTTCGCCTGCTCGGCGCGCGAGTTGCGGGCGGGCCGCAAGCCCGCGAATTGAAGCGGGTTCGGTGCGACCAGGCGCCCTTTGGCACACTCCCGGCATGGTCGCGCGACCGCCTGAACAGCTCGACATCTTCGCCCACAGCCGCGACGTGATGCTGCGCAACGACGTGCTGCACGCGCTCGAACGGCGCGATGCCGCCGCTGCCGGTGCGGCCTGGCGCGTGCTCGCCGACGCGTATCCGGCCGACCCCGACCTGGCGCCGCTCGACCTGCTGGCCCGCACACTGGCGCAGCCATGCGACGCCCCCTTGCCCGACCACGATGCACTGGTGCACGAGCGGCATCGGCTGACGCATGACCTGGCCAGCGCCGCACAGCGCGCGCTCGGCACGGCCGGCGCCGAACCCTGGCTGCGTCCGATGTGGCAGGCGCTGGCGCGGCGTTGCGCGGCCCTCCCATTCCAGACCTCGCGCCCCGATGACCACGCCGCCGCGCTGTGGCTGCGCGGCGCACACTGGGCGCAGGCGGCGCAGGCGGTCCAAGGCATCGAGTCGTGGCGGCGCATTCCGGCGCCTCTGGCCTGGATGGTCGAGGCCCGCTGCCGGCTCGGCGAACTCGATGCGTGCTGGGCGCTGGTGGCCGAGCTGGCCTGGCTCGCACCGGGCCGGCTGGCGGCCTTGCTGCGCCGCCCCATCGACCCGCTGCTCGCGCGTCTGCACGCGAAGTTCGAGCGCAGCTGGGACGGCGGCATCAACGGCAGCGTTGATGGCAGCATCAACGGCCTCGGCGATGCCGGCGACCTGCCCTGGTTCCCGGCCTGGGTGCTGACCCACACCCCCGCGCTGGCGCCGCACCTGGCACTGGCGCAGCCGTCGCAACACACCGACGCCGAGCGCGGCATGCGCCTGCTGCTCGACCTGC
>JANXZA010000230.1 GCA_025355745.1 Rhizobacter sp. | reverse complement strand
GGCCTACCTCAAGGACGTGCTGACTCGGCTGCCGACGCACCTCAACAGCCGCATCGACGAACTGCTGCCGCATCGCTGGCAGACAAACAACTGACCTGACTCGACGATCGTGCGTCAAGGTGGTGTGGCTGGCCGCTTACGGATCGCACTCAGCATGTGGGGCTGCTGGTTCACGCCGGACGACAGACGCCAAGATGCGTTGCCAGGAGGCCACGGAACATTGAGCGTGAACAATTATCGCCAGCGGATAATTTCGAATAGCCAGGCGCTCTGCCCGTTTTAGGGGCGGGGACTCGCTCTCGTAATCTAGCTGCATTTGGTCCTGCTTCGTTCGGTAAAGCTCTCGGTGACGCCGGGTCACCAACCTCAAAAAGGGGGCGCTTGAGTACGCTTTGAGGTCGGCGTCTTGAACGAATACAAGCCGCATCGAGGCATCTTCGGGGCTTCACTCCCTACCGCTTCCGTTCTTGCGGTCTAGGCACCGCAAGAACTGTGACGAGTCAGCCTTCGTAACTCTGATGAGGGTGCCGCTAACGCGGTGATTGTCTAGGGTGACCAGATGTCACATCTTTGGTCATGCTCACCGATGCGGCCAGCACCTTGAGTTCTGGCACTCGACTGAAAAGCGACTTCTCAACGAAGGTGAGGTCGACGCCGCAAACCCTCCCCTGGTACTGAGTTGCCTGCGCCTGGAGACTGAGGCTGTCTACAACCCGGAAGAAGACGAGTTCGAGGCGAAGACGTGCTATTCGCGCAGCCCGAACGCCGACGCCGGCGAATTGGACAAGGTCAGCAAGGAAGTCAAGCGCCTGTTTGGCTTCCTGTACCTGCGGGCAGTTCGGACAGGCTCCCGCGCTTTGAGCCTGGAGCGAGGCTCGCTGCTTGATGTGATCCTGCGGCTCAGGGGTTCGCGCGCGGGTCTCTGGGAGAAGGCCATCGAGCGCCTGCGCAACCTGGACATCGAGAAGGACGCCACCCACCTGCAGCCGGTCCTCAAGTCGATCGAGGCGCGGCTCGGGCGATACATCGCATCCGACGTGGACGGCAGGACGACCAAGCTGCACGTCTCGCAACTGACGCGTGAGCATCTGCGCAAGACCATGGCGTTCTTCCTGGCGATGTCCAAGGACCAGACGCCGGTGCCATTCCAGCAGGTGGGCACCGGCACCCTGAATGTCCTGGTGCTCGCTCTGCTGTCGTTCATCGCCGAGTTGAAGCCGGCGTCGGTCATTTTCGCGATGGAAGAGCCCGAGATCGCGGTGCCACCCCACACGCAGCGCCGGATCGCGGACTACCTGCTTCACAACACGACGCAGGCCTTTGCGACCTCGCACTCGCCATATGTCATCGAGCGATTCGAGCCGGAGCAAACCCTGCTTTTGTCGCGCGGGCCCGACGCCAGCGTCACTGCCAAGAAGGTGTCCGATGCGGGCGGCCTCAAAGGAAACGACTTCAAGCGGTTTGCACGGCGTGGCTTGACGGAGTGCATGCTCGGCAAGGGCGCCATCGTCGTTGAAGGCCTGACGGAGTTTCACGCCTTGCCGGTGGCAGCCAGAAAGCTGGAAGAGAGCGACAACTCGCTCCAGCCTCTCGATATCGCTGGTGCCGCGTTCTTCGACGCGGAGAGCGAGGGGGCGATGCCGAAGTTCGGCACCTTCTTCAAGGCGCTGGGCCTGCAGACGTTCTCGTTCTACGACTCGATGCCTCGTCCGCCGGAAAAGAAGAAGCTGTTCACCGATGCCTTCGACGTGGATTGCGAGCACGCGCACACAGGCTTCGAGGCGCTGATCGTGAGCGAGATGTCGCTCGATCGTCTATGGGCTTTCCTTGACGATCTTCGTTCGACTGGCGACAACGGCCACTTCACGATCCCCGCTGTACGCCCGATCGATGCGGACCTGAAGAAGTTGGCTCGGTCGGCACTGGACGGTAGCAAGGGCGCCGGTTGGGCTGCGAGGCTCTTTGAAGGCAGCACGGTGGCCGAGCTGCCGCCGACAGTGGTTGGCTTCTTGAAGCAGGTGTACGCAGCATTCCCGAAGCCGGCCGACATCCCCGTTGAAGTCGCGGTGGCTGCGGCGCCCGCGAAGCCCGCCGCAGCCGTTGGTGCCGTGCCGCCGGCTGCCTCAGCTTGAGCGAAGAGACGCCGATGGAGGTCTGCGACCTTCGCCAGCAGCTCCTTGACTGCAAGGGGCACGCCCTCGTCATCGGCGGCCCGGGAAGTGGCAAGACGACGATTGCCCTGAAGAAGGGTGTCGTGCGCATCAACGATGGTCTGGACTCCGGTCAGTCTGTCCTCTTCTTGAGCTTCTCCAGGGCAGCCGTGGCTCGCGTCGGCGAGGCCACAAGGCTCGAAGTACCGAAGGCGCACCGCGGCATGCTGAGCATGCAGACCTTCCACTCGTTCTTCTGGACGTTGCTCTCGGCACACGCCTACCTGCTCGGTGCGCCGAAGTTGTTGCGCATCTTGTTGCCGCAGGATGAGCAAGCCAAGTACGGGACGATCAAGGCGAAGGATCGCAAGGAAGAGAATCCAGAGTGGCAGGCTTGGCTGCAGGAACGCGAGCGGTTGTTCCGGGAGAATGGGCTGATTGCCTTCGACCTCTTCCCGTCCAACGCGGCGCAGCTGCTCGAACGCAGCGCGCACGTCCGCCGCCTTGTCACGCAACGCCACCCATTGATCATCGTGGACGAGGCGCAGGACACCAACGAACATGCCTGGCGCTGCATCGAGTTGCTGGCACCTGCTGCACAGGTGATTTGCCTGGCGGACCTTGAGCAGCAGATATTCGACCATCTTCCCGGTATCGGTCCGGAGCGGATCGTCGCCATCAAGAAATCGCTTAACCCGTTGGAGATCGATCTCGGTGCGCAGAACCACCGCAGCGGCGACACCGAGATCGCAGCGTTTGGGCAGGACATCCTGCTGGGCAAAGTTCGCGGGTCGCCATACGTCGGGGTCTCCGCCTTCGCCTACAACCCGAAGCTGCGGACGCTGAGCGCGATCTTGCGCATGGCCATCGGCATGCTGCAGCGGGCCATCCGGAAATCGACCGGGAAGTACGGCAAGAACGTCGCTATCCTGACCCACTCCGGTGCGTCGGCTGCCAAGGTATCGGTGGCCTTGAACGCTGAACCAAAGCCGGTCCGACATAAGCTGTCGTTCGATGAGGCGGAAGCAATGCTGACGGCTCGCTTCGCAGCGTTCCTCCTTGAACCCAAGCGAGAGCTTGATCGGATGCCAGACCTCGCGACGGCTCTTGATCTACTTGCGACGGCGAAACGAGCCAACGGCCTGGCCGCTGCGAAGCAGTGGCAGATTTGGGCATTGGCGGCTCGGGCCGGCAAGGCGCCGAAAGCGAAGTTCGTTCAGGCCGTGCTTGGCGTCATGGACGGGCTGCGGGTGCAGGGCTTGTCAGGCGATCCGGCGAAGGACTGGACCCGAGTCAAGGTCGCCTTGCGCGCAGCCGGCGACGAATATCTGACGGAGGCCGCGAAGAACTTGGACTACCTCGTCGCCTTCAACCGTGGGAAGCGAATCAGCGGTGGGCTTGGTGCGGTGTGGACGCGCGACGGGCAGTACACGGGCGCACGCCAGGTGCTCGACCTGGCTCTCGCGCAGGACCAGATTCTTGGCGGTGTCGACGACCCGCCCGGAGTGCAGGTCATGACGGTCCACAAGTCCAAAGGAAAGCAGTTCGACGGCGTGATCGTCGTCCGGGAGGGGCGGCACGACGGCGAACAGATGGTCTCTTCGTTCGTTTGGTGGGGCGATGAGCCTCCGTATTACCGAAGTCGGAAGATTCTTCGGGTGGCCATCACCCGAGCCAAGGCGCACACGTTGATGATCGGTCCGATTTGGCCGGGCTGCCCCATCATCGGCCAGCACAAGCTGTAGAGGGACACGCCGGGCTACTTTGCAGCTGGGCTGCGTCAGCCCTCACTTGGTTCGTCAAGCTGAACGGGTGTCCTTGAAACTTTGTTAGCTGCGGCTCGTTCTCAGAAAGTGCCGACTCGCCACGACTCGAAAGTTTGTGCTCGCAGTCGGTCAGGGCTATTCGCCCAGAACCCTCGCCAATGCTATCGGCCGACTTGAGGATTTGTTAGCGGGCCCCAAACCGCAGGTTGCAGCGGCCGCCTACCGCTTTATCCCTTGCGCACCCGCTGGATCAGAAAGTCGGCCACCGCCAGTGCTTTCTCGTTCGTGCCCGCCAGCGAGCCCGAGGTGTAGTAGCGGCCCTGGATGCCGATGGCCGGCACGCCGTCGATCTTGTAGGCGGCAGCCTGCTGGGTAGCTTGCTTCGCCTTGGCCTGGACCGCGAAGGAATCGTAGGCCTCCATGAACTTCGCGGCATCGACGCCGTTGCGGGCCATGAAGGCCGAGATGTCGGCCGGCTTGTCCAGGCGCATGCGGTCGTTGTGGATGGCGTAGAAGACCTTGCGATGCATCGCGGTTACCTGGCCCAGGCTGTCCAGCGCGTAGAAGATGCGCTGGTGCGCGACGAAGGGCTCGGCGCTGAACGCGACCGGCACGCGGTGGAACGCGACGTCGGCCGGCAACTGCTTGACCCAAGGCTCCAGCGTCGACTCGAACGCGTTGCAATGCGGGCAGCCGTACCAGAAGAATTCGATGACCTCGATCTTGCCGGCGGGCCCGGCGGGCACCGGCTGGCTCAGGCGCACGTAGTGCGTGCCTTCGACCGGGCTGCCCTGGGCGTGGGCCGGCGCCAGCCATCCCGAGGCGGCCAGGCCGGCACCGGAGCCGAGCAGGGAAGTGGAGAAGTCGCGACGTTTCATGCGGTGGGCCTTGAGAGGTAGGGCAGTGAGCGGGCGATGGGAGTCGACGCAAGCCAGCAAAGTTCAAGCCAGCCGTGCCGGGCGAGCCGGGCGGCGGCGTTCAGCGCTGCACGCGCACCAGCTGCGCCTCGACGCCGGCCGTGCCGACCTTTTCCTTTGCGGCGTCGGCGTCGGCCTTGTTCTCGAACGGGCCGACACGCACGCGGTAGACGGTGCGACCCGATTGCTCGCGCTCGGTGATCTTGCCCTCCAGGCCCAGCATCGCCAGGTTGGCACGCTGCTGGTCGGCGTCTTCGGTGCGCGAATAGGCGCCGGCCTGCACGAAGTATCGGAAGGGGTCGGCGTCGGCGCCCGCCCCACCTGCCGGTGGCGGCCGGGTGGCCGCGCGGTCGGCCAGGATCGCGGCCGGGTCGCGCGAACTGGCGGGAGCCGAGGCACGCGCCGCCGGTGCCGTCACGGTCGGTGGCGCGGTGATCGCGACCGGCGGTTGCAAGGGCGGCCGGTTGGTCGGCGGCAGCGCGCCCGGCGGCGCGGCGAGCACGCCACTCGCCGCCGCCGAGGGCCGCGCCGGGTTCTTGCCATACAGAGGGCTGTTCGGATCCCAGTTGCGGTTCTTCTCGGCCTCGGCGGCGTCCTGCACCGCAGTTCGCTGCGGCACCTTGTTGAGGAACGGGATCGGTACCTTGGTGACGTACAGCGCCACGCCCAGCGCCAGCCCCAGGCCGATCAGCAGGCCGATGACGAGGCCCACGGCAAAGCCGCCGCGTTGCGCGTCGAAGCCGCTGCGTTGTGCATTGAAGCCACTGCGGCGGGGCCGGGTGAAGATCGGGTTCAGCGCGTTCATGCGGGGTCGAGTTCTCTGGACATGCGGTCGGGAGCGCTGACGCCGAGCACGGCGAGCGCGTTGCGGATGACCTGGCGGGTGGCCGCCAGCAGCGCGAGGCGGGCGCGCATCAATGCAGCGTCGTCCACCAGGAAGCGCTCGGCGCCGTAATAGCTGTGGAAGGCGCCGGCCACATCGCGCAGATAGAAGGCGACGTCGTGCGGCGCCAGCGTGGCACTGGCGTTCGCGAGCATCGCCGGGAACTCGGCCAGCTTCAGCATCAAGGCCAGTTCCGAGGGCGCGGTGAGCACGCTCAGGTCGGCGCCGGCGAGCGCGTCAACGTCGCCGCCGCGCTCGACGAACTGCTGCACGACCGAGCCGATG
>JANXZA010000227.1 GCA_025355745.1 Rhizobacter sp. | reverse complement strand
CCGCGCGACGCGGCGTTTCGCGCCGGGCTCGCGGATGAACTCGATCGGATGCGAGGCTTCCTCGGGCTGGACATCTGATGCCTTGACACCCCAATGCCGTGATCCACTCATTCACCGCGGGTCGGCGGTTGCCAACGGCTTCTGCCACCAGGCCACCAGCGCGCCGAGTGCCAGCACGCCGGCCGAGCCCGCCAGCCCGCCGCGCAAGCCGCCAGCGCCATCGGCGACCCAGCCGACCCCGCTCGGGCCGACGATCTGCCCGGCGGCGAACACGATCGTGAACGCGCTGATGCCGGCCGGCCACGCAGCGGGCGGCAGGTTGTGGCGCACCAGCGCGGTGGTCGAAGCCACGACCGACAGGAACACGCCGCCGAACAACAAGCCGGACGCGAACACCACCAGCGGCTCGGCGCTGAGCACCGGCAGCAGCGTGGCCAGCGCCAACAGCGCGTTCAGCAGGCTCATCGCGGCGCCGCCGCGTTCGCGCTGCAACAGGCTGGCCCAGGCCCATGACGAGCCGATCACCGCGAGCCCGAGCAGGCCGAAGAACGCGCTGATCAGGCCGCTGCCCAGGCGCTGCTCGCGCAGCAGCGTAACGACGAAGGTCATGTAGCCGATGTAGCCGAGGCCGAACAGGAAGTACGAGGCCAGGCCGCAGCCGAAGCGCTGCCACTCGAACCCAGCGCGAGCGGCCGACGCCGATGCCGCCGGCGCCTGATCGAGACCGCGCGTTGCGCGCGCCGTGACGGCGGTGGCCGCCAGTGCTGCGACACCGAGCGCCACCCAGGCCCACTGCCAGGCATGCGCGCCGGGCAGGGCACTGAGCGACGGCACCAGCGCGGCCGAGGCGATGATGCCCACGCCGGTGCCGCCGTAGTAGACGCCGAGCACCAGCCCGGCCGAGGGTTGGGCGAACGCAGAGTCCGCCACCGCAGGCGCGTGGTGTGCGATGCCACTTGGATTGCCCGTTAGGCTGCCGCTCAACTGCGCCGTTATTGACCTGCCGCTCAGCTGCGCGGCGAGCACCCCGCCGGCGACGAAGGCGGCGGCGCTCGCCACGCCGGTCAGGGTGCGCAGCAGGTAGAGCGCCAGGTTGTCGGTGACGGCGCCGTGCGCGGCCAGCAACAGGGCTGCCGCCGCGCTGCCGCCCAGCAGCACCGCACGCGCGCCGAAGCGCCGCAGCCAGGCGGGCGTGAGAAGCGCGCCGACCAGGTAGCCGGCCGCATTCAGTGTGTTCATTGCACCGGCGGTGAGGTAGTTCCAGCCGAGGTCGGCGCGCATCGGCGGCAACAGCAGCGCGTACGAGAAGCGCGCCAGGCCGAGCGACACGGCCGCCGCCAGCGCCAGGCCGGCGGCGATGACGAGGGTCGGAAGTTGATCGCGGGGGGCAGGTTGCACAGAGGGCGCCGAGGGCATGGCGGAGATCGGTGCGGAACGAATCCACTCAATCACCGAGATCGCAGCGGCGCGGGCCGAGTCTTGCACACGTCTGGCTGCACCCGGCGCCATGCGCGCTTGTCCTACCGGCGCGGGCGACCGGGGCCGATGCCCGGCGGCGGTTCGGCCGGGTCAAATACCAATCGGTTTCGATTCTCCATTTCAACCCAGCGAGCGCCCTCATGTCCGACACCGCAGCCGTTGCCGCCGCTCCCCAGGTCGAAACCTTCGCGCCGCCCCCGACCGCGCAAGGCGCATCGATCTTCGACGTCGACTGCGCACTGTCGTACCAGGTGAACGGCCCGACCGACTTCCTGTTCCAGATCCACGCGCTGAACGCGATGGACCAGCAAGTTCTCAGCGAGTCGCTGGTGATCACGCCGCCGCTGCCGGTTCACGTGTTCGCCGACCCGACCGTGCACCACCGCTTCCTGCGCGTTCATGCCGACGCCGGGCAGGTCGAATTGCGCTACCTGGCGCGGGTCCAGCGCACGCTCGACCCGGTCGATCTGATGGCGCCCGAAGTGCCGATCGCCGACCTGCCGGACGAGGTGCTGCACAACCTGATGCCGACCCGCTATTGCGAGTCGGACCTGCTCAGCCGCACGGCCCAGAACCTGTTCGCCAGCGCGCCGGCGGGCCACGCACGCGTCCAGGCGGTGGTCGACTGGATTCACGCCAACATCGAATACCGCATCGGCTCGTCGCAGGCCACGACCACCGCGCGCGATGTGTACCTGCAACGCGCCGGCGTGTGCCGCGACTTCGCGCATCTGGGCGTGACCTTCTGCCGCGCCTTGAACATCCCGGCGCGGCTGGTCGTCGGCTACTCGAAGTTCGACGAACCACCGCCCGATTTCCACGCCGTGTTCGAGGTCTACCTCGGTGGCCGCTGGGTGCTGTTCGACGCCACCCGCATGGCGCCGGTCGATGAGCTGGTGCGCATCGCGGTCGGCCGCGACGCAAAGGACGTGGCCTTTGCCACCATCTTCGGGCCGGCGACGATGATCGCGATGAGCCCGCTTGTCGAGCGCGCCGCCTGACTCACCTGCCAGGTGCGCTGAAGGCCCCGCTGATCAGCGCGGCCCGGGGCCGACGGCGCCCAGCAATCGAGCCGCCATCTCGGCAAACCCTGCGCCCCGCGCGCGCTGCGTGATGTAAGCCGGCCAGACCGTCAGCGCCTCGGCAAAGTCGGCCAGGTTCGCCACGCCAACACTGAGCGGAAAGTGGCCGAACATGGCTTGGTCATTGGTCGAATCGCCCACACAGACCCAGCGTTCGCGCTCCGCATCAAGTTTGCGCGCCAGCAGCCGCTCCACCATCCAGCGCGCTCCGCTGAGCTTGGTGTGGGCGCCGAACCAGCCGTTGATGTGGATCGAGCTGACGGTCGCGTTCATGCCTTCGCCACGCATCACCGCGACCACTGCGGCGATCTGTGACGGCGCGAGGTGCGCGAACTCGCTGTGGTCGATTGCGATGTCGGTGACGCGCCCGGCGCTGTCTTGCGCCAGCATGCTGCCCGGCACCTCGCGCAGCAGGCGCGCTGCCACCTCGCGCAGCCGCTGTGCGTTGTGTAGGCGGGTGGCTTCGTCCTGCGCATATTCGACGGCGAGTTCGCCGCGTCCGCTCCGGAACAGCGCCACCGCACCGCTTTCGGCGACGATCGCATCGACTGGCCAGTCCAGCGCGAACGTTTTGCTCCAGCCCATCGGCCGGCCGGTGATCGCGATCACCCGCACGCCGGCGGCGCGCAGCGCGGCCAACGCTGCCAATGCATCGGGCGTGATCGCGCCCAAGGTCGTCAGCGTGTCGTCGATGTCGGTCAGCACGCCCAGCACCGCTTGCAGCGCGGCGGCGGGCGCGTCGGCCCAAGGCCGGGGTGGGGGGTCGCGCATGGCGCCAAGTCTTGCACAGGGTCCCGGCGCGCCGAGCCCAGCACGGCGCCCGCAGGCCCGCTAGAATCTGACCACTTTCCGAGGAGCGTTGCAAGGCCCACCGGCCACACAGCCGGTGTCCCCAGGCTCGGAAATGAACTTGCAACCGCGCTCACCCGCACGACCGGCCGTCGTGGGTGAGTTGTATTCAGCCTCCCATCGACTCCTGCGCGCGGGTTCAACCGACCCCTGGAGCCCGACATGAACGCCATTCTCAAGCCTCACGCCTTCGCCGACTACGCCATCGCCGACCTCTCCCTTGCCGCCTGGGGCCGCAAGGAAACCCGCATCGCCGAAACCGAAATGCCCGGCTTGATGTTCATTCGCGAAGAGTTCGCGAAATCGCAGCCGCTGAAGGGCGCGCGCGTCACCGGCAGCATCCACATGACGATCCAGACGGCGGTGCTGGTCGAGACCCTGCAAGCGCTTGGCGCCGAAGTGCGCTGGGCCTCGTGCAACATCTACTCGACCCAAGACCACGCCGCCGCCGCACTGGTGGCCGAAGGCACGCCGGTGTTCGCGCACAAGGGCGAGACGCTGACCGAGTACTGGGACTTCACGCACCGCATCTTCGAGTTCGGCCCGAAGGGCAGCAAGGGCGAAGGCCCGAACATGATCCTCGACGATGGCGGTGACGCCACCTTGCTGATGCACCTGGGCAAGAAAGCCGAGACCGACGCATCGGTCATCGCCAACCCGACCAGCGAAGAGGAAACCTGCCTGTTTGCCGCCATCAAGGCCAAGCTCGCGGTCGACCCCACCTGGTACAGCCGCAAGGGTGCGGAAATCATCGGTGTGACCGAAGAGACGACAACCGGCGTGCACCGGTTGAAGGAAATGTCGGCCGCCGGCACGCTGATGTTCCGCGCCATCAACGTCAACGACAGCGTCACGAAGAGCAAGTTCGACAACCTCTATGGCTGCCGCGAATCGCTGGTCGATGCGATCAAGCGCGCGACCGACGTGATGATCGCCGGCAAGGTCGCCGTGGTCGCCGGCTACGGCGACGTGGGCAAGGGTTCGGCGCAGGCACTGCGGGCCCTGAGCGCGCAGGTCTGGGTGACCGAGATCGACCCCATCAACGCGCTGCAGGCGGCAATGGAAGGCTACAAGGTCGTGACGATGGAATACGCCGCCGACAAGGCCGACATTTTCGTCAGCGCCACCGGCAACAAGGACGTCATCACGTACGCCCACATGGCGGCGATGAAAGACCAGGCCATCGTCTGCAACATCGGCCACTTCGACAACGAGATCGACGTCGCCTCGCTCGACAAGTGCACCTGGGACGAGATCAAGCCGCAGGTCGATCATGTGATCTTCCCCGGTGTTGATGGCAAGCCGGGCAAGCGCATCATCATGCTGGCGAAAGGCCGGCTCGTGAACCTGGGTTGCGGCACCGGCCACCCGAGCTTCGTGATGAGCTCCAGCTTCGCGAACCAGACGATCGCCCAGATCGAACTGTTCACGCACCAGGACGCCTACGAATCGGGCAAGGTCTACGTGTTGCCCAAGCACCTCGACGAGAAGGTGGCGCGTCTGCACCTGATGAAGGTCGGTGCCATGCTCACCGAACTGAGCGAGGCGCAGGCGGCCTACATCGGCGTGTCAAAGCAGGGGCCGTACAAGCCTGACGCTTACCGTTATTGATGGCCACCGATTGACGCAAACACGAGGTGGAGCCAAAATGGAGCTGAGCATCCATTTTGGAGTTATTTCGATGAGCGTCAATCTGTCGATCAAGGGCGTGCCCGAAACGCTGGCCGAGCGCCTGCGCGCACGGGCCGAACGCAATCACCGTTCGCTGCAGGGCGAGCTGATGCAGATCATCGAGCACGCCGCAGCAGAGCCCGCCGACGCCCGCGCCTCCTTCCGCAAAGGCACCGAGCGCGGCACCAAGACAATCGAGCAGATCGCCGCCCAGCACCGGGCCCGGTTCCCGCAGCCGATCGTCACCGGCCCGCTGGCGGTGGACATCCTGCGCACCGACCGCGACGCGCGATGAAGCCTGCTCCTGCCCCTGCGCCTGCGCCTGCGCCTGCGTCGATACCCGCCGCCACGCTCTACGTCGCCGAGCCGCCCGCCACGTACCTGGCGCGACCGGCGCTGGTGGTCGATTGCAGCGTGCTCGCGGCGGTCTTGTTCGAGGAAGCGTCTCGCGACGACGCGCTGGCGCGGCTGTCCGGCCGCACCCTGCACGCACCCACGCTGATCGACCACGAGATCGCCAGCGTCGCCCTGAAAAAGCACGCCCAGGGCTGGCCCGCCGAATCGATTTCGCTCGCGCTGGCCGACTACGCCGAGCAGGCCCTCGAGCTGCACCGCAGCGATGTCGCCGCGCAATGCGAACTCGCACATCGCTACGGGCTGTCGGCCTATGACGCGGCCTACCTCTGGCTCGCGGCCGACATGAAGGTGCCGCTGGCCACCTTCGATCGCAAGCTAGGCGAAGCCGCGCAACGCCACCTGGCCGCGCTGCAATGACGCGTGCCGACCAACTCATCGTGCAGCGCGGCCTGGCGCCCACGCGCTCGGCGGCGCAGCGGCTGATCGCGCAGGGGGCCGTGCGCTGGCTCGGCCCGCAAGGCTGGGCCGTGCCGCGCAAGTCGGGCGAAGAACTGGCGACTGACTGCCAACTCGAAGTCACCGACGACGCCGAACTGCGCTACGTCTCGCGCGGCGGGCTGAAGCTGGCCGGCGCGCTCGAGCATTGCGGCATCGACGTGACCAGCCGCATCTGCCTCGACGTCGGTCAGAGCACCGGCGGCTTCACCGACGTGCTCTTGCAGCGCGGCGCGGCGCAGGTGGTCGGCATCGACGTCGGCCACGGCCAGTTGCACCCGAAGCTGCGCGCCGATGCGCGCGTCAGCCTGCTCGAAGGCGTGAACGCGCGCCACCTCGACGCCGACGCCTTGCCGCCAGGCGTGGTGAAGCGCCACTTCGACCTGATCGTCGCCGACCTGTCCTTCATCTCGCTCACGCTTGTGCTGCCGGCGCTCGTGCCCTTGCTGAAGGTGGCGCGCGGCGAGTTGCTGCTGCTTGTCAAGCCGCAGTTCGAACTGCAGCCGGCCGACATCGGCAGCGGCGGCGTCGTGAAAGACGCTGCCGCTCATGGGCGCGTCGAGCAGCGCCTGCGCGAGGCCTGCGCGGCATTGAAGCTGCGCGTCACCGACTGGTTCGCCAGCCCCATCGACGGCGGCGACGGCAACCGCGAATTCTTCATCCGCGCCACGCGTTCGCGCGCGGTGCGCAAAGGCTCTTCATGACCGACCAACATCCGCCGCCGATCCCGTTCAGCTTCGAGTTCTTCCCGCCCAACACGCCGGTGGGCGCCGCCAAGCTCAAGACCGTGGTGCAGGAACTGGCCGCCGTGCACCCCGAGTTCTTCAGCGTCACCTACGGCGCGGGTGGCTCGACACGCGACAAGACGCTGGCCACCGTGAGCAGCATCGCGGCCGCCGGCTTCGAGGCCGCGCCGCACCTGTCGTGCGTCGGCTCGACCCGCGCCGGCATCTCGGAAATCCTCGCCACCTACCGCGCTCAGCGCATCAAGCGCATCGTCGCGCTGCGCGGCGACCTGCCGAGCGGCACCGCCACCGCAGGCGACTTCCGCTACGCCAACGAGCTGATCGCCTTCATCCGCGAGACGCAGGGCACCGACTGGTTCATCGAGGTTGCGGCCTACCCCGAATACCACCCGCAGCAGCGCTATGCGAAGCGCGACCTGGAGCACTTCGCGAACAAGGTGAAGGCGGGCGCCGACTCGGCGATCACGCAGTTCTTTTTCAACCCGGACGCCTATTTCCACTTCGTCGATGAAGTGCGCGCGCTCGGCGTCACGGTGCCCATCGTCGCGGGAATCATGCCGTTCCACAACTACGCCCGCATCGCCCAGTTCGCGCAGCGCGATGGCATCGAGATCCCGCGCTGGGTGGCGCTGAAAATGGAAGGCTTCATGGACGACGCCGCCTCGATCCGCGCCTTCGGCCTGGACGTGGTGACCGCCCTGTGCGAGCGCCTGATCGAAGGCGGCGCGCCCGGCATCCACTTCTACACGCTGAACCAGTCGGGGTTGACCTTGGAAGTGTGCCGCCGGCTGGGGGCTTGATTCGATCCGTCCCATGCGCGGGTAGGTAAAAAAGCCAACTCACTCACCGCAGAGGCGCAGAGTACGCCGAGGAAGCGCAGAGGAACCTCAGAGACAAGCTCAAGACTTCCATTGAATTCTCTGCGCAACTCTGCGCTCTCCGCGCCACTGCGGTGGTGAGTTGTCTCTCTCAAGGCCGCTGCCACATCACCCCGTCTTCAGTCAGCATTGCATCCAGTGGCAGGTCTTGCGGCCCGGCGCGCAGCAGTGGCAGAAAGCCGTGCGTGAAGCTCACACCCACCGTCACCGGCCGTGGCGTGAGGGAGGCCAGCGTGCGGTCAAAGAAGCCGCCGCCATAACCCAGCCGCACGCCACCGGGGCCGAAGCCCAGGCACGGCACGACAAGGATTTCGGGCACGAACTCCTCGGTGTCTTTCGGCTTCGGGATGTCGTAGGCATCCAGCTCGGTCGGGCAGCCCGGGTACCAGACATGGAAGCGCAGCGACTTCGTCTCCCGGTGCGCCACCGGCAGGCCGATGCGGCGGTTGATCTGATCCGGCGCACCTTCGGTCCAGCGGTACAGCGCGGGCAGCGGATCGAACTCTCCCTTGATCGGCCAGTACGCGCCGATCGACCGCTCGGGCCGGCCGACCAGCCAGACCCGCAGCGCGCTCTGCAACTCCACCGCGCGTTCGAGCCGGTCGGTCAGCGCCAGCCGGGCTCGGATCAGCTTCTTGCGCAAGGCGTCGCGGTCGATGGGCTCCATGCGGGCTCCAGGTTGAGGTCGGCGCCTTGATTGTGCAAGACTGCACCATGGTCAGCGCGCGCAACGAATTCGTCGATCACTGCCTGGAGTTGCTGGCCACGCTGGGCACGACGCGCTCGCGCCGCATGTTCGGCGGCCACGGCCTGTACGTGGACGAGGTGTTCATCGCCCTGATCGGCGCCGAGCGCCTGTACCTGAAGGTCGACGCGCAGACCCGGCCGCTGTTCGAGGCGGCCGGCTGCACGCCGTTCCGCTACAGCGCCGACGGCCAGTCGATCGCGCTGGGTTACTTCAGCGCGCCCGACGAGGCCATCGAATCGGCGCCGCTGATGCAGCCCTGGGCCCGGCTGGCGCTGGCGGCCGCGCTTCGGGCCAGGGCCGCAAAGCCGCCGGCCGCCAAACGTGTGACGAAGGCCAGGCCGCGCAGCGGCTCGGCCAGCAGCGCGCCGAAAAAGGTCTGACGGCGCGGGTTCCAGCGCACGATCACCGGCTGGCCGCTGTCCCACGATTCGATCACCGCGTTCTCGGCCACGCCCAGGCGCACACGCTCGCCCGAATCGACGAGGTGGTCGCCGAGGTCGCCATCGCGGGTCAGCCAGACTCGCCCCCGCAGCACGCTCAATTCGCCGCCGAGCCGGCCCAGCGGCAACGCCTGCCCGGCCTCGATGCGGCGCTGCGATCCGGGCCCGTCGAAGGCTGCGAAAGAGACTCGATTCAGTTGCGCATTCATCATCAATCTCCTGTGAAGTGCCTTGCTATCATCGTTCTTGAAAGTGGAAAGATCCAATGAAACTCCGGCACGCCATTGATGCGGATTTGATATGAACGAGCCGTTCCACCGCAGCCTCTCGCTGAGCAATCTGCGGGCCTTCGAGGCGGTCGCGCGGCGCCTGAGTTTCAGTGCGGCGGCGGCCGAGCTGTTCGTCACCCAGTCGGCCATCAGCCGCCAGATCAAGGGCCTGGAAGACGAACTCGGCGCGCCGCTGTTCATGCGCGGCACGCGCCGTGTCGAGGTGACGCAAAGCGGCCAGTCGCTGCTGCGCGCGGTCGAGGCCGGCCTGCCGAAGATCGACGCGGCGGTGCGCCAGATTCGCCAGACGCGCCGCCGCCAGCGCGTCAGCGTCACGACCTTCGCGTCGTTCGGCTCGCTCTGGCTGCTGCCGCGCATCGAGGCGTTCCAGCGCGAGCACCCGGACATCGACATCCGCGTTTCGGCCGGCGACGCCATCGCCGACCTCGACGACCCCGAGCTCGACCTGGCCTTGCGCTATTGCAGCACCCAGCAGGCGCCGGCCGGTGCGCTGCGCTTGTTCGGCGAGGTGCTGACGCCGGTCGTGAGCCGCTCGCTGGCCGAGCAGATCCGCCGCAAGCAGGCGCCGCCGCTGGCGTTGCCGGCCGACCTGGCGCAGCACACGCTGGCCGAGGAAGACGACACCAAGACCAGCACCGAGTACCTGAGCTGGCGCCGCTGGCTGACCCTGCATGGCCAGCCCGGCCTGCAGCCCCGGCGCTGGCTGTACCTGAACTTCACTCACCAGCAGGTGCAGGCCGCGCTGGCCGGCCACGGCGTGGCGCTGGCACGCGTCGCGCTGGTCTACGAGGCCTTGCAGCGCGGCGAACTGGTCGAGCCCTTCGGCGCCAAAGGGCGCATCGACAGCCCGTATCAATACTGGCTGGTGGTGGCGCCGGCGAGCCGGGCGCGGCCGGAGGTGGCTCAGTTCTGCGAGTGGGTCGTGGAGCACGCGCGGCTGACGCGGCTGGCCGTTGGTGAGGGCGAAGGTAAGCGTGAAGGGGAGCGCGACGGTCGGGCCGACGCGCCCCTGGCCCGAACGACTACGGCGGGACCACGCCGCGCTCGGTCACGATCAGCGTGAGCGCCTGGTCGTGCGGCTGCGGCACGTAGGCACCGGCCTCCAGTTGCGTGCACGACCAGGCCACGCCGACGCTGGTGACGCCCGGGTGCTGCGCCAGCCAGCGGTCGAAGTAGCCGCCGCCGTAGCCGAGCCGATAGCCATCGGCGGTGAAGCCGACGCAGGGCACGAGCAACACATCGGGCACGACCACCGCGCCGTCGCTGGCGCGGATGCCGGACTCGTCGAGCACGCTCGGCTCCGCGCCGTCCCAGACGCGGTAGTCCATCGCTTTCGGCGTGCGGCGTGTGAAGGGCAACGCCAGCGGCCACTTCGAATGCCCGGAGTCGGCGGCCAGCGCCAAGGCTGCGTTAAATTCGGACCTGATCGGCCAGTACAGGCCCAGTCTGTCGGGTTCGAGTTCGCGCAGCACCGCCGCCAGATGATTTGCGAGTGCGGCGCTGGCGGGCGCCGCGTCCGGGCTCGATGTGAAAGCAAGTCGACGCGCCAGTTGCTGTTGGCGCAATGCGGGCCGGGGAGTCGGCGCGTTTTGTGTCGCGGAAGTACTCAAAATGGTCCCATGATGAAGTCGACCCTGCCGCCAGTTTTTATGCCCCTCGAACGTCGCAAGCCAGTATATGAGCGGCGCCCGGCGCTGGCCGTGGTCTGTGCGCTGGTGCTGGCTGCCGGCCTGCTGGCGGCAGCGCCGGCGGCGCGGGCGCAGGCGCAGGCGCAGGCGCAGGCGCAGAGCGTCGGCGCTGCCGACGCGGCCGTGGTCGACGCGCGCGACGCCTTGAAGCGAAAAGACCGGGGCCGCCTCGCCGCCGACCGCGCCGCGACCATCGCCGCGAACCACCCGCTGGCGATGTGGCCCGACTACTGGGAGCTGACGAACCGCCTTGGCGAAGCGCAGCAGGCCGAGGTCACCGCCTTCAGCGCGCGCTGGAGCGGCAGCTATGTCGAAGACCGGCTGCGCAACGACTGGCTGCTCGAACTCGGCAAGCGCCGCGACTGGGCCAACTTCGCCGCCGAGTTCCCGCGCTTTCGCATGAACGACGACCGCGAGGTCACCTGTTATGCCCTCCTAACGGATCATCTGAGCGGTAAGGATGTGCGTGAGCCCGCGCTTGCCGCCTGGTTCGCGCAGCGCGACGCCGACGACGGCTGCGCGCTGCTCGCCACCACACTCACCGAGGCGAAGCAGTTCACGCCGACCGACGCCTGGCGCAAGGCGCGCTTCGCGATCGACGCGAACCGTCCCCGCGCCGCGCGCCAGGCCGCCGCGCTGGTCAGCCCGGCCGCCGCGAGCGGCGCCACCGAGCTGACCGACGGCGCCGCGCGTTACCTTGCGCGCAGCGCCTCGACTGCGAACCGAACCGCGTCCGAGTTGACCACGCTGGCGCTGATGCGCCTGGGCACCGACGACGCCGACGCCGCTGCCGATGCATTGAACGCGCGCTGGGACCGCGCGCTGCCGCCCGACCTCGGCGCCTGGGCCTGGGCGATGCTCGCCAAGCAGTCGGCGATCAAGCTCCAGCCCGATGCCGCCGACCGCTTCCAGCGCGCCGCACAGCGTGCCGCCAAGGCCGGCCGCGAACTCGACTGGCCGGACGAAACGCTGGCCTGGAAGGCGCGCGCCGCGCTGCGTGCCGACAACGGCAGGGCGCGCTGGCAACAGGTCACGCAGGCCATCAACGCGATGGCGCCGGCCGAGCAACGCGAGCCGGCGTGGGTCTACTGGAAGGCGCGCGCATTGCTTGCCGTGTCGGCCGATTCGCAGGACGGCGAATCGATGCGCGCACTCGGCCGCGAGCTGCTGGCCAGCATCGCCGGCCAGCTCAATTTCTATGCCGCGCTGGCCGCCGAGCAGCTCGGCCAGCCGGTCTTCATGCCGGCGCGCCCGGCGCCTCTCACGGCCGCTGAGCGTGCTGGCGCTGCGCAGAGCCCGGGGCTGGCGCGCGCGCTGCTGCTGATCACGCTCGGCCTGCGCAACGAAGGCGTGCGCGAATGGAACTACAGCCTGCGCGGCCTCGCCGACCGCGAACTGCTGGCCGCCGCGCAACTCGCCTGCGACCGCGAGGTCTGGGACCGCTGCATCAACACCAGCGACCGCACCCGCACCGAGATCGACATGGATCAGCGCTTCCCGATGCCGTTCCGCAAGGACGTGACGGCGCGCTCGCGCGACATCGGCCTGGACCCGGCCTATGTATACGGCCTGATCCGCCAGGAGTCGCGCTTCATCGTCGACGCGCGCTCCGGCGTCGGCGCCTCGGGGCTGATGCAGGTGATGCCGGCCACCGCCAGCTGGACCGCCAAGCGCATCGGTTTGCCGTACACGCCCGGCACGATCACCGACCGCGACACCAATCTGCGCCTCGGCACCGCTTACCTGAAGCTGGTGCTCGACGATTTCGGCGGCTCGCAGGCGATGGCCGCTGCGGCCTACAACGCCGGCCCGGGCCGGCCGCGCAAGTGGCGCGACGGGCCGCAGCTCGAGACGGCGGCCTGGGCCGAAAACATTCCGTTCACCGAGACCCGCGACTACGTCAAGAAAGTGCTCAGCAACGCCAGCTACTACGCTGCGCAAATCAGCGGCCAACCGCCGACCTTGAAGCCGCGGCTCGGGCGTGGCGTCGGGCCGACCGACGCGAGCGCACCGGCGGTGAACAAGGACCTTCCCTGAACTTCCAAGGAGGCTGCATGCAGCTCTACATCGGCAACAAGAACTATTCGTCGTGGTCGCTGCGGCCCTGGCTGTTGATGCAGCACGCCGGCATCGCGTTCGAAGAGGTAACGCTGCGGCTCAGCTTCGAGGACGGTTCGCCGTTCAAGCTCGCGCTGGCGGCGGTGGCGCCTACCGGCAAGGTGCCGGTGCTGGTCGATGACGGCTTCGCGGTCTGGGACACGCTGGCCATCGCCGAGTACCTGGCCGACAAGTTCCCCGCCAGGCAGCTCTGGCCGGCCGACCCGAAGGCGCGCGCCCGAGCCCGCACCTTGTGCGCTGAAATGCACAGCGGCTTTTCGGCCCTGCGCAACGCCTTCCCGATGAACATCGAAGCCGAGCTGCCCGAGGTCGGCGCGCGTTTGCTGCGCGACGACCCGGCCGTGGCCGCCGACCTGGCGCGCATCAACGCGATGTGGCAGCAGCAACTGACGGAACACGGCGGCCCGTTCCTGTTCGGCGCGTTCAGCATTGCCGACGCCTACTTCGCGCCGGTGGTGATGCGCATCCGCAGCTACGCGCTGCCGGTGCCGCCGGCGGTGGGCGCGTATGGCGAGCGCATCGTCGCGCTGCCGGCGATGCAGCAGTGGATCGCGCAGGCGCGTGCCGAGCACGACTTCCTGCCCTTCGATGAGCCGTATCGCAGCCAGGCTTGAGCTTGTCATGGACGATCGCATCGGCCGCTCTGCAAAGGACAACTCACCACCGCAGAGGCGCAGAGGCGCAGAGAACGCAGAGTTGCGCAGAGGAAATACCAATGACTTGTCTTCTCTGCGTTCCTCTGCGTTCTCTGCGCCTCTGCGGTGCGTGAGTTGAATTTCAGGGCCACCGAATCAATGCAGCGCTACCTCGTCGGCGGAGCGGTTCGCGATGCGCTGCTCGGCCGCGTCAGCATGGATCGCGACTGGGTGCTGGTCGGCGCCGACGTCAACGAGTTGATCGCCGACGGCTACCTGGCAGTCGGCCAGGATTTCCCGGTCTTCCTGCACCCGCAAACTCGCGAGGAACATGCGCTGGCGCGCACCGAGCGCAAGACCGCGCCGGGCTACCACGGCTTCGCGTTTCATGCCGGCCCGAACGTCACGCTCGAACAAGACCTGCTGCGCCGCGACCTGACCATCAACGCGATCGCGCAGGACGAAGCCGGCGCGCTCATCGACCCGTTCGGTGGCCAGCGCGACCTGGCTGCGAAGCTGCTGCGCCATGTGTCGCCGGCCTTCGCCGAAGACCCGGTGCGCATCTTGCGGCTGGCGCGTTTCGCGGCCCGCTTTGCCGACTTTTCGGTCGCCGACGAAACCCGCACGTTGATGCGCGAGATGGTTGAACAGGGCGAGGTCGATGCGCTGGTGCCCGAGCGCGTCTGGCAGGAACTGGCGCGCGGCCTGATGGAAGCCACGCCCTCGCGCATGTTCGCCGTGCTGCGCGATTGCGGCGCGCTGGCGCGGCTGCTGCCCGAGGTCGACCGCCTGTGGGGCGTGCCGCAGCGCGCCGACTACCACCCCGAGATCGACACCGGCGTGCACCTGATGATGGTGCTCGACATGGCCGCGCGCCTGCACGCCGGCCTGCCGGTGCGCTTCGCCTGCCTGGGGCACGACCTCGGCAAGGGCACGACGCCGGCCGATGTGCTGCCGCGTCACCTCGGCCACGAGCAGCGCAGCGCTGCGTTGGTGCGCGAGGTCGGCGCGCGGCTGCGCGTGCCGGTGGCCTGCCGCGAACTCGCCGATGTGGTCGCGCGCGAGCATGGCAACGTGCACCGCAGCGCCGGGCTCGACGCTGCGGCCATCGTGCGGCTGATCGAGCGCTGCGATGGCTGGCGCCGGCCCGAGCGGTTCGACGAGATGCTGCTCGCCTGCGAGTGCGATGCGCGCGGCCGGCTCGGCCTGGGCGAGTCCGAGTACCCGCAGCGCGCGCGGCTGGCGCGAGCACTGTCGATCGCGCGCGCCGTGGACACGGCCGAGGTGGCGGCGCAGGCTGCCGCGCGCGGGCTGCGCGGGCCGGCCGTCGGCACGGCGATCCAGGCCGCGCGGGTCGCTGCGGTGGCGGCCGGGCTGGGCGCGTTGCCGGCCTGAAGCTTCTGCCGCGACGCGCGGGTGACAGCCGCGCCGCCTCCGGCTGCCCACAATCAATGCCTGCACCTGCGCAGATTCCAAGGAGACACCCATGACCGACCTGTTCTCACTCACCGGCCGCACCGCGCTCGTCACCGGCGGCTCGCGCGGCATCGGCCGCATGATCGCGGCGGGCTTTCTGGCGCAGGGCGCAAAGGTCTACATCTCGTCGCGCAAGGCGGCAGATTGCGACGCCACCGCGAAGGCCTTGTCGGCCGACGGCGAGTGCATTTCGCTGCCCGGCGATGTGTCGACGATGGACGGCATCAACGCGCTGGTCGCGGCTTACGCGAAGCATGAATCGACGCTCGACATCCTCGTCAACAACGCCGGCGCGGCCTGGGGCGAGACCTTCGACACCTTCCCCGAAA
This sequence comes from Rhizobacter sp., assembly GCA_025355745.1. Classification (GTDB taxonomy): domain Bacteria; phylum Pseudomonadota; class Gammaproteobacteria; order Burkholderiales; family Burkholderiaceae_C; genus LMDS01. Next base: position 35,587 of record JANXZA010000227.1, on the reverse strand, counting down.
AGGGCTGGGACAAGGTCGTCGACTTGAACCTGAAGGCGCCGTTCTTCCTGACCCAGGCGCTGATCGAGCCGCTGCGCGCAGCAGCGAAAGCGCAGCCGGCCAAGGTCATCAACATCGCGTCGATCGACGGCATTTCCGTCAACCCGCAAGAGACCTATTCGTACGCTGCGAGCAAGGCCGGGCTGATCCAGCTCACACGCCGCATGGCGCTGCGGCTGGCGCAGGACAACATCGTCGTCAGCGCGATCGCGCCGGGCGCGTTTGCCTCCGAGATGAACCGCGTCGCGCGCGACCAGGCCGAAGAGACCGCCAAGCGCATCCCGGCCGGGCGCATCGGGCGCGACGAAGACATGGCCGGCGGGGCCATCTACCTCGCCTCACGCGCTGGCGACTATGTGATGGGATCGACACTCGTGATCGACGGCGGCGTGACGCACGCTCGCGGCTGAGCGCTGGCCAGCCGGTTGAATCGGCGCCGGGCCCGAGACCGGCGGCGGTGTGCAGCGACGAACAGATTCATGAAATCTGTTCGCGAATGAACTATGCTACGAGAATGAATGCAATCCTTCGACCCATCGCCCCGCCTGTCGATCTCGGTTCGGCATCGGCCGCGCAAGCTGCATTGCGGACCTTCTGGCGCCTCAGCGACGCCTGGAAGCTCGACCCTGCCGAGCAGACCACCTTGCTCGGCATCGGCCGCACCACGCTGTACCAGTGGAAGCAGGGCAAGGTCAACGGCGCGCTCGACCGCCATGTGCTGGAACGCCTGTCCTACCTGTTCGGCATCTTCGCGGCCCTGCAGATCCTGCTGCCCGGCAGCGAGCGCGCCGCCGAGTGGGTGCGCAAGCCGAACACCGCGCCGCTGTTTGCCGGCCGCAGCGCGCTCGACCGCATGCTCGGCGGGCAGGTCGCCGACCTGTTCGTGGTGCGCGACTATCTCGACGCGCAACGTGGCGGCAAGTCTTGACGCCGAGCCTTTGACGCCAGGCCCTTGAAGCCGATCCCTTGACACTGAAGCTTCACGCCATCCCGACCGCACCGACGGTCTGGCACCCCTGCCACCGGCTCATCCCCTCGCGCTACCCGACCGTCGGCCTCTATGACGCCATCGCCGACCCGGCCGATCTTGAGGTGGTGTTCGCGATCGAGGCGCTGACCAACCCGCGCATCCGCGACGAGATCGGGCAGCTCCAGCTCGTCGCACCGCAAGAGCGCGTCAGCGGCGCCGGCAGCACCGTCGTGATGGCCGCGTTCACGCACCTGAACCCCGAGGGCTCACGATTTTCCGATGGCCGCTACGGCGTGTACTACGCGGCGCACACGTTGGAGACCGCCATTGCCGAAGTCAGCCACCACCGCGCCGTGTTTCTGGCGCGCACGCAGGAGCCGGCGATCGACGTCGACATGCGCCTCGTCACCGCCCACCTCGACGCGCCGCTGCACGATCTGCGCGCCCTCGGCAAGGCCGGTGCCGCGCTGTTCGACCCCGACCACTACGCCGCGCCGCAATCCCTCGGCCGGCGGCTGCGCGAGGCCGGCAGCTGGGGCGTGCAGTTCGAAAGCGTGCGTCACCCGGGCGGCCTGTGCGTCGGCGTGTTCCGGCCGAAGGCCTTGCGCAACGCCAGGCCCGGCGCGCACATCGCGCTGCACTGGGACGGGCAGCGCATCAGCCACTGGTTCGAGAAGCGCGGGCCGCATGCACTGCCCGCAGCCGACGGCCAGGTGCCACCGCTTGCGCCGTGAACAAGATGGCATCACCCGAGTACGTAATGCGCACTGTGCGCCTCGGCCTGCGCCGCTACGTGGCCGCCGACGCCGCTGCACTGCTCGACGTGTTCGGCGATGAGTACGCGGCGCGCTTCTATCCCGCCATGAACGACCCGCTGCGAATCCGCAAGTGGATCGACTGGAACCTGCGAAATTACGAGGAACACGGCTTCGGTCTGTGGGCCGTCGAGAGGCTGTCGGACGGCCACTTCATCGGCGATGCCGGGCTGACGATGCAGATGATCGAAGGCGTGCTGCGGCACGAGATCGGCTATCACATCCACCGCGACGATCGAGGTCTCGGCTACGCCACCGAGGCTGCGCAGGCCTGCCTGGACTTTGCCTTCGAGCACGTTGGTGCAGGCTTCGTCTGCTCGGTGGTTCACCCCGAGAACGCGGCCTCGGCGAAGGTTGCCGAGCGGGTTCACGCGACGATGCGGGAGTTCGAGTGGCACAGCGGGCGGTTTCGTCTGTACTCGACCAGCGAGGCGGAACGCGGCGAGAGGCTCGCTCGCTCGCAGACTTCCATGGCTTGTCCGGGACGCTGACCTTTCAACGGTCGGCGCGCGCGCTGCGCCGGGTCACTGTGTTCCGCTCATGTCCTCCGGCCAGGCTTCGCCCGGCCTCCCCCTTTACTTCGCTCCACACAGCGACCCGTCGCAGCTCCTGCCACCACCGAAGCTCGGGTCTCAAGACCTTCCGCACGCGGCAACGGTGCCGGCTGGCGAGGGCGTCGGGTGAATGACGGAACGAAGTAAGGGAGGAGGCGTCGGCCGCAGGCGAGCGCCCGGGGCTTTGCCCCGGGCATGACTGGAGTCGTTTACCCGGCGGCCTCGTCAGCCCCTCGCGGTGCCTGCAGCCCGGTCGCATCGCGGGCTGGTGCGATGTCATGACGCCACCACAGACACCTCCACCTCCATCGCCAGCAGCACCTGTGCATACGCCTTCGCCAGGTTGTCGGTGTGCAGCGAGGCCATGCCGCCGCCGCCCAGCACGCCGTGCAGCACGAAGTTGATGGCGTTGATGCCGGGCAGGTCGAAGCGTTCGACGAGCCTCGGTGCGCGGTGCGCGAAGTGCGACGCGATGCGCTCCGGCGTCAGCCAGGCCGACAGCAGCGGCAGGTCCTGGGCGCGGCGCGCAATGACGCCGATGTTCGCGGTGTCACCCTTGTCGCCGGAGCGGCCGTGGGCGAGCGTGATCAGCGGCACGCTGCGCGTTGGTGGTGATGTTGATCCTGAAGGCATCGCGCCGACGTGGCGCAGCGCGGCCGGCAGCGCGCCGGCATCGAAGCCCCCCTCGGCCGGGATCACCACCACGATGCGTTCGCCCTGCACATCGACCTCGACCGCCACATCGCGCTTCGGCCACAGGAACGAGAACAGGCGCACCACCCGCGTCGGGGTCGGCCGGCCGCCGACGAGGCCGAGCGTGCCCGGTGCCATCGAGGTGGCGGCGGGCGCGAATTCGCGCGCGAACAGTTCCAGGCTCTCTTTCGATGCGCAGCGCGCGGCGATCTTCAGCACCACCTCGCGTGCCGTGCTGCGGGCGTGCGCGCCGTACATGTCTTCGCCGCCCAGCACCTCGATGTGCGTCGCGCTGAATGGCGGCAGGTTGCGCGCTTCGAGCATGTGCGCCATGCGCGCCAGCAGCGCTGTGCCGGTGCGCTGCGCTTTCGCCACCGCCTGCTCGCCACCAATGGTCAGGAAGCCGGTGTTGCGCCAGCCGTCGGCGAAGGTGGCGCTGACCTTGTAGTGCGCGCTCGGCGGGCGGCCGATGGCGCCGCTGACGCGCACGCGGTGTTCCCCGTCTTGCGCGAGCTTCACTTCGGTGAAGTCGCAGGCCACGTCGGGAACGAGGTAGGCGCGCGGGTCGCCGATCTCGTACAGCAATTGCTCGGCCACCGTGGCCGGCGTCACCAGGCCGCCGGTGCCGGGTGTTTTGGTGATGACGAAGCTGGCGTCGGCGCGGGCTTCGATGATGGGGAAGCCGACGTTTTCCCAGTCGGGCACCTGCTCCCAGTCGGTGAACAGGCCGCCGGTGCCTTGTGCGCCGCACTCGATCAGGTGGCCGGCGAGCGTGCCTTGGGCGAGCTTGTCGTGCTCGTCGGCCGACCAGCCGAACTCGTGCATCAGCACGCCCAGGGTCACGGCTGAATCGACGCAGCGGCCGGTGATGATGACATCGCAGCCGGCATCGAGCGCGCGCGCGATCGGCAGCGCGCCGAGGTAGGCGTTGATGCTGGCGGTGCGCGCCGGGAACGGCGCACCGCTGAACATTTCAGTCACGCCAGCGGCAGCGAATTCGGCCCCGCGCGGCCCCAGATCGTCGCCCAGGATAACGCCGATCTTGAGCGGCAGCCCGAGCTCGGCGGCGAGCGCTGCGAGCGCGTCGCGACACGCCAGCGGGTTCACGCCGCCGGCATTGGCGACCACGCGGATGCCGCGCGCGCGCAAGGCCGGCAGCGCCTCGCGCATCGTGATCTGCACGAAGTCGAGTGCGTAGCCCGCTGCTGCATCCTTCATGCGCTGCGCGGCCAGGATCGACATCGTGACCTCGGCCAGGTAGTCGAACACCAGGTAGTCGAGCGCCGGCGCGCCCAGCAGTTGCGGCACCGCCAGTGCGGTGTCGCCCCAGAAGCCGGACGCGCCGCCGATGCGCACGACGCGAGACGGTGCGGTCGCCTGATCCATCGATTTCCCCTCGCCCTGCGGCGTGTTGATCTGGGCCGATTGTGTGCAGCAGCGCCACGCCAATGGTCAGGGTATTCGCCGTCGCCGCAGGAGAAGATCGTTGCCATCGACGGCGTGTCGGCCGCCTGGGTGGCGGCGCCCGCACCGTAAACTCGCCCGGCCGCCACCCGCCCATCGAGAAGCCCCATGAAGCCAACGCATGTCTTGTCTGCCACCCTGTTGTTCACCGCGCTGGCCGCAGGTGCGCAGACCCAGGCGCCGGGCCTGTGGGAGCACGCCTTCACCGTGAAATCAGCCGGCGGCGAGATGGAACGCGCGATGGCCGAGATGAAGAAGCAGATGGACGCAATGCCGCCTGAGCAGCGCCAGCAGGTCGAGCAGATGATGGCCAGCCGGGGCGTGAAGATGGGCACGCAAGGCGGCAGCGGCAAGGTCTGCCTGAGCAAGGAACAGGCAGCCCGCCCAGCCGAACCGAAGGTTCCCGAAGGCTGCACCCAGCAGGTCGACCAGCGCAGCGCACGCACCGTGAAGTTCCACTTTGAGTGCACCAAACCCTCGGTGAGCCGGGGCGACGGCCAGATGACCTACCTGAGCGAAAAGGCCTACACCGGCACGATGAACATAACGGGTGAAGTGAGCGGCAAGCCCCAGCAGATGAGCATGGACATGACCGGCAAGTGGTTGGGTGCCGATTGCGGCGACGTCAAGCCGGCCGCGTCATCGGCCCGGTGACGCCAGCCGCCGCTGCGCCGCTCCACGCACCCGCCGCCGGCCGCTGGGCCGTGGCGCTGGCCGGCGCCGTGTCGCTGGCCGTGGCAATGGGCCTCGGCCGCTTCGCCTTCACACCGCTGCTGCCGATGATGCTGCACGACGGCGTGATCGACCTGCACGCCGCCAGCTGGCTGGCGAGCGCTAACTACCTCGGCTACCTCGCCGGCGCCCTGCTGTGCACGTTTCAGCCCTGGCTCTGGGCGCGCGTGGCTCGTCTGCCCCCGGTCAATGCGCCGTGGCTGCTGCGCGCCGGGCTCGTCGCCACCGGAGTGCTGACCGTGGCCATGGCGCTGCCGGCGCCGCTGCTCTGGCCGTTGCTGCGCTTCGCCGCCGGCGTGGCCAGCGCGTTGGTGTTCGTCTACACATCGGGTTGGTGCCTGGCGCAGCTGGCGCGCCTGGGTGCCTCCGAACTCGGCGGCGTGATGTACGCCGGGCCCGGCGCCGGCATCGTCGTCAGCGGCGTGTTCGCCAGCGGCATGGTGGTGTGGCAGTGGCGGGCTGCGACCGGCTGGTTGATCTTCGGCGTGCTTGCCTTCGTGCTCACGGCCTCGGTGTGGCGGATCTTTCGCGGCGGTGGCGGCCCCCGACCGTTGGCAGCCGCCGTGCCCGACCCGGCACCGCGCGGCAGCGCGCCGGAGCCTGCGCTGCGCCGTGCCGCCGAGACCTCGGGTCACGCCGAGATCGCCGTGCTCTCCATCGCCTACGGCCTGGCCGGCTTCGGCTATATCGTCACCGCCACCTTCCTGCCGGTGATCGCGCGCGGGGCCTTGCCGGGCTCGCCGTGGCCGGATCTGTTCTGGCCGATCTTCGGCCTGGGCGTGATCGGCGGTGCGCTGCTCGCGACCCGGCTGCGCATCAGCGGCGACCTGCGCCTGCTGCTGGCCGGCGGCTACCTGGTGCAGGCCGCGGGCATCGCGCTCAGCATCTGGAGCCCGAGCCTGGCCGGCTTTGCGATCGGCAGCCTGCTGCTCGGCATTCCGTTCACCGCCAACACCTTCTTCGCGATGCAGGAAGTGCGCCGCCTGCGCCCGGTGCAGACGGCCGCCTTCATCGGCCTGCTGACGGCGGTGTACGGCCTCGGCCAGATCGTCGGTCCGCCGCTGGTGGCGCTGTCGCTGCGCCACAGCGCGACTCCGGGCGAAGGCTTCACACGCGCCTTGCTGATCGCAATGAGCGCGCTGCTGCTCGGCGCCGCGATGTATGCGTGGATGCTGCGGGCCCACCCGATGCGGGTGCGGTGAACGTGGCGTATCCGAGCCTGTAGAGTCGGCGTCAAGCCCACCCACCCGGAGCATCGTCATGGCCAACAAGCCCGCGCCCGCGCAATCATCCAAGCTCGACATCAAGAAGATCGCTGCCGACAGCGGCGTGGCCGTCGAGGCCTACGACACCTACGACAGCGATGAGGAAACGATGGCGGCGGCGCACCGGTTCGCGGCCGGCATCCTGAACCGGCTGGCAGTGATCTGCGAGTCGCAGCCGGGTGCGAAATCGCTCGACGCGGCGGCCTTGCGCAGCATGGCTGCGGGCATGCTGTCGGCATAGTTCACTGAAACACTGAAATCGGATCGGCGCTGGCCGCGCGCCAGCGGGGCCCGGTGGCGTTGCAAGTGCGCTCAATGCGCAGCCGCGACTGGCGCGGGGTGTCAGCCGCCGGCGCGCTTTACCTTCCAGCCCTGCTTCGTCAGGTGTTCGATGACGCGCTCGCAGTGCTCGCCCTGGACCTCGATCACGCCGTCCTTCACGGTGCCGCCCGAGCCGCACGCTGCCTTCAATTGCTTCGCGGTCCGGGCCAGCGCTGCGGCGTCGAGCGCCAGGCCCTTGACGAGTGTCACGCCCTTGCCGGCGCGGCCCTTGGTCTCGCGCGAGACGCGCACGATGCCGTCACCGGCCGGCGCGCTGGCCGGCTGGCCGCACACGCAGGCGTCGACGGGTTGGCGGCACGCCGGGCACATCCGGCCGCTGTCAGTCGAGTAGACCAGCCCGCCCGGGCTTCGAGAGTTCTTCATCGTCACACTTTCATGAGTCGGTTATCGGTTGGGCGTGATGGCTTCGGCATCGTTCGGGCGGCCGCTTTTCATCGGCTCTCGACCCAATCGTCCGTTGAATTTTGACAGCTGCGATTTCATGGCATATGCTTTGACATATGTCAAATTTAGGAAGCGCAGCATGCTCGACGAACGCCCCGTGTCCCTGTTCCGAAATGGTCGCAATCAGGCGGTTCGCATTCCGCGCGAGTTCGAGTTGCAGGGCACGCAGGCGCTGATGCGCAGGGACGGCGACAGCCTGGTCATCACGCCCATCAAGGAGTCGGGTTTGCTTGCCGTACTGGCACAGCTGCAACCGATGAATGAACAATTCCCGGAGATCGAAGATTCGCCACCCGCTCCGGTAAATTCGTTGTAGTGGGCACGATCCGTTACTTGCTGGACACGAACGTTCTTTCGGCTCTCGGCCGGGAGCCTCAAGGGCCGGTGTACGCGGCATTGCAGGCGCGCTTGCCGGATACGGCATGCACCAGCGTCGTTGTTGCATCCGAGATTCGATTCGGCTTGCAGCGCGGCGTGTCGGCCCGGGTGCGAGTGCAAATGAACGCCATTTTGACGGCCATCGATATCCTGCCTTACGACCTGCCTGCAGACATGCACTATGGCGAAATCCGTGCCCATCTGGAGAAGATCGGCCAGCCAATCGGCGCCAACGACCTGCTGATCGCGGCCCAGGCGCGCGCACTGGGCATGATCTTGGTAACGCACAACGTTCGGGAGTTCGCGCGCGTGCCAGGGCTCGTCGTGGAAGACTGGCTCTCCAGCCCCACCTGACCACCGACACCTGCCCACTGCGCGGCCCGCATGAAATCACTCGGCAGGAAGCCCACCGGCGCGCGCCTGGCGCGCATGCAGGATTCCCCGCTCTGGGCCGGCGACGGCTTTCGCAATATCCATCCGATCCTGCCGGGCTTGCGCGACCTGACCGAGCCGCGCGTGACCCTGAGCGAGTTCCTCTGCGGTGGCGGCGAGCGCCGCGTGCCGCTCGGGCCGCTGCCGTCGGCCGACCCGAGGGTCGCGTGGGCCAGACCGCCCGAGACCGGCCTGCGCGCTACCTGGCTCGGTCACTCGACCGTGCTGCTTGAAATCGACGGCCTGCGCGTGCTCACCGACCCGGTCTGGGGGCCGCGCGCCTCGCCGTCCACCCTGGCAGGGCCGAAGCGCTTTCAGCCCGTGCCGGTGGCCATGAGTGCGTTGCCGCCGGTCGACCTGGTGCTGGTCTCGCACGACCACTACGACCACCTCGACTACCCGACGATCCGCGAACTGGCGCGCCTGCAGGTGCCCTTCGTCACCTCGCTCGGCGTCGGCGCGCACCTCGAAGCCTGGGGCGTCGCGCCGGAGCGGATCACCGAGCTGGACTGGTGGCAGTCGCACACGGTGCACGGGGCCGATGGCAAGAGCGAGCTGACTGTTTCCGCAGCACCTTCGCAGCACTTCTCGGGCCGTGGCCTGAAAGACCGCAACGCGACCTTGTGGTCGTCGCTGGTGATCCGGTCCGCGAAGCACTCCGTGTTCTTCAGCGGCGACACCGGTTTGACGAACGAGTACACGACGATCCGCGAGCGCTTCGGCCCCTTCGACCTGGTGATGCTCGAAGTCGGCGCATTCCACCCGTCGTGGGGCGACATCCACCTCGGCCCCGAACACGCCCTCGAAGCGCTCGCGCTGCTCGGCGGCGGCGCCTTTCTGCCGGTGCACTGGGGCACCTTCAGCCTGGCGCTGCACGACTGGGACGCACCCGCCGAGACGCTGCTCGCGCTGGCCCCGGCGCAAGGCGTGCAGCTCGTGATGCCCCGGCTCGGCGACCCGGTCGAGCCGTCGCGCGCCGAGCTGGTCACGCCCTGGTGGCGTGGGGTCGATGCGCGCCGGCGCGGCCAGCCGGCGGGGCCGGCAGAAGCGCCGGCGCCGATGACCTTGCCGAAGGCGATGCCGTGGCCAGTGGATTGAGTTGGCGTTGGTGCTTTGACGGAAGATGAGCCACTGCGACCGGCCGCCGCCATCGGCTCACCGGTCCAGCGCCAACTCGAGTCCGGCCAGCGGCGTCTTCGCCTGCGCGGCCCTGTTGGGCTGAGGTGGTGTGTGCGAAGCCCGAACTCAGCTCAAAATTCTGCATGCGCACGAAGCCCGAAGATCGACACCGGCCCACGATCCCGGTTGTAAGCCGGATGAACAATCCTTTGAAAGTTAAGCGTCGTTTTGACCGTGCCAATCAGTCTGACGGAATAGTAGGCTTCGAAGATCTGCTCTGATCCATAGCGCGGCAATCTGCCGTCGCCAATCAGAATTCCGATCCCGCCGGCCGCGAAATAGCGTTGTGCAGCGCCGGACAAAGCGTTGACTGCGAAAGCGAGCCCCGCCGTGTCATCCGGTCGGTGCCAGGTGTTGCCGCTCAGTGAAGCGCCAGCAGACAGCGATCGATTGATTTCCGTGAACTCGAATGCCTCCTTGCTTCCGTCGTTGACGCTCGCGCGAGCGAACAGACCGGCGTCAGTCGCGATCTCTTGCTCGACGTTAAGGGCAACCCCCGGGCGCGAAGCGAAACGTCGAGCGGACGCCACCTCAGGTACTGTCCCGGCGGCTTGGCCGAGTCGAATCGCGTCTTCATAACGTGCCATGCGCCCACGGTTGACGAAGGCCAGCACTTTCACTTTGCCTGCGTGACCCAGGAGCTCGTGCCGCGCTTCCAGTTCCCCGACCAGCGAGTACTGCCGAAGGCTTCGATCCAACACTTCGCTGTTCGGAACCTTCGACAGTGCAAACGTGCCCGCGCGCAGCGTCCACCGGCCCTGTGTCCACTCGAGGGCCGCACCGTACGTATAGCCCCATGCGTCGGCGGCATAGTCAAACGCGCCGGCATCGATGACAGACCAGTTCAGAAAGTCGGCACGCGAATCGTGCGCATAGATGTTGTTGTCAAACACATCGACAACCGAGAACTTGCCTACCGTGATGATGAGGTTGTTCTTGGTCCTGGTTCCACCAAGTACATTGGGGCCGGCGTCGAGGCGCTCTTCTTCGCCGCCCAGATCGACGACGTTCCGAACGAACGCACGGTTGAGCCGAAAGTAAGGCTTCGATTGCCCGACCTTGTAGGCCTCCCCGCTCGGAAATCCGGCGACTCCCACTGTGTTGCTGAGACCGAATCCTTGATCGATTTCGGGATTCAAGTAGAACTCGCCACCGGGCCACAGCCGAGCGCCGAGGAAGACGGTCAGGTCTGCCGTTTCCTTTGTCGAACTGCCCGGATACAAGCTGTTCTCACCTGCGTACGGAGAATTGAATCTCTTGTGGGACTGCGCGACAAAGGTGAACTGACCATGCGCATTCCAGGTCTCGGGCGTCTTGACTCCCGGAGCGTTAGAAATGGCCGGTACCGCGAGGTCGTCGTGGTCCACAGACTCCGGCATTTCTCGCGCGAACGAAGGCCCGGCATTGAGGCTGCAAAGAGCCGTACCGAGAATTGCCGCGCCCAGTCGGAGCTGCGGCCTGCGGGCGAATGCTGGGCCGACATGCGCGTGGCCGTCGAGCGCACGCGCGCCTCGGGCATCGAACAACGCCCTTCGGCCAGTGCTTCGTTGCGAATCGTCGTTCAGTTCTTGTGGGCTCACGTGTCGCCAGTTTCGATTGGTTTCGGGAGGTCTGGATGCTGCACGCGTTGAACTTTCCGAGAGTCTCAACGGATAGCAAGACTTGATTGCGCGCGGCGCAGGCTGCGAACTCTCTGCAGCCAGCGACGCGCCAAGCTGCGCGACACGGGCCGCTGCCGGGCAGCAAGAGGACGGCCGCCGCCACCGATGCTTCCACGTCGCGGCGGTCGAGGAACCTCGGCAGCAGCTGCTGATGGTGCTCGCCCAGAAACGGACTCCCGGACCATCTCGAGCTGCATCCTGCGAGGAGAAATTCTGTTCGGGGCACGAGCCAGGCGCAAGAACCAAGCCGGGAAGATCCAATGCAGCTGACGGTGACGGCAAGACGGCCGACACACGCTTCATGGCTGACGCAGCCTGTCGTTCATCGTGCATTCGCTCGGGTGCACCACGAGCGTATCGCCTTTGTTCAGGCGGCGCCCGACGGGAATCGCGAATGCCTGTACGTGAGGTGCGCGGCCGACCCGATACCTGACGACGGCCACATCATCGTTCGGGCCGACCGCGGTGGGGTCGACACAACGCACGTCCACGCCCGGACCGAGCTCCGATCGCGGCTGCACATTGAGCACCGTCACCTGACGACGCTGGGACTGCGCATCGCCACCAAGGCCCGAACAACTTGCCGCCGCCGCCGATGCAGCAAGTAGCGCAACCTGACGCCATTGACCTTCGATCTTCCTCATACCTCCACTCCTTCACGGCCTACAAATTTCTTCCACCCTGTCATTGGTCGCGCTCCATCAGTGACACGACGGGCCATCGCTCTGTCTTGCGGGCGGCGGCGGCCGATCAGACTTGCGTCACTGCCGCTCCATCCGCTCGCATTGGTTTACGTTCAGTACGACCCAATCGCCCTTCTTGAACTCCGAGCCCGGCATCAGAGGCACGACACGCCTCTCGATGGCGCCTCGCCGCGTGAAGTACGTGACGGCCGCAAAGAACTCATACTTTTCCGCAATGGATCTCGACCGCCGGCAATCGCTGTCGACCCTCGGGTTGAGGGCCGCCGAGGGCCCGACCTGGGATATGTAGCCCTTGCGCCAACCCGACGCATAGTCGCGCCAGTCGCTCGAAGGCGCGGCGCATCCCAGCAATGCAGCGGCCGCCCCGGAGGCAATCCACACGCGACCACTGGCCATGAAACGCCGGCCGGCAAATGCGGGTCCGCGCCAACACGAAACTGCCAAGCCCCAATATCTGTCAAGCGCCACATACCGCTCCGAGCCGAGCCCACACGTTGGGGTGGGACAAGTCATGGGTCGGTCAGTCGAGTCGCCGTGACAGAGCAACGCTGCCATTGGCTACCGATCGCCCCGAGCCTTGACGCCATCGCGGCGCGCGATCCAGACGTACAAGGTCGGGAGCACCAGCAGAGTCAGCACCGTTGCGGACACCAGGCCCCCGATCACGACGACAGCCAGGGGCCGCTGTGTTTCCGCACCGATCGCGTGCGACAAGGCCATCGGCAGCAAGCCCAGCATGGCGAGCAGCGCCGTCATCAGAACTGTGCGCAAGCGCGTCAGGCTTCCCTGGCGCACGGCATCGACGAGTTCCATGCCCTCGCTGCGCAACTCGTTGTAATGCGTCACGATGACTACGCCATTCAGAACGGCTTGGCCAAAGAGCGCAATGAAACCAATGGCTGCGGATACCGACAGCGGGATGCCCGTCAGCCACAAGGCCACGATGCCGCCGATCAGCGCGAACGGGATGTTCGCGACGATCAGCAGCGCGCTACGGAACGACTTGAAGGCGTCGAAAAGCAGCAGGAAGATCACCAGGATCGAAAGCGGCACGACCCACGACAGGCGCTGCATCGCGCGTTGCTGGTTCTCGAACTCTCCCGACCAGATGATGTCGTAGCCTGCGGGGAGCTTGAGCTCTTTCGCGGCTGCGGCTTGCAGGTCGGCGACCACGGAGCCCATGTCGCGATTGCGAATGAAGATGCCGACCGCAGCCACCCGGGTTCCGTTCTCGCGAGCGATGTTCATCGCACCGCTGCCGAGCGCGATGTTGGCCAGTTGGGACAGCGGAATCTGCGCACCCGACGGGGCGCTGACCAGCAACTGCTTCAGGGCGTCGAGGTTGCGGTATTTCGGCGCCAGCCGAACCGTCACCGAGAAGTGGCGCTCGCCTTCCCAAAGCTCGGAGCTGGCCTTGCCCGCCAGCGCAGTTTCGATCACATCCTGGATGTCACCGACGTTGATGCCGTAGCGTGCGGCTGCGTCGCGGTCGATGTCGATCCGCACCTGAGGCAGTTGCCCCTCGCGATCAACGAACGAGCGCACGACACCGGGTGTGGCGCGCGCCAGCACTTGCAGCTTGCCGGCCATCACCTGCAGCTTCTCGAGATCGTCGCCCTTGATCTTGACGACGATCTGGCCCTTGATCTGCGAGATGCTCTCAAGTACGTTGTCGCGTATCGGCTGCGAAATCGCTGCCTCCAGACCGGGGATGGCCGATACGACGGCGGCCATCTGGTCGAGCAGTTGAGTCTTGGTCAAATTCGGGCGCCACTGGCCCTCGGGCTTGATGTCCACAAACGCCTCGAACATGTTGATGGTCTTCGGGTCGGTGCCGTCGTCGGGTCTTCCGATCTTGCTGATGACCGTCGCAACCTCGGGAATCGCGTGCAGCCCGTTGCGAATCCGTCGTGCGATGGCCTGCGATTCGGTCGGCGAGATCGAAGTCGGCAGGTCGGTGCTCAACCAGATCGTGCCCTCGTCGAGTTCGGGCAGGAACTCCGAGCCGAGCGCAGGCACCAGGGCCAGCGCAGCGCCGAGTGCGACCACCGCGCCTGCCAGTACCCGGCGCGGCCGGTCGATCGCCCAGGCCAACACCGGTGCATACAGCCGCTTGCAGGCGCGCACCAGGCGGTTGTCTTCGTGCGGCAGATTCTTGTTCAGCAGCAGCAGGCACAGCAGTGGAACGAGCGACAACGCCAGCACCAGCGAGCCGACCAGGGCCGAGGTGACGCTCCAGGCCATCGGCGAAAAGATGCGGCCCTCGTGGCGTTGCAGCGTGAAGATCGGCAGGTGCGCTGCGATGATGATGATCATCGAAAACAGCGTCGGGCGCCCGACCTCGACCGTGGCGTGCAGCACTGCCCGCAGCCGGGTCGACTTGTCCTTCATCTGGCGCTCGTCAAGCTCACCCAGGCGACGGAAGATGTTCTCGACGACGATCACCGCCCCGTCGACGATGATGCCGAAATCCATCGCCCCCAGCGACAGCAGGTTCGCGGGAATGCCGACGAAGGTCAGCCCCACGAAGGTGGCCAGCAGCGAGAGTGGAATCACCGCCGCCACGATCGCGGCCGCGCGAAGGTTCTGCAGGAACAGGAACAGCACGAACATCACGAGCATGGCGCCCTCGGTGAGGTTCACGAACACCGTGCGCAGCGTCTTGCCGATCAATTCGGAGCGGTCATAGTAGGGCACGATCTGCACCCCCGGCGGCAGGCCGCGGGCGTTGAGTTCGGCGATCTTGGCGTGCAGCGCGCTCAGCACCTTTGACGGGTTCTCGCCCTTGCGCATCACCACGATGCCGTTGACGATGTCGTCGGCATCGTCTTGCCCTACCAGGCCTTGTGGCGGGAAGGAGCCGACGCGAACGTCTGCCACGTCGCGCACCAGCACCGGGGTGCCGTTGTTCTCGGCGATGACCACGCGCTCGATGTCGGCCGAGCTGCGAAAGCTGCCGAGCGAGCGCACCAAAAACTGTTGTCCCCCCTGGGTAATCGCACCGCCCCCGGCGTTGCCATTGGCCCGCTGCAGCGCGGCGAACAATGCGCTCAACGTGACCTTGTGGTCCCGAAGGCGCGCGAGGTTCGGGTTGACCTCGTACTGCTTGATCGAACCGCCCATCGTGACCACGTCGGCCACGCCGCCGGCTTGCCGCAAACCCTTTTCGACCACCCAGTCCTGCAGCTCGCGCAGCTCGCGCGAAGTGTGGCCGTCGCCGCGCAGGCGGAAACGGAGGATTTCGCCGATCGCCGTGGAGGGCGGCGGCACGTCGGGGCTGACACCGGCAGGGAGGTCGATCGAGCGCAGCCGTTCGAGCACTTGCTGGCGCGCCTGGGCGTCGTTCGCCTTGTCGTCGAACGTGACCATCACGAAGGACAGCCCGTACTGCGTGTGCGTGAACAAGCGCACCGTGTTCGGGATGCCGGTGAGGGCGATCTCGATCGGGATCGTCACCTGTTTCTCGACTTCCTCGGCGGCGCGGCCGGGGTAGAGCGCGATCACGTTGACCTGGGTGTCGGACACGTCCGGAAAGGCTTCGACCGGCAGGTTCTGAAAAGCAATCGCGCCACCGCCGACGAAGATCGCCAGGCCGAGCCAGACGAACAGGGACTGCCGGAGCGCGAACTCGACGAAGCGACCGATCATCGGGCCGAGTCCAGCATCTGGTCGAGGTACAGCGCCCCGCCGACGACGACCTTGTCACCCGCCGCAAGCCCTTTCACCACGAGCCAGGCCTGCGGGCCGACGCTGCGCGCCGTGACCTCGCGACGCTCGAACTGGCCGGGCGCGTTCTGTACGAACACGTACAGCTTGTCGCTCTTGAGCAGCACGGCATCTGCCGGCACCGTCGGCAGCGTCGAGGGCCGAGTCACACTGGCCGTGACGAACATTTCCGCCTTCAGGCGGTGCTCGACATTCGGCACCTTGGCGCGGACCTTGACCGTTCGCGAAGTCGCGTCAACTGATTCACTGATCGACGTGATCGTCGCGGGGAACGACAGCTCGGGCCATGCGGCGGCGCGAAGCTCGATGGCCTGCCCGGGTCGGAACGCGGCCAGCTCCGTTTCATCGACATCCAGATGGACCCACAGCGTGCCGGGGTCGCTGATGGTGAACAGCGGCTGGCCCCCGATGTCGCTGCGCACTTCGGCTTTGCTGTTCACGTTGCGCTCGACGACGATGCCGTCCAGCGGTGTCGTCAGTGTCAGGCTCTGCGTCACGGCGTTCGCGGTCACGCCGTATTGCGCGAGACGCGCCTGCGTGCGGCTGATCTCGGCGCGGTTTCGAGCGAGGTCGGCCTCGGCCTGCTGCAGGTCCTTGCGCGCGATGACCCCGGCCTCAGCCAATTCGCGCGCACGCTCGGCGGCGGCGCGCGCCACACTCTCGTCTGCCCGGGCCTTGTGCAGATCGGCCTGGGCCTGACCGATGTCGCTCGAGCTCACATCAGCGAGCGCTGTGCCGCGTTTGACGGCCTGTCCGAGCGAGACTCGGACGCGTTCGACGCGCCCGGCATACGGGGCGAAGATGCGCGCCGTATGGTCCTCGTCCCAAGCCATGCGCCCTGGCACGCTGAGCGCACGATCCGACTCGCGGCCGACGGCGGCAAGGCGCAGGTCTGCAGGCGCTTTCTGATTCTGGAACGTAATGACTTCGCCCTTCGCCATTGGCGTGGCCACGGGTTTGGGCAACTCGGGCCGGGAGCAGGCGCACAGCAGGGCGAGCGCCACGGCCCCCGTGGCGAGCGGCCAGGCGGTGCGTACGCGGCGATCAATCGACAAGGGTTCGGGTGTCATCGCGGCATGCCGGGTGTGAGGGTCGAGGATCGGCTCAGGGCGGCAGCGCAGAACTTGCCGCCTCGAATTCGGCGGCGGCTTTTGCGCCATCGGACTCGGCATTGATGCGCTCGATGCGCGCTGCGCGCAGGCTGCGGCGGGCATCGAGCACGTCGAGCAACGACGTGGCGCCACGCCGGTAGGCGAGTTCGGCGCCGGCCGCGACGCGCTCGGCGGCGGGCCCGAGCTCGTCGGTGGCCAGGCGCCAGCGTGCTGCGGCGGCCGCCGCGCGCGAGCGCGCTTGCGAAAGGTCGCTCTGCGCCGCAAGCTCGGCGCGACGCGCGGCTTCGCGAGCATTCGCCACATCGGCCTCGGCGCGGGCGACTTCGCCTTCGAGCCCATGGCGCACAAACAGCGGCACAGAGAACGACACCGACACGGTGTTGCCCGAGCCCGAGGAATTGGTGGCGCTGACCGGGTAGCGGTCGAACTGAAGCCCTACGCTCACGTCGCGCACGCGTTGCGCTCGCGCCAACTCGCGCGACTGCTCGGCCGCAGTCAGGCGCATTCGCGCGGCGACCACATCGGGGCGGCGATCGATGGCCGGAAATCCGGCGGGCGACGTGGCGGGGATCAGATCGCGGCTCTGCGCCCACGGGTCTGCCGGGCGCAGCGTGTCGACCCAGTCTTGCGCCCCGAGCGAGGTCGACAGTTGCACCCGCGCGGCATGCACATCGGCCTCGGCCTGGCGCAGGTCGGCCTGAACGCGGATCGCATCGAGCATGAGCCGGGTCGCGTCGATCGGTGCGGCGTCGCCCGCCTTGACGCGAAGGCTCTGCGCTCGTTGCGCGTCGTTGGCCAGTTCGGCGGCGGCGGCGGTTTCATCGCGACGCGCCAGGGCCGCCGCCAGTTCGTGGTAGCCCTGGGCGACCCCGAGCCTGGCCCGGCGCAAGGCATCGGCCAGGTCCGCGCGGGCGGCCTCGCGCAGCGACTCTGCCGCCGCACGCCGCAGCGCAGGCTTGCCGCCGCGCTCGATCGTCTGATCCACGCGGATCTGGTGATCAAAAGTCTTGTCCCACCATGAGCCACTTCCAAGATCCCGACTCAGCGACCCCGCGCCGACCGTGAGCTGCGGATTGGGGCCTTGCGCGGAAGTGATGACGTCAGCGCCGCTGGCGGCCAGTGCGCCTGCTGCAGCACGGACATCGGGATGGCAGGCGCGCGTGCGATCAAGTGCAGCGGCGAGCGTAAGTGCCGCCGCGACCGCCGGCGTGAGTGGCGTGCATTCCTGTGCGTGCGCGCCAGAGCCGACAAAAAGTGCCAAAAGAAGGGAGAAAAAACGCATGCGGCGGCGCACTGAATTCATGAAGTTCCGGGGAGCGCGGACGAGAACCACGGTTGGCTTCGACGGCACACCGCAGCCTACGGCGCCAAGCTTTCAAACACCTATCAATGCCCCTGTGATTGCGCCTCGGTGTTGTCGCGCCACCGCGAAGATCGTGACGGGGCTCGTTGCCTCGGGTGGCCCGGTACAGTGCCGGCCATGCGGCTGCTGTTGATCGAGGACGATGCGGTGATCGCGCGTGAGTTGCTGCTCAGGTGGCACACGGGCGGTTGGAGCGTCGAAGCCTGCAGCACCCTGACCGCTGCCGACCTGGCCTGCGCGCATGACGCAGCAGGCCCTGCGTTCGACCTGATCGTGCTGGACCTCGGCTTGCCCGACGGCGACGGCGTGGATTGGCTCGCGCGATTGCGTCAGCACGACCGACAGACGCCCGTGATCGTGCTGACCGCACGCGACCGGGTCGCCGACAGGATTTTCGGTCTGAACAGCGGAGCGGACGACTACCTGGTGAAGCCCTTCGACCCGGATGAGCTGGATGCCCGCATCGAAGCTCTGCAGCGGCGCGGCCAGGTGACCCGGGGCGAGGTCCTCCATTTCGGCTGCATCAGTTGGCTGGGCGGCGAGGGTCGTGCTTACGTCGGCAAGCACGCGCTGGAGCTGATGCCCCGAGAGTTCGAAGTGCTCGGACTGCTGATCGCTCGTGCACCCCGGTTGTTGCCCAAGCGCACACTCGTCGATGCGCTGGCCGAGCGCAACCTCGAGGTCGGCGACAGCGCGGCCGAGCTTTACGTCTCGCGGCTGCGCCGCAAGCTGGCCGGCTCGGGCGCAACGATCCGCACGCTGCGCGGTTTCGGCTACGTACTCGAACTGCTTGCGAATGGGGAGAAGCTCTGATGCAGCGGTCGCGCCGCTCGCGGTGGCTCAAGCGCGACCTGCTGCTGCGGCTGATGCTGCCGTTGCTGATCATCGTTGCCGCCACCGGCGTGCTCGGCACCTACACCGCGCAGCGCCTGACCGACCGCGTGTTCGACCGCTGGCTGCTCGACGCGGCTCACTCGGTCGCCTCGCTGGTGAAGTTCGACCATGGGCGCGCATCGCTTGAATTGCCGCCGATCGCGCAGACCATTCTTCTCTTCGATGACAACGATCTCACCTATTTCAGCGTGAGGCAGGGCGAGCGGCTCCTGGCCGGGCGCGAAGGCATACCGGGAAGCGGCACGGGGGAGGCCACATACCGCCGAGGACGCGCGTACGAGGCGAGATTTGACGGCAGGATGGTGCGGATTGCCAGCGTCGAGTTGGACGAAATGGATGCCCCCGCAGTCACCGTGATGGTTGCCGAGACGCAGGTCAAGCGGCAGCGATCGGCGCAGGAACTGGCGCTCGTGTTTTGGCCCATGGCTGTATTGGTTCTGGCTGCGGCAGGAACCATCGTGCTGGCCGTACGCCGCACGGTGCGCCCGCTGGAGATGATTGCCGCGCGCTGGAGCGAACGCTCCCACGCGTCGCTGCAACCCATCGGCGATGAGGATGTGCCGCGTGAACTTTTACCCTTCGCGGCGGCGCTTAACGATCTGCTTGCGCGCATTCGAGACATGCTGAGCCGGGAGCGGCAGTTCGCCGCCACCGCCGCCCATCAGTTGCGCACGCCGTTGGCGGGCTTGCAGCTCGGCCTGGCCCGCGCCGCGAAGGCCTCCGACGTCGACGAGGCGCGCGCCGTCATCGGTGAACTGAGCCAGGCCACACAACGAACCGCGCGGCTGGTGCAACAACTTCTGGCCCTTGGAAGGCTTGACCCTGAAACGCGCGGCGATCTCGAATTTCGCTGCCATGATCTGGTTGCCTTGGCGCAGGATGTCGGAGCGGCCCATGCCGACCATGCGCTCGCGAAGGTCATCGATCTCGAACTCATCGCGGTGTCGCGGCCAGTGCTGACCAACATGTTGCCTGACCTGATCGCCGAGGCCTTGGGTAACCTGATCGACAACGCTATCCGATACACGCCGGCGGGCGGTCATGTCGTGGTCGAGGTGACGGCCATCCCGGTGCAGGTTCGAGTGTCCGATTCGGGCCCCGGTATCGACGAGGACGAACGCGACGCGGTGTTCGAGCGCTTCGTCCGCGGTCGGCGGGCTGCTGGCGAGGGCAGCGGTCTTGGGCTGGCCATCGTTCGCGACATTGCGACCTTGCATGGAGCGCAGGTCAGTCTCGCCGACAGCCCCTGGGGTGGCACGAGCGTGACGATTGCGTTCGCTGATGTCAGTGCTGTTGGCGAATCCCGTGCGAAGTGACCGACTGCGTTGGCAAGATCGCCGGGGGTCCCCGGCGAAATTTTGCCAGTTGGCGACGAGCCGCCCCGATCAGCCTTTTCCGGCTTTGCCGACCAGACTTTGGCTATTGCCCGCTGGTGGTCGTGCGAATCCGCAGAAACGGCGGAGAGGGCGCTGCACGAACTTGCGTCGCAGCTTTTCGGGCTCGAAGATCGCGTGCCGTTTGTCCGGAACACCGCGTCGCTGATCATGTTTGACGCTGCTCATCGCGGTGCCGAACCCGGCCAGTACCGCTCAGCAATGATTCCGCGCTGAGCTGTGCAGTGACGTTGGAACAGCGTGAACTTCCGGGCGTCTTTCGATTCTTGATGCACCGATTCCTTGGGTAAGACAAGGCGGGCAATTCGCGTAGCGTGGCTCGTCCGCCGCCACACGCTAGTCCATCTGCCCTAACTTTCGCACCCTTCTAGCTTTCAACACCTAGCCCTTCGCGCAGATGATCGGTGCATCGAGTGGCCGCAGGCAGCATCGAATCTCGAAGTGCTGCGACCCCCCAGATGTTCCATCAACCTCACGGAGAATTTTCATGCACACCCAATCCCTCAGCTCGGTCGCCACCTCGGTCGTCGGTCAATACAACCAGGCTGGCAAGTTGCTGGTCGGCGCCTACCGCGACGGCGTGCAGCGCGTCGTGAACGGCACGAACACGCGCTATGCCGAGTTCCTGAATGCGCGCTCGCTGCCGCTGGTGACTGCCGCTGTTCGCAACAGCCTGATCAACACCCAGCAGCAACTTGCCGGCTTCGTCGAAAGCGGCTTCATCGGCAGCGCCGACCGCGCCGACCAGGCCATCGACCTGCTGAGTGGCGGCGTCAAGGGCGGCATCCAGCGCCTGGCCAGCACCGCGCAGCGCGTCGAAATTGCATTCGACACAACGGCCATCACGACGGCCGGCAGCCTGTCGATGCCGGTCGCCCAGGTGTCGCTCGAAATCGCGCACCGCGTCGTCAAGGGCACGAAGCGCATCGCCGCGCGCGTGAACAATGTCAGCGTCGATGCGATCGAAGCCGATGTGGTCGAAGTTGTCGAAGCGACCAAGGCTGCAACGCGCACCGTGAAGAAGGCCGTGCGCCGCATCAAGGCCCGCGCCTGAGATAGTCTGCGGTCGGGCGCGGCATGTGCCGCGCCTGTTCGTTAGATGGTTCGAAGAAGGGGTTCACCATGGTCACCAAGACGAGCCGCCCGGGCGCGAGACCGGCGTTGAAGCGCGCTGCACCGCGCAAGCCGGGCCAACGCGCGACGGTCGCTGCGGCGAAGCGCGCAGTCCCATCGGCTGAACCCGCCCCCAAGCGCAACTTGCTGCGCGCCGGCCTGAAGGCGCTCGGCACGGTGCGCGACGACGTCGTGCAGCACCAGAGCCGCATCTTCGAGTCATTGCTCGGCATCGACCCGAAACAGTCGTGGCCGGCGATCGGCCGCGCCGCCGCCGACAAGGCCGAAGAAGCCTTCGGCCTGCGCAAGTTCGAGGCCGTGTTCGACCAGCGCGTCGCGCATGCGCTGGAGCGCATGGGCATGCCTTCGGCGCCGGCCTTGCAGACGCTGATCGACCAGGTCACCGAGCTGAACCAGACGCTGCGGCGTCTCGAAGCGGCACAGCGCAAGCGCTGAACTGCCGAACAAGTCAAGCGCTGAACGTCTATCGCGAATGGCTGCCCCGAGCACCCGTGAGCGCATCCTCGCGACCAGCCTGGTGCTGTTCAACGAGGAAGGGCTGGCCTCGGTCTCGACGCACCGCATGGCGGCCGAACTCGGCATCAGCCCGGGCAACCTGCACTACCACTTCAAGAGCAAGCGGCTCGTCGTTGCCGGGCTGTACCGGCGCTTCGAAGAGCGGCTCGCGGCCTGCATGGACGCAGCTGCTTCGGTCGATGCGCTCGACGATCTTTGGCTCTCGCTGCACCTCACGTTCGAGACCCTGAACGAGTACCGCTTCATCTACCGCGATGTCGATTACCTGCTGCACGAATGCCCCGAGCTCGAGGCGCGCGCGCAGGCGCTGACGGCGCGCAACCTGCTCTGCGCAAAGCAGCTTTGCGTGGGGCTGCGCGATGCAGGCGTGATCGACGCGAATGCCGAACAGGTCGAAATGCTGGCGCTGCAGATCGTCTTCGCGACGACCTGTTGGTTCTCGTTCAAGCGGCTGATGCCAAGACGTGATGCGAAGCGTGATCCGAAGCGTGCGTCCGGCTCCCCCTCAAACCCCCACGCCGAGCCGGCGTTGGCCGCGTACTACACGCTGACCGTGCTGTCTCCCTATGTGGTCGGCGAGGCGCGGGACTACCTCAATTACCTGCGCTCGAAGTACCTGCGATAACGCGGCTGTGGCCAAGAATGAATGCACACGCCAACGCACACGCCAACGCACCCACGAACGCAAACGCGCACCCAACCCGATGAACACCACCTCCGCTGCGACCCCCGGCCTCGCGCTTGACGCACGCATCGCGCCGCCGTCCGCCTGGCTGCAACTGCTCGAAACCCGCGCCACCTGGGAACTCGCCGCCGGCCTGGCGATGTGGCCGTGGCTGCGCTTCGCGCCGCGCGGCGACGGCCACCCGGTGCTGGTGCTGCCGGGGCTGGTCGCCAGCGACGGCTCGACCGGGTTCCTGCGCCGCTTCCTGAGAGGCCGCGGCTACGCAGTGCACGGCTGGGGCCTGGGGCGCAACTACGGCCCGCGCCCCGGCATCGAAGCGGCGATGCTGGCCCGGCTCGACAAGCTGCACGCCGACAGCGGCCGGCGCGTCAGCCTGGTCGGCCAGAGCCTGGGCGGTGTGTACGCGCGCGCGCTGGCGGCGCAGCGGCCCGACGCGGTGCGCAGCGTGATCTCGCTCGGCAGCCCGATCACCGGCCACCCACGTTCCAGCAATGCGTGGCGCGTCTACGAGTTCACCAGCCGGCAAAGCTCGCACGACCCGAAGCGCTGGCGGCACGTCACGCGGGTCTTGCCGATGCCGGCCACCTCGATCTACAGCTGCAGCGACGGCGTGGTGGCCTGGCAGAGCAGCCTCGGCGCGCCCGGGCCGTTGGCCGAAAACATCGAGGTCGTCAGCAGCCATGTCGGCATGGCCGTGAACCCGACCGTGCTGTTCGCGGTGGCCGATCGCCTGGCCCAGGCCGAAGGTCAGTGGCAGCCGTTCGAGCGCAGCGGGTGGCGGCGCGCGGCGTACCCGTGCGGCAGGGCGGCGCTGGGTGCAAAGGCCGGCGCAGGGGCAGGGGCAGGGGCAGGGGCAGGGGCAGGGGCAAAGGCAGTGCGAGACAAGCCATGAACGCGGCCTTCAAGGTCGCCGTGATCCCCGGCGACGGCATCGGCAAAGAGGTGATGCCGGAAGCGCTGCGCGTGCTCGATGTCGCGGCGCGCCGCTTCGCCATCGAGCTGGCCTTGACGCCGATCGCGTGGGCGAGCTGCGACTACTACACCGCCACCGGCCAGATGATGCCGGACGACTGGAAGGCGCAGTTGCAGGGCATGGACGCGCTGCTGTTCGGTGCCGTCGGCTGGCCGGCGACGGTGCCCGATCATGTCTCGCTGTGGGGCTCGCTGCTGAAGTTCCGGCGCGAGTTCGACCAGTACATCAACCTGCGCCCGGTGCGGCTGTTCGATGGCGTGCCGTGCCCGCTGGTCGACAAGCGCGGTGCGCCGCGCCGCCCCGGCGACATCGACTTCTTCGTCGTGCGCGAGAACACCGAAGGCGAGTACACCAACCTTGGCGGGGTGATGTATGCCGGCACCGAGCGCGAGATCGTGATCCAGGAGTCGGTGTTCTCGCGCCATGGCACCGACCGCGTCCTGAAGTACGCCTTCGAACTGGCGCAGTCGCGAGCGCGCAAGCACCTGACGGTGGCGACCAAGTCGAACGGCATCGCGATCAGCATGCCGTGGTGGGACGGGCGCGCCGATGCGGTGGCCGCCGGTTACCCCGAGGTCACGGTCGACAAGCAGCACATCGACATCCTGTCGGCGCGCTTCGTGCTGGAACCGACGCGCTTCGATGTGGTGGTGGCGTCGAACCTGTTCGGCGACATCCTGTCGGATCTCGGGCCGGCGTGCACCGGCACGATCGGCCTGGCGCCGTCGGCGAACCTGAACCCGGAGCGCGCGTTTCCGTCGCTGTTCGAGCCGGTGCATGGCTCGGCGCCCGATATCTTCGGGCGCGGCATTGCGAACCCGGTGGCGATGATCTGGTCGGCCGCGCTGATGCTCGATTTTCTGGGCCAAGGGCAGGGCGCGGGGCGGGCTGCGCACGATGCCATCGTGCGGGCCATCGAGCAGGTGCTGGCGCAAGGGCCACGCACGGGGGATCTGGGGGGTGAGGCGTCGACGGTGCAGATGGGGGCGGCGATCGCGGAGTTGGTGGCAAGGGGGTGTTGAGAGGCTTGGAGATGGTTTGCTTGTCGGCGCAGCCGGCAAGCACCCCCTACCGCACACCCTCCGGCAACTCGATCTTCACCTCCAGTACCTCGAGGTTGTCCTGCCGCTCCAGATTCACCCGGATGTCCTCGGGCCGGATCGACACGTACTTCGAGATCACCGCGATCAGCTCGCGCTGCAGCGCCGGCAGGTAGTCGGGCCGGCTCGCACCGCGGCCGCTGCGCTCATGCGCGAGGATGATCTGCAGCCGCTCCTTGGCCACACTCGCGGTCTTCTTCTTTTCGCCCAGCAGGAAAGAGAGGAACGACATCGCTCTCACCTCGCGCCGAACACGCGCTTGAAGAAGCCGGGTTTCGCAGCCTCGGTGAAGCGCATCGGCCGGCTCTCGCCGAGGAAGCGCGCGACCACGTCCTTGTAGGCCTCCGACACATCCGTGCCGCTCAGGTGCACCGCCGGCACGCCCTGGTTCGAGGCATCGAGCACGGTGTCGGACTCGGGGATCACGCCGATCAGCCCGATGCGCAGAATGTCCTTGATGTCGCCCAGCGACAGCATCTGGCCGCCCTGCACCCGGTTCGGGTTGTAGCGCGTGATCAGCAGGTGCTCCTTGATGGGCGTGCGGCCTTCGATGGCCCGCTTCGTCTTCGAGGCCAGCATGCCCAGGATGCGGTCCGAGTCGCGCACCGACGAGACCTCGGGGTTGGTCACCACCAGCGCCTCGTCGGCGAAGTGCATCGCCATCATCGCGCCGGTCTCGATGCCGGCCGGCGAGTCGCAGACGATGTATTCGAAGCCCATCGCCGACAGGTCGGTCAGCACCTTCTCGACGCCGGCCTGGGTCAGCGCGTCCTTGTCGCGCGTCTGCGAAGCGGCGAGCACGAACAGGTTCTCGCACTGCTTGTCCTTGATCAGCGCCTGGTGCAGGTTGGCCTCGTTCTGGATCACGTTGATCAGGTCGTAGACCACGCGTCGCTCGCAGCCCATGATGAGGTCGAGGTTGCGCAGGCCGACGTCGAAGTCGATCACTGCCGTCTTGTGGCCGGCCAGCGCCAGGCCTGAGGCAAAGCTGGCGCTGGTGGTGGTTTTGCCCACGCCGCCCTTGCCGGAGGTGACGACGACGATGCGCGCCGTCAGCGGTGGCGTGGGCTCGATCACGGCGGCAGCGGCCGGTGCGGTTTCGGGGGCTGCGGCTGGTGGAGTCGGGTCGGCGATGGCAACGGCGGGCGTGTCGGGCACGGCATGGGAGTCGGGGGTGGCGGGTGGCGCGAGAGTCACGGGGCTGACGGGGCTAACGGGGCTAACGGGGCTAACGGGCGTTTCAGTCGGCATGGTCATGGCGGTGGGGCGGTGTGAGCGGTGTGGGCGGTGTTTGCATTCAATGCGTGAGCGGCTCGATGACCAAACTGTCGCCATCGAGCCAGACCTGCGCGGGCTTGCCGAGCACGTCGGCCGGCAGCTCTTTTTCGGTAGTGCGGTAGATGCCGGCGATCGACACCAGCTGCGGCTCCAGGCAAGTGGTGAAGATGCGCGCCGAGGTGTCGCCATGCGCGCCGGCCAGGGCCCGGCCGCGCAGCGGCGCGTAGACGTGGATGTTGCCGTCGGCGATGACTTCGGCACCGAAGCTCACGACCGCCAGCACGATCAGGTCGGCATCCTTCGCATAGACCTGCTGGCCCGAGCGCAGCGGCTTGTCGACGACGACGGCGTGGCGCCTCGGCGGCGTCGGTGGCACCGGTGCGGCGGGCGTTGGCGTTGGCGCTGGTGGTGCCGCGGAAGTGGCCGGCGCAGCGGCGACCACAGCGGCCGCGGCCGGTGCCGGGGCCGGTGCCGGGGCGCGAGTTATTGGCGCCGGGACCACCACCGCCTCGGCCCGGACCGCCGGCACGCCGGGCGCATGCGGGTGCGCTTCGGCCAGGCCGGCCGCAGAGGCCGTATCCATCTGCGCCGCACTGCCGCCACGCACCGCGATTGGCACCATGCCGTGCGTGCGCAGCAGCGCCATGAGGGCGATGAAGTCGACCGCGTCGTCGGCCTCGCGCAAGGCCGACAGGTCGATCGCCACCGGCTCCTGGTCGAACGGCGTGCCGTTGCCGCCGAAGCGCGACGTTAGGCCCTGGTCGAGCCGCGCCAGGTCGACGGTCTTGATCGCCACGGCCACCAGCGTCAAGGCGGCGCTCTTGATCTCGAAGGTGGACGACGCGTTCGCTTTCGGGGCAACAGCCATGGGGAACCAGCAACTTTGAAGGGCGCGAGTTTACCGGCTCGCGCCGGCCCGACCGGCTTGCAAATGTGTGCAAGCCTCTGGGTTGCACCACCGATTGCCTCACGGGCCGTCGGCCGGCCGCGCCGTCTCGGGGTACGCTGTGCACGCCCCGTCAACCAGGAACCCTGCATGTCGAACTCGACCGACCCGACCGACCCGGCTCACATCGCCGCCCTGGCCCGCGCCCGGGCGATGTGGCGCTACGTCGGCCAGGCCCGCCCGCCGTTCGCGCAAGCGCCTGGGCCGGGTCAGGAGTCGGTCTGGGACTACCCGCGCCCGCCGCGCCTCGAACCCGATGCGCGCGAGGTGCTCGTGATGGTCGGCCCGGTCGAGATCGCGCGCACGCGGCGTGCGCTGCGGCTGCTCGAAACTGCCAGCCCGCCGACCTTCTACCTGCCGCCCGAAGATGTGCAGATGGCGTTGCTGCGGCCGGCGCAGGGCGCATCGTTCTGCGAATGGAAGGGCGAGGCGCGCTACTGGTCGGTGCAAGCCGGGTCGCAGTGGCTGGGCGCCGTGGCCTGGTCCTATGCGCAGCCGATGGCGGGTTTCGAGTTCCTGCGCGATCACATCGCGTTCTACCCGTCGAGGCTCGAATGCTTTGTGGCGGGGGTGCGCGCGTTGCCGCAGCCGGGGCGCTTCTATGCCGGCTGGGTCACACCCGAGCTGGTCGGGCCGTTCAAGGGCGAGCCGGGGTCGGGCGGCTGGTGAAGTGGCCATCGCGACGGGCGCAGTCAACAATGCTCCACGTCAACTGCACCCCCAACGGACCTCGCCATGCCACCCTCCCCATCGCCCATGAAGACGCGCCCGCGCGCTCTCGCGTTCGACGTCTTCGGCACCGTCGTCGACTGGCACGGCGGCATCGCTCGCGAAGCCGCTGCAATGGCCGCGCGCCATCGCATCGAAGGCGACTGGCCGGCGTTCGCGAATGCCTGGCGCGCCGGCTATGCACCGGCGATGGAGCAGGTGCGCAGCGGCGCCTTGCCCTGGACCCACATCGATGCGCTGCACCGCATGATCCTCGACCGGATCGTTGCAACCCACGGCCTGGCCGGCCTGAATGGCCTGACCGCTGCCGAGCGCGACCATCTGAACCGCGCCTGGCACCGCCTGCCGCCGTGGCCCGACGCCGTGCCCGGGCTGGCGCGCCTGAAGCGCCGCTTCACGATCACGCCGTTGTCGAACGGCAACTTCTCACTGCTGACGAACCTGGCCAAACACGGCGGCCTGCCATGGGACTGCATCGTCTCGGCTGAACTCTTCGGCCACTACAAGCCCGACCCCGAAACCTACCTCGGCTGCGCGCGCCTGCTCGATGTGGCGGCGGGCGAGCTGATGATGGTGGCTTGCCACCCGTCCGACCTGCGCGCGGCGCGCGCCAACGGGCTGATGACGGCGTACGTCCCACGCCCGCTCGAGCACGGCGCCGCGACGGTTCTGCCGTCTTTCGATGCCGGCGAATTCGACCTTGTCGCGAGCGACTTCGAGGCGCTCGCCGCGATGCTCGAAGCAACTTGAAACAAAGGCGAGAATCCTCCCCGATCGAGACGTTCACAAAACACGCAGGAGACATCATGAACACCACCCGTCGCACCCTCGTCGGCGGCCTCGCCGCCGCGCCCGCCCTGCTGCTGCCGGCGCGTTTCGCGTTCGGTGCCGAGCCGCTGAAGATCTCGCACCAGTTCCCCGGCGGCAGCGACACCGAGGGCGATTTCCGGCACCGCCTGTGTGCCCGCTTCGCGCAGGAAATCGACAAGCGCAGCAACGGCGCGCTGAAGGCCAATGTGTACCCCGGCTCCTCGCTGATGAAGGTCAACGCGCAGTTCAGCGCGGTGCGCAAGGGCGCGCTCGACATGACCCTGATCCCGCTGCCGTATGCGGGTGGCGAGGTGCCGGAACTGAACATCGCGCTGATGCCGGGCCTGGTCACGTCGTACGAGCAGGGCTATGCGTGGAAGAAGGCCGAGGTCGGCAAGGCCTTGAGCGACCTGCTCGCCGACAAGGGCGTGGTCATCGTCACCTGGATCTGGCAGGCCGGTGGCGCGGCCAGCCGCAGCGTGCCGATCGTCGGCCCGGAAGACGTGAAGGGCCTGAAGTTTCGCGGTGGCAGCCGCGAGATGGACCTGGTGGCCAAGGCGGCCGGCGCGGCCACCCTGTCGCTGCCGTCGAACGAGACCTATGCGGCCATGCAGACGGGCGCTGTCGACGTGGTCACCACCTCGGCGACGAGCCTGATTTCGTTCCGGCTGCAAGAGGTGTCCAAGCACCTGACGATCAGCAAGGCCGGCAAGTCGTACTGGTTCATGCTTGAGCCGCTGCTGATGTCGAAGGCGATCTTCGACAAGCTGCCGAAGGACCAGCAGGCGCTGATCATGACGGTTGGCGGTGAGCTCGAGAAGTTTGCGCTCGACGGCGCGCGTGCCGACGATGCGCAGGTGGCCGATGCCTATGTGAAGGCCGGCGCCAAGGTCCACGACCTGACCGACGCCGCGCTCGGCCGCTGGGTGGCACTGTCGCGCACCTCGGCGTGGAAAGACTTCGCGGAGAAGAGCGAGAGCTGCGCGAAGTTGTTGAAGCTGGCGGAGAAGGTCTCGGCTTGAACTTCTCTTCTCCCTCCCCCTTGGAG
The DNA here is from genome assembly GCA_025355745.1 of Rhizobacter sp. Classification (GTDB taxonomy): domain Bacteria; phylum Pseudomonadota; class Gammaproteobacteria; order Burkholderiales; family Burkholderiaceae_C; genus LMDS01. Next base: position 6,207 of record JANXZA010000227.1, on the reverse strand, counting down.
AGGGAGTAACACCAAAGGTCTCTGACTCATGACCCAAGAATTCGACGTCGGTGAAGCCGGCCTGGAGCTGACCCGTCCCGAGGCCGTGTCACCCGGCCACCCGTTCATCGCCAGCCTTGAACACGCGATGCGCATGCTGAACCGCGTCATCATGGTGCCGTGCATGCTGGCGGTGTTCGCGGCCGCCTGCATCTTGACTTACAGCGTGGCGGCGCGCTACTTCTTCAAGATCCCGACCGACTGGCAGGACGAGATGGCGGTGTTCCTGCTGATCGGCGCGATCTTTTTTTCGGGCGCTTACGTTCAATCGCTGCGCGGCCATGTCGGCGTGGAAGCGGTGGCCGGCCTGCTGTCGGCGCGCGTGAACCGCATCCGCATGCTGTGCGTCGATGCCATCAGCTTCCTGTTCTGCGCCTTCTTCGCCTGGAAGTCGTGGAGCCTGTTTCGCGAGGCGCTGCATGAAGGTCACACCAGCAACTCGACCTGGGGCCCGCCGCTGTGGATTCCGTACTCGCTGATGTCCGCTGGCATGAGCTTGCTCGCGCTGCAACTGCTGCTCGAATTCGCCAGCCGCATCGTCGACAAAGGCAGGCACGCATGAGCACGTTGAGCATGGGCCTGGGCTACGGAGCGGTCACGCTGGCGGTGATGTTCTCCGGCATGCCGATCGCCTTCGGCCTGGGCGCGGTGGCGGTCGGCTTCATGTACTTCTTCATGCCGGCCACCGCGCTTGATACCGTCACGCAGAACGTCTACGAAGAGATGGCGAGCATCACCTTGCTGTCGATCCCGCTGTTCATCCTGAAGGGCGCGGCCATCGGCAAGTCGCCCGCCGGGCGCGACCTGTACGCGGCCATGCACGCCTGGATGCACAAGATTCCCGGCGGGCTGGGGATCGCCAATGTGTTTGCCTGCGCGCTGTTCGCGGCGATGTCGGGCTCCAGCCCGGCGACGTGTTCGGCGATCGGCAGCGCCGGCATCCCGGAGATGCGCCTGCGCGGCTACTCGCCGGGCTTTGCGGCCGGCATCATCGCCGCCGGTGGCACGCTCGGCATCTTGCTGCCGCCGTCGATCACGATGATCCTGTACGCAGTCGCGGCCGAGCAATCACTGGGCCGCTTGTTCCTCGCCGGCATCGGCCCGGGCGTGCTGCTGGTGGCGCTGTTCTCGGGCTACGCGGTGCTGCGCTATCGCAAGGAATACGCGGCCGCGAAGACCGCGTTCGAGGCCGGCGGCCAGGCCTCGCCGATGCTCGACGACCATGTGTTCACGCTCGCCGAAAAGGTCGAGATGCTGCCGCGCGTGCTGCCCTTCGTGATCCTGCTGATCGGCGTGATGGTGGCGCTGTACGGCGGCTACGCCACGCCTTCGGAAACAGCCGGCCTGGGCGGCCTGCTGGCGCTGCTGCTGATCGCGCTGGTCTACGGCATCTGGCGCCCCGCGCAGTTGCGCCCGATCCTGGCCAGCACGATCAAGGAGTCGTCGATGCTGATGTTCATCATCGGCATGTCGCTGCTGTATTCGTATGTGATGAGCTCGCTGCACATCTCGCAGAGCGCGGCCGAGGGCGTGGTGGCGATGCACCTGCCGAAGTGGCTGTTGCTGGCGGTGATCCTGTCGATGGTGGTGGTGCTCGGCTTCTTCCTGCCGCCGGTGTCCATCATCCTGATGACCGCCTCCATCATCCTGCCGCCGTTGAAGGCGGCTGGCTTTGACCTGATCTGGTTCGGCGTGGTGATGACGATCGTGATGGAGATGGGCCTGATCCACCCGCCGGTCGGCCTGAACATCTTCGTCATCAAGAACATCGCGCCCGACATCCCGTTGAAGGACGTGATCCTCGGCGTGCTGCCCTTCGTCGGCCTGATGTTCGTGGCGATTCTGCTGATGTGCGTGCTGCCCGGCATTGCCACCGCGCTGCCCGATCTCGTGATGGGCGCGCCAAAGTAGCGGTGGTCACTGCACTTCCGCGCGCAGCTTCATAACGGGTTCGTAACGGCGTGGCGCCTACAACCGTGTCTTGACCAACACCTTGTGGGAGCCCCGCATGAACCCGATGAAACCGACCCAACTCGCCGCCACGTTCGGCGCCACCTCCGGTGCCATCACCGCCGGCCTCGCCCTGGCCTTCGGCCTGTGCGCCACGCCAGCGCAGGCGGCCAGCAGCAGCTTCGCCAACGCGGTGCTGGCCGATGCGCCGAACGCCTGGTGGCGCATGAGCGAACTGCCGGGCGCAGCCACCGCGCTCGACGCGTCGGGCAACGCGAACCACGGCAGCTACTCGGCCACCGGCATCACGCTGGGCATCGCCGGGATCGGCGGCGGCGACACGGCCGCGCGCTTCGACGGCCTGGGCAGCGGCCGGATCGTGGCGCCGAACAGCGCCACCCTGAACCCCGCCAACATCACGCTCGAAGCGCTGATCAGCTGGTCTGGGCCGAACGGGTTCCAGCAGCGCATCCTGGAAAAATCGCGCTTTGTTGGCGGCGGCCTGCCGCAGTACGGCCTGAACATCCTCGACGACGGCAAGGTGCGGTTCGAGATCCAGGTCGGCGCGACCAACTCCGTCATCGACAGCGTCGGCGCGGTTCGCGCTGGGGTCGGCATCGACGTCGCGGCGACTTACGACGGCAGCCTGATGCGGATCTACCTCGACGGCATTCTCGACAGCGAACTGGCGCCGGTGCTGACCGGCGGTCTGCCCTTCGATCTGACCGACCTCGGCATCGGCAACCAGGTCGATCGGGACCGCGCGTTCAACGGTGTGCTCGATGAGCTGGCCGTGTACGGCAAGGCGCTGTCGGCGGGCCAGTTGCAGGCGCATCTGGCGCCGGTGCCCGAGCCTTCCGCCTATGCCTTGATGCTGGCCGGGTTGCTGGTGGTGACAGGCCTCGCGCGCAGGCGGCGGCAGGACGATTGACCCCTGCGGCGCGCGACCCCGGCGCTACGATCACGGCCACTCCTCAGCGCGCCGCTTCGCCTCCTGCGCGAGCCGCGCCCCGCGCCATGCACCTTGAACTGGCCGAGCTTGCGCTGGCCACGCATGCCGATGGTTCGAGCATCGCGTTGGCGCCGCGCGACGCTGCGCTGCTGACCTGGCTCGCACTCGAAGGCTCGACTTCGCGGGCCCAGCTCGCCGAGCTGCTGTGGCCAGGCAGCGACCCGGCAGCGGCCCGCAACACGCTGCGCCAACGGCTCTTCCACCTGAAGCGCCACTGCGGCGATCTGGTCACTGCCTCTGGCACCGGCAACACCGCGCTGCGCCTGGCCGACGGCGTGCAGCACGATCTGGCCGACGCCGAAAGCGTTCTCGGCGATCTGCAATTCATCGACGCACCGGCGCTCGACGCCTGGCTGCGCACCCAGCGCGAGCGCCGCGTCAACAGCACGCGCCGCGCACTTGAGCGCCAGGCCCGCGCCCTCGAAGACGCCGGCGAGCTGGCCGCCGCGCTGCCGGTCGCGCAAGCGCTGCTCCGACTCGATCGATTGAGCGAAGCGGCGCACCGCCATGTGATGCGGCTGCACTACCTGCGCGGTGACCGGGCCGGCGCGCTGCTGGCGTTCGACGACTGCGAACGCGCCCTCAAGGACGAGGTCGGCACGCGACCCTGCGTCGACACGCTGGCCTTGCTGCAAACCATCGAACAGGCGCTGCCGCACGCCTGGGTGGCGGGTCAGGCCTTGCCGGCGTCGGCGTTGCGGCCGCCGCAGTTGATCGGCCGCAGCGCCGAACTGCTGACGTTGGCTAACGCCTGGGCTGCGCATCACCTGTTCGTCGTCACCGGCCAGGCCGGTGCCGGCAAGAGCCGCCTGCTCGATGCGCTGGCCGAGAGCCGGCCCGGCGTGCTGTTGCTGCGGGCGCGGCCGGGCGACGACAAGGTGCCGCTGGCCACGCTGGCGCGCCTGGTGCACCACCTGTGCGAGCGCTGGCCGGTGCTCGGCGCGGTGCCGGCGTGCGCGCGCTTTCTGGCCCAGGTGTCCGGCCCGGTCGAAGGCCAGCTGCCGACGGTGCAGGCGGTGGCGCCGACGCTGGTCGAGCTGCTGCGCGCTGCGGTTGCGAAAGGGCTCGCGGGTCTGGTGCTCGACGATCTGCAATTCGCCGACGCGGCCAGCGCCGACATCTGGCAGGAGCTGCTGGTCGGGACGACGGGCGAGATGATGGGCAGGCCGATGGCCGGCCTGCGCTTCGGCTTCGCATCGCGCATCGATGGCGACACCGCGATCGCGCGCGTCCAGAGCCTGGCCGGGCGCAGCGACTGCGCGAGTCTGACGCTGCAGCCGCTGCCCGCCGCTGCGGTGCAGGCCTTTGTCGAATCGCTCGCGCTGCCGGCCGTCGATGCACCGGCGGTGGCTTCGGCGCTGGTGCGGCGCATCGGCGGCAACCCGCTGCACCTGCTGGAAACGATTCGCCATGCGCTCGAAAAGCACGGCCACCTGCACGCCGACAAACTGGAGGCGCCGGCGCGCGTCGCCGAGCTGCTCGAACAGCGGCTCGTCGCATTGCCGGCCGATGGGCTGCTCGTGGTGCGGATTGCCGCAGTCGCCGGCACCGACTTCGACCCCGAGCTGGCCGCCGCCGTGAGCCGGCGCGATGTGCTCGAGCTCGCCGATGCCTGGCACGCGCTCGAGCGCCAGGGCCTGCTCGATGCGCGCGGCTTCATGCACGACCTGATCGGCGAGGCCGCGCAGCGCCTGCTGCCACAGCCGATCGCGCGCGTGCTGCACGCGCGTGTCGCAGCGCACCTGGGGCCGCAGGGCGCCAGCCCGGCGCGGCTCGCGCACCACCTGCTGTGCGCCGGCGACGCCGCTGCCGCCGTGCCGCACCTGGCCGCCGCGGCGCGCCAGGCCTGGCAGCTCGGGCGCAGCCGCGAGACGCTCGACGCCTACCTGCGCGCCGTGGCCATCGAGCTGGCGCGCGGCCGCCCGGATGCGGCCTTCGATTTGCTGTTCGACGCTGCCGAGGCGATGGAACAGCTCGGCCCCCGGACCGAACTCGACGACGTGATCGAACGCCTGGCGCCGCTCGCCCGCACGCCGCGGCAAGGTTCCCGGCTGGCCTATCTGCGCGCCATGGCCTGCCACTACCACGCCGACCACGAGGGGTGCAGGGCGCGCATCGGCGCGGTGCTGGCATCGGCCATCGACCATGCCGACACCATCATTGAGGCCGAGTGCCGCTACACCCTGGGCTACTACGCGGCGCACGACGGCCTTCTGCACGAAGCAGTCGAGCACTTGACGGCAGCCGCCGCACTGCACCGCGGCATCGGCCGCGATCAGCGCGCGCTGGTGATCGACGCCAGCGGCCACACCGCGTTGCTGTGGAGCGGCCAGGCCCGGCTTGCGCTGGAGCGCCAGCGCGATGCACTGCGCAGCGTGCCGGACGCAGGCTCATCGCAGATGCTGTCGACCTTGCTGGCCCGCCAGGCCCACAGCGAGCTGCACCTCGGCGACATGGCGGCTGCCAAGCGCTCGGCGGGCCGGGCGCTGGACGCCCTGCGCGCCACCGACCTGATCGGCACTGAGCTCGCTCGAACCACCTGGAACATTGCCGATGTGCAGCGCCGCTGCGGCCAATGGGGCGAGGCGCTGGCGATCGTCGACGAGACGCAGCAGCGGCTTGCGGCGCGCAACGACCCGGAGCAATTGCTCGTGGCGGCGCGGGCCAGCCTCTGTCTCGATCTCGGCCGACCCGACCTGGCACACCGCCACATCGACACCTTTGCCGCCGCCTCGCAGCACTCCGTGCGCCAGCGCCTGCGCGCGCTCGCGCTGCGCTGGCGCTACGGCCTGGCGACCGGTGCGGTCATCGACACCGCGCACGCTGTGCAGGCCACGCTGCACTCGGAGAATTTGCTGCAGGCCTGCGAGCTGCTGCTGGTGGCCGGGCAAGCGCTGCAGCCCGAGATCACCTCGGCCCACTGCGCGGCTCTGATCGCACGCTGCGAGCCGCAGGGCCTGCGCGAGGAACTGTTGCCACTGCACGCGCTGTGCGCTTGGCTCGCGGTGCGCGAGGGCGACAGGGCTGCGGCGCGGGCCAGCGTCGCGCTGGCGCAGCAGGTGATGCTGCTAGGGGTGGACGGTGATGATGATGGTGACAACGGCGCGGAATCGCCGCTGGCCGCCCTGTGGCTGGCCCAGGCGCTGCGCGGCCTGGGTGACACCGCCGCTGCGGCCCTGCAAGCCCGTCGCGCGTCGGACTGGCTC
>JANXZA010000172.1 GCA_025355745.1 Rhizobacter sp. | reverse complement strand
CTGCTGGCGGCACTGGCGGCCTGGCTGGTCGTCAAGGCGTGGTCGACGCCGGGCCTTGCCGAATCGATGGGCGGCATGGTCGCGGTGGCCGCAGTCGCCGCGGCCACCACATGGCTGTGGCGCGCGCGCGCCGGCACGTTGGCCGGCAAGGCCGTCGCCGCCGGCATCGACATGGCGCTGCGGCCATCAGGCACTCGGGCCATGCCGGTGTCGGCTCGCAGCGACGCGCCCGCGCCGGCAGTCATCACCTTGCCGCCGGGTCTCGCCCTGGCGCCCTTGCTGCACGAACTGCGCGCCGGTTTTGTGCTGTTGCAGGCGGCCTGGGATGCCGGTGACGTCAGCGCACTGCGGGCCCTGGTCACCGCCCCCATGCTCGACCAGCTTCGCGAAGCCTGGCCGGACGGCAGCGCCGGCCGGAACCGCACCGATGTCGTCACTCTGCACGCCGAGTTGCTCGGCTTCGAGGCGCTGGGCGACAGCCAACTCGTGACGGTCGAGTTCTCCGGCCTGATCCGCGAGTCCGACCAGCAAGGCGCTGCGCCGTTCCGCGAGCTGTGGATGCTGGCGCGGCTGCGCCACGGCGAGTGCGGCTGGAAGCTGGCCCGCCAGCAGGCCTTGCTGTAGCCACCTGGGCGCCCGCCATAGCGGCTACTTGTTCACGTTTGCGTGTCGGTTTGTGGCCGGATGCCCCCCAGTTAGGGGTTGCTGGCATGTCATGCTTCACCGGTACACTCTGCCAGCTTTTGGGTGCAGCGCTGCGTGCTTTGCGGCCCGCCCCGAACGCGCCGGATTTCGAACGGTGGCACAGGTTCGCAAGCTCACCGGCCAGCCCCTCATTTGACGCGTTGAAAGTGATTTTCGAATGATCGCAAAAAATTCGGCATCTGTCCGTTCAACCGAATCGTTAGGTTCGGGTCGGGCCGCCATCATCGTCGCCGTCGCGGCCGCCGTGCTGCTTCTGGCGGGCTGCGGTGACAAGAAGAAAGACAAGGACAAGCCGGCCTCGCAAACCGCCGCGAAGGTCAACAAGGAAGAGATCACCGTCCATCAGATCAACTTCGTGTTGCAGCAGCAGCGCGGCCTGCCGCCGGAACAGGCGGCCTCGGCCAGCAAGCAGATTCTCGAACGCCTGGTCGACCAGGAACTGGCGCTGCAAAAAGCGCAAGACCAGAAGATCGACCGCGAACCGCGCGTCGTGCAGCAGCTCGAAGCGGCGCGCCGTGAAATCATCGCCCGCGCCTATGTCGAAAAGATCGGCAGCGGCGCGCCCAAACCCAGCCCGGCCGAGGTCAAGGCTTACTACGAAGGGCACCCGGCCCTGTTCAAGGAGCGCCGCGTCTATAACCTCCAGGAGCTCAGCATCCAGGCCAAACCAGACGAAGTGGCCGGCTTGCAAGCCAAGCTCATCGCCGCGAAAGACATCCCCGAATTCATCGCCTACCTCAAGACCAGCAACATCAAGTTCGCCGCCAACCAGATCGTGCGTGCGGCCGAGCAATTGCCGCTGGCCAGCGTCGACAAATTCGCCAGCATGAAAGACGGGCAGACCATCTTCAACACCGTGCCCGGCGGCGTGCAAGTGGTGGCGGTGCTGGGCTCGCGCCTCCAGCCGGTCGATGAGGAGCGCGCCATTCCGGCCGTCGAGCAATTCCTGTTGAACGAACGCAAGCGCAAGGTCGTCGAAGACGATCTGAAAGCCCTGCGCGCCGGGGCCAAGGTCGAGTACGTCGGTGAGTACGCCAAGGGCGGCGCCAACGAGGTGAAGCCAGCGCCAGCGCCTGCCCCCGAGGCCCCGCCGTTGATGTCGGTTGCGCCCGCACTGCCGGCAGGTTCGGCACCGGTGGCAGCGCCGCAGATCGAGGTCGAGCCGATCAACACCGGCCCGGCTTCCGCGCCGACCTCGGGTGTCCTGGAAAAGGGCATCAAGGGATTCAAGTAAGGCCTGCCACGGCGGGCGGCTTCAGGCACCAGGCACCAGGCACCACGGTGCCGTGGGTGCGGTGGGTACCGCCAGTCACTTTTACGCGAGCCGTTCGGTCGGCTGATTTTCCAAGCAAGCATGAGAAACACCATGGGCAACCTCTTTCGAACTGTGCTTCTTGCGCTGGCGCTGTGCTCCGGCGCGTTCGCCCAAACCAGCCCGGCTGCGAGCGCCAAGCTCGAAGTGCCGAAGCCGGAAGCGATCCTCGGCGTCGGCGACATCATCCGCATCAGCGTCTATCAAAACCCCGACCTCACGGTCGAGTCGGCGCGCATCTCCGAGGTCGGCCTGGTCAACTTCCCGTTGATCGGCAGCGTCAAGCTGGGCGGTGAAACCATCGCTGCCAGCGAACAGAAGATCGCCAAGATGCTGCGCGACGGCGGCTTCGTGCTGCGCCCGCAGGTCACCATCCTGGTCGGGCAGATTCGCAGTGCGCAGATCTCGATCCTCGGCCAGGTTGCCAAGCCGGGCCGCTACCCGATCGAAACGGTCGGCGCCAAGGTCTCCGAGATGATCGCCGCCACCGGTGGCGTCGCCCCCGGCGGAGCCGACATCGTCACCCTGGTGGGCATGCGCAACGGCCGTTCCATCAAGCTCGACATCGACCTGCCGGCGATCCTTCAGTCCGGCAAGGCCGAGCTCGACATTCCGGTCGACAACGGCGACATCCTCTACGTCGACCGCGCCCCAAATGCCTACATCTACGGCGAAGTCCAGCGCCCCGGCGTGTTCCGGCTCGAGCGCGGCATGTCGCTGCTGCAGGTGCTGGCGCAGGCCGGCGGCCTGTCGGCGCGCGGTACCGAGCGCGGCATCAAGGTGCACCGGCGCGATGCGAACGGCGCGGTCACGATCACCGACATGCAGATGAATGACCCGGTCATTCGCGACGATGTGATCTATGTCAAGGAATCCCTCTTCTGAGGCCACCGCCATGTCCATCTATCAATTCCTTCGAATCGTCTGGGCGCGCAAGTGGTTCGTGCTGATGCTGCTGGTGCTGGTCTCGGCCGCCGGCATCGCCACGACGCTGCTGCTGCCGAAACAGTACACCGCCGACACCGCGATGGTGGTCGAGATGCGCGTCGACCCGGTGCTCGGTGCGCTGGCGCCCAGCCTGGCCGCGCCCAGCTACATGGCCACGCAGATCGACATCATCCGCAGCGAGCGTGTGGCGGGCCGGGTCGTGAAGATGCTGGGCGTCGAGCGCTCGCCGTCGGCCGTGGCGCAATGGCGCGACGCGACCAACGCCAAGATTCCGCTCGAACGCTACTTCGCCAGCCTGCTGCAACGGGGCTTGCAGGTCGAGCCCTCGCGCGGCAGCAACGTCATCAACATTGCGTTCTCGGCCCCCGATCCGATCTTTGCGCAGGCCGCCGCCAACGCATTTGCGCAGGCCTACATGGACGTGTCGGTCGAGCTGCGCGTGGCACCGGCCCGGCAGTCGGCGGTGTTCCTCGATGAGCAGACCAAGCTGCTGCGCAACACCCTCGAGGCGGCGCAGGCCCGGCTCTCGAAGATCCAGCAAGAGAAGGGCATCCTCGTCTCCGATGAGAAGTTCGACCAGGAAAATGCCCGCTACATCGCGCTGTCGTCGCAACTGAACACGGCCCAGGCCGAGCTGGTCGAGACCGGCGCGCGCTTGCGCAATTCGGGCAGCGAAACCTCGCCCGACATCCTGTTCAACCCGACCATCCAGAGCTTCAAGGGTCAGCTGGCCACCGCCGAGACGCGCCTCAGCGAGATCAGCGCCATCGTCGGCAAGAACCACCCGGCCCGCATCCAGATCGAAGCCCAGATCACCGAAATCAAGCAGCAGCTCGCCGCTGAAACCCGCCGCGTCGCGGGCGGCACTTCGGTCATCAACCGCAGCACCTCGCAAAAGATCGGCGAGCTGAAGACGCAGGTCGACGAGCAGAAGAAGAGGCTGATGTCGCTGCGTGCCGACCGCGACCAGGTGGCGTTCGTGATCCGCGATGTCGACACGGCGCAGCGCGCCTACGACGCCGTGAGCTCGCGCGTTCCGCAGTTCACGATTGAAGGCCAGAACAACCAGGCCAATACCCGGCTGCTCAGCTCGGCGGTCGAGCCGCTCGAGCCTTCGCGGCCGAAGATTGCCACCGGCATCGTCGCGTCGATCCTCGGCGGGTTGGTGATCGGCATGCTCGGCGCCCTCGGCTGGGAGCTGCTCGACCGCCGCGTCCGCGACCCCGAAGACCTGATGGTGCTGGCCGGCGTGCCAGTGATCGGCGTGCTGCGCCCCGAAGGTTCGAAGCGGCCCGTCTTCCGGCGCTTGCTGCAGGCCGCGCCCGCAGTCCCCGGCCGGCCGATGTTGTCGGCTCCAGGAGTTCGATGATGAAGATGACTGTGTCCATGTTGTCTGGCGCGCCGCGCGTCAGCCGCTCGCTCGGCGGCATCCTGATCGACAGCGGCTTGCTGAAGCCCGAAGACGCCGAACGCGTGCTGTTGATGCAGAAGGAAAACAACCTGCGTTTCGGCGATGCCGCGATCCGCATGGGGCTGCTGAGCGAGGCCGACATTCAATACGCCTTGTCGCGCCAGTTCGCCTACGCCTATCTGCGCAAGAGTTCGGACGAGAAGAAGCCCGTCAGCGACGAGCTGGTGGCGGCCTACGAGCCGTTCAGCCCGCGAGTCGAGCAACTGCGCGCCATCCGCAGCCAGTTGATGCTGCGCTGGTTCGACAAGGCCGATCAGCGCCAGGTGCTCACCGTCGTCGGCACCGAGCGCGGCGAAGGCCGCAGCTACCTGGCGGCGAACCTCGCGGTGGTGTTTTCGCAGCTTGGCGAGCGCACCCTGCTGGTCGATGCCGACCTGCGCTACCCGCGCCAGCACGAGCTTTTCCTGCTCGAGAACAAGGTCGGGTTTTCGACCGTGCTGTCGGGCCGCTCGCGCGAAGACGCTATCGTGCGCATCCCCGACCTGGCGGGCCTGTGCGTGCTGCCGGCCGGCCCGGTGCCGCCGAACCCGCTCGAGCTGCTGAACCGCCTGAACTTCGACGAATTCATGATCCAGGTGAAGGCCAGCTTCGACGTGATCATCATCGACACCCCCGCGCTGTCGGTCGGTGAAGACGCCGCGATGATCGCGGTGCGCACCGGCGCTGCACTGGCCGTAGCCCGCAGCGCGCAGACCCGGGTGGCGGCCTTCACCGACCTGGTGCAAGGGCTGATGAATGCCGGCGTCTGCGTGGTCGGCTCGGTGCTGAACGAGGTCCCGGCGGCGAAGGCGAAAAAGGCCGCGAAGTGAGCAGCGTGCTTCCCGGCCCCACCCGCCTAACGGCCACCTTGAGCCCACACCTGGCGTGGTTCGTCGCGCTGGGCGGCTTCCTGGCGATGTATGCGCCGGTCTACTGGTGGGCGTCGCAAGGCATCTGGCAGTCGGAAGAGCAGGGCCACGGCGCGATCGTGCTGGCGGTGCTGGTGTGGTTGTTCTGGGGCCTGCGCCAAGACATCGCCAACTCGCCGACGAAGCCCTCCACGTGGCTGGGCTGGTCGGTGTTCGGCCTGGGTGTGTTCGTGTACTTCGTCGGCCGGGTGTTCGGCATCTCGGTGCTCGAATTCGGCTCCCAGCCGCTGGTGGTGGCCGGCGCCTTGCTGCTGCTCAAGGGCGTTCCGGCGTTGCGTCTGGCCTGGTTCCCGGTGCTGTATTTCATCTTCATGATCCCGCTGCCGAGCATGCTGGTCGATGCCATCACCGGTTCGCTGAAAGTCTGGATCGCCAACATCGTCGAGGCCCTGCTGTATGCGGCCGGCTACCCGATCGCCCGCAGCGGCGTGATCCTGTCGATCGGGCCGTATCAGTTGCAGGTGGCCGACGCGTGTTCGGGCTTGCATTCGATGTTCAGTTTGTCGGCCCTTGGCACGCTGTTCATGTACATCATGGGCACCAAGTCGCGGCTGCACAACGCAATCATGCTGGTGGCCATTCTGCCGATCGCGTTTGTTGCCAACATCATCCGCGTGATGACGCTGGTGCTCGTCACCTACTACCTCGGCGACGAGGCCGGCCAGGGCTTCCTGCACGGCGCCGCCGGCATGGTGCTGATGCTGGTCGCGCTGTTGTTCTTCTTCCTGCTCGACAGCGTGTTAAACAAGCTGCTGCGGCCGGCTGTGGTGCCGGTGTCGGCAGAAGCCACGAGCGTCGAAGGGCCGTGAGGGTCGGTCGAAGGTGCA
>JANXZA010000154.1 GCA_025355745.1 Rhizobacter sp. | reverse complement strand
GCCGGCAACTGCATCGTCTGCCACACGGCACCCGGCGGCGCGCCGAACGCCGGCGGCCGCGCGCTGGCCACACCGTTCGGCACGGTCTACGCCACCAACCTCACGCCGGACGTTGCCACCGGCATCGGCGCCTGGTCGTTCAGCGCGTTCCAGCGCGCGATGCGCGAAGGCATCTCGCGCGACGGCCATCACCTGTACCCGGCGTTCCCCTACACCGCGTTCACGAAGATGACCGACGACGATCTGACCGCCGTGTACGCCCACCTGATGGTGCAGCCGGCGGTGCGGTCGCAAGTGCCTGTCACCCGCCTAACGTTTCCGTTCAGCGTACGTCCGTTGCTGGCCGTGTGGAACGCGCTCTACCTCGCGCCCGGCGTGGCCGCCGAGGTCACCACGCAGTCTGCGCAATGGAACCGCGGTGCGTACCTCGTCAACGGCCCGGCGCATTGCGGCGCGTGCCACTCCGCGCGCAACGCGCTCGGCGCGGAGCGGGGCGGCAGCGGTTATCTGGCCGGCGCGATGGCGGGTGGCTGGGAAGCGCCTGCGCTCACATCACTCAGCCATGCGCCGCTGGCGTGGACCGAAGCCGAGCTGTTCAACTACCTGCGGGTCGGCCATTCGGCGCTGCACGGCAATGCGAGCGGGCCGATGGCCACCGTGGTGCAGCAACTCGCCGAATTGCCCGACGCTGACCTGCGTGCGATGGCCAGCTACCTCGCTTCGTTCAACGCGCCCGCCGCGAGTGCCGACGCAGCGAGTGAGCGAAGTGCGGCGCAGGCGCGAGCAGCCGCGCTTGTCGCCCAAAGCCGCGCGCGCGAAGCCAGCTTGACAGGCACGGTGCAGCGCCTCTTCAGCGGCGCCTGCGGCGCCTGCCACCACGACGGCGACGGCCCGCAGTTGCTCGGCCAGAACATCCCGCTGGCGCTGAACAGCAACCTGCACAGCGAGCGCCCCGACAACCTGCTGCGCGTGATCCTCGACGGCATTCGCGACCCGGCGGCGCCCGACATCGGCTTCATGCCCGCGTTCCGCTACAACCTGGACGATGCCCAGATCGCGCAGCTTGCGGCCTGGATGCGGCAACGCTTCGCACCTGACCAGCCGGCGTGGGATGGGCTGGCGGCGGCAAGTGCGCGGCTGCGCACGTTGTCGGCCACCGAGCCCGGGGCGCAGCGCTAGCGCAATGCTCAGCCGCCGCCCTCAGCGCTTGGCGGTCGACTCGTACTGCGCCACCGCCTTCTTCAGGTCGGTGTATTCCTCGCAGCCGAAGGTGCAAAGGCGGTCGAGTGCGGCGAGATGCTCCTTCGCCTTCGGCAGGTCGCCCACCACCAGATAGGCCTCGCCGCTGTACTCGTGCGCGGCGCGGTGCTTGGGGTCGAGGCGCAGCGCCTCGGTGTAGTGGCTGAACACCATGGCCATGTCCGGGTTCGGACCCTTGCGCAGGCTGTAGGCGTACAGGTTGTGATAGTCGGCCTGATTCGGGTTGGCGGCCAGCGCCTGCTTCAGGCCCGCCTGCGCGCCCGCCCAGTCCTTGCGTTCGATGGCGGCGCGTGCGGCCTTGAGGGCCGGGTCGGCGTTCGCGTCGCCTTCGCCGTTCGGGCCACCACCACCACCACCGCCGCCCGCCGCCAGTGCGGCATTCGAGACGAACAACAGGGCCACCGCGCAGATCGCGAGTTTGATCTTCATCACCACTCCTTCAGGTTTGCATGCCGGCTGCGCCGGTTCAGGTGCAGGTGATCGATACGCTGTGGTCGTGATTGACTGCGGTCGAACTGGTGGCCGTCAGCACCGTTCCTGCCTTCAGCGCGCGCAGGTTGGCCACGGTCAGCGTGACCGTGTGGTTGTGCGCGGCGCCACCCTGGATGTTGTAGACCAGGTCGGTGAGCGAATCGAGGTCGGCCGTGGCGATCGTCAACACATGGCCGTGGTTGGCGGCGATGGTGTCGGTGCAGCTGCCAGCCGGCTTCGGGCCCGGCGCCGGCAGCGGGTTGACGGCGTCGTCGCTGCTGCCGCCGCCGCCGCAGGCCTGGATCAACAGCAGCACCGAGCCTCCGGCCAGCCGGGAACAGAACTCCTTGCGGGTGAGGGGCGAAGTCATGGGTGCTCCCAGGTTCAGGGTGGTTCGATCGGCTGTGGGCAATGCTGCCAGGCCCGCATGCGCAGCGCAGGTCGGTTTGCATCGAGGTGTACGTCTGCGTCACGACGGTATTCCGGCGCGCCAGTGGCCGCTTACGAACGCTTTCAATCGAACGACCCGGTGACTGCCTGCGCGCTCCGGGCAAGTCAAGTCAAGTGGACCGACGCTTCAGCCGTCAGGCGGACCAGGACGCTTCGTGTCCAACACACCGTTCGAGCCCGCTGCGGGCCGCGCGCTGCAGCGCCATCAGCAGCGCGTGCGAAGCCGGCGCAGCGCGCAAAGGCAGGGCGAAGCGCTGGCCCACATCGCGCTGCATTCGCAGCAGCAGACGCGCCGTCACTTCCGCATCGGCCAGGGCCGTTCCTCCAAGGGGGGCGGGCAGGGCGCAGCCCGGCACTGGGGGCGCCATGACGGCGGCCGACGATCTGCCCGCCCCGCACCAGCACGGCCGCGATTTCGGTGGCGCGCGCATCCTGCGCGGGCGACAGGCCGCTGGTCTCGAAGTCGATGACGGCGATGGTCTGCATGGGCGTTGATTTTGGTCGATGCAGCGCCGCGTCGCGCGCGGCAGAATGCGCCTCACAGAAAGGTCAACTGATGTCATCCCGCACGCATGAATCGTCTGCCCACTTGCGGCCCGAAACGCAGCTGCGGCAGCTTCGTTGGCCGGCTGCGGCCGTGATGCTGCGCAACCGGCTTGCGGCCAGCGCTGCCCTGTCGCTTCTCGCCAGCCTGGCACCCGCGTGCGCGGCCGAGGTGGCGAACCCGCCTGCGGTTTATGAACAAAGGGCCGCGAGCGCCGATGGCATCGGCAAACGCTACATGGGGCGCGAGATCGCGCAGGTGATGGGCTGGCAGGGCGCGGCCTGGCTGGAGCGCGAGGAACGCGAGCGCGAAGAGCGCACCGACCTGCTGCTGGCCGAGCTGGCACTGAAGCCCGGCATGGTGGTGGCCGACGTGGGCGCGGGCACCGGCTACATTGCGCGCCGCATGGCGGCGCAGGTCGGGCCGACGGGCCGGGTCTACGCGGTCGATGTGCAACCCGAAATGATCCGCCTGCTGGAAGCGCTGGCGGCGCAGGCGAAGCTGGCGCAGATCAAGCCGCTGCTCGGCGCGGTCGACGATATTCGGCTGCCGGCTTCGAGCCTCGACCTGGCGATCATGGTCGATGTTTATCACGAGCTGGAGTTTCCGCGCGAGGTGCTGGCCAGCATCGTGCGCTCGCTCAAGCCGGGCGGGCGCGTCGTGTTCGTCGAGTACCGCGCCGAAGACCCGCGCGTGCCAATCAAGGCGCTGCACAAGATGAGCGAGGCGCAGGTGCGGCGCGAAGCCGGCGCGCTTGCGTTGACCTGGGAACGCACCGCCGGCAGCCTGCCGTGGCAGCACGCGGTGGTGTTCCGCAAGCCGTAGCAGCTCGGTACCGACGCTTCGTTGCGGGCCTGAGCGGCGGCCGCTTCGCCGCCTGCGAACTGGCTTGTCGAGGCCCCGCTTTTCCCTGCATCGGCGCCGCCAGCGGGCGCTACGCTCGACCCATCGAAGCATCGGTAGCACTCCATGAATTCAACCCAGCCTCGCCAGTACTTCGCATCGAACCATCGCGACGTGGCTTATGGCGCGACCTTCGCGGGCGCCACCCGCGACGCCATCGAGTGGGAAGAGCTGCCGTCGCTGGCCGGGTCGGTGGCGCATCGGCCGGTGGCGCGTGGTGCGCTGGCGCGTGCCGGTTCGGGGTTCGAGAGCGCGTCGACCGCTGCAGCGCCGTGGAACTCCACGCTCGCCGCCAGCCTTGACACGCTGCCGCCCGCCCCGCCGTCGCAGCCGTTTCGCGAAGCCTTGTCGGGCTTGTCGATGCGCGAGGTGAACGAGCCCGACGTGTTCCAGCACTTCTTCGGTTCTTTTGCCAGCGGGCGGTGACAAACACCAGTCCCTGCAACGGAGCGCCAGAGACACAAAAAAATGCCCCGCCGAAGCGGGGCATTTCCTGGTGACGGCGACCCGTTGATCAGGCCAGCTTGCGACGGCGGGCCATGAAGGCCATCGCGCCGAGGCCTGCCAGCATCAGCGCATAGGTTTCGGGTTCCGGTATGGCAACGGCCGGCTGAGTCGAATACAGCGCCGCGTTCGACAGCCCACCGAATCCGCGTGCCGGGTTGACGGTAACCACGTTGAAGGAGCCCGTGTAGGTGTTGTTGACGGTCAGCCGATAAAACGCCGTGTTGCCACCGCCTGCGCCACCACCCCAGTGAATGCCGATGACGGTGTCACCGAAGAGCGGAAACCCGGCGCCAAAGCTCACCGGGCTCGCGCTGGTGTTGACCTGCGTGTCGATACCTGCGCCGAGGTCCACCCCGGGAAACTCGCCCACCCCGGGCGGGCCCTGAAGCAGAGCCTTGACGTCGGCGAAGTCGGCATTGTTGTTGAGGTTGCCGAGGTAGTAACCGCTGCAATCGGTCACCGTCAGGCCGATGCCCGATACATCGGTAAAGCTACACGTGCTGGCCGGCACGATTGCGGCGTGGGCCGGGACTGCGGCGATCATCAACGCGGCCGCTGCCGAGGCCAGAATGCTGCGGGAAAATTTCATGTGTTTCTGCAGTCAAAGTGGATGTCACGACCCACGCTTCGACGATTCGTTGCCTATGAATCAATGCCAGCATTCTCCTGCGCGGTTGACGGGATTGCCAGTCACGCGGACCCCTCATTCACGGGGGTTCGTCGGGACCGAAGACCTCCAACGGCACGAGTCTGTAGCGGCCGTCCGTGCTGGCGTACTTTCGGCGCTTGAACGGGCGGCTGCGTGCCGGACGAGTGCGCGAGTGCGGGTGACCGGGGTCGATAGAATCAGTGTGCACTTAGGTTTCATGGGAGAGCGCCATGTCGATGGCCGATCGCGACGGAAAGATCTGGATGGACGGCACGATGGTGGAGTGGCGCGACGCCAAGATCCACGTGCTGAGCCACACCCTGCATTACGGCTGCGGCGCCTTCGAAGGCGTGCGGGCCTACAACACCGTCGGCGGCACGGCGATCTTTCGCCTCCGCGAGCACACCCAGCGGCTCTTCGACAGCGCAAAAATCCTGCGCATGAAGATCCCGTTCTCGCCGCAACAGGTGATGGATGCGCAGTGCGCCGTGGTGCGCGAGAACAAGCTCGAATCGTGCTACCTGCGCCCGCTGGTCTGGATCGGCTCCGAGAAGCTCGGCGTCTCGCCGAAAGGCAACACCATCCACCTGATGGTCGCGGCCTGGCCCTGGGGCGCCTACCTCGGCGAAGAGGGCCTGAAGCGCGGCATCCGTGTGAAGATTTCGAGCTACACGCGCCACCACGTCAACATCACGATGACGCAGGCGAAGGCGGTCAGCAACTACACGAATTCGATCCTCGCCAACATGGAGGCCACCGACGACGGCTACGACGAAGCGATGCTGCTCGACGCGAACGGCTTCGTCAGTGAAGGCGCCGGCGAGAACCTGTTCATCATCAAGAACGGCGTGGTCTACACGCCCGACCTGTCGGCCGGCGCGCTGAACGGCATCACCCGCAACACGGTGTTTTCGATCTGCGCCGACATGGGGCTGAAGGTGGTCGAGAAGCGCATCACACGCGACGAGGTCTACATCTGCGACGAGGCCTTCTTCACCGGCACGGCGGCCGAGGTCACGCCGATCCGCGAACTTGACCGGATCGAACTCGGCGCCGGCGCTTATGTGGGGATACGCGGGCCGATCACCGAGAAGATCCAGAGCGCGTTCTTCGACATCGTGAATGGTCGCAATCCGAAGTACGCCGAATGGCTGACGAAGGTTTGAAGGGCATGGCCGGAGCCGATGCAAGCGTCGGCGCCATCACCACCGTCGAGGTTGGCGCTGCCGATCTGCAAGGCCCGGGCGTGGTGTTCTGCCCGAACCCGAAGATGGCGTTGTGGAGCACCCACCCGCGCGTCTTCATCGACGTTGCCACCACCGGCCAGGGCAAGTGCCCGTACTGCGGCACGGTGTACCGCCTGAAGGCGGGCGAGAAGGCGGCCGGCGCGCATTGAGCGGGCGATGACGCGCTCGCGCGAAGGGCCAGCCGCGACGCGCTCGCTCGAAGCGCCGCCCGCGACTCGCTCGCTCATCGTGGCCCCCCAGTGGATCGGCGATGCCGTGATGTCCGAGCCGCTGCTGGCGCGGCTGGCGGCGCGCGGCGAGCGGCTCAGTGTGGCCGCCTTGCCCTGGGTTGCGCCGGTGTACCGGGCGATGCCGCAGGTCAGCGACGTCATCGAACTGCCGTTCGCGCATGGCCGGCTCGACTGGGCGGCGCGGCGGCGCATCGCTGCTGAGCTGCGTGGTCGTTTCGATGCCGCCTATGTGCTGCCGAACTCGCTCAAGTCGGCGCTGATCCCGTGGCTGGCCGGCATTCCAACGCGGATCGGCTACGTTGGCGAGAGCCGCTTCCTGCTGCTCAACCGACGCCTGCCGAACCCGCCCGGGCGCCCGGCAATGGTCGAGTACTACAGCGCGCTGGCAGGTGAACCGCCGTCAACAGGTGAGCGCCCACTGCTCGAATTCACTTCATCGATGCTTGACGGCGTAACCCGTGCGGCAGGCGTGTTGAGTGGCGCCTACTGGGTCTTTGCGCCCGGCGCCGAATACGGCCCGGCGAAACGTTGGCCCGCCGAACACTATGCGGCGCTGGCCCGTTCCCTGCACGACCGACACGGCCAGCCGGTGCTGCTGCTCGGCTCCGGCAAGGAAGGCGCGCTGTGCGAACAGATCGCCGCCGCCGCGCCCGGTGCCTGCCGCGTGCTGGCCGGCCAGACTGCGCTGATCGACGCGATGGCGCTGATCGCCGCCGCGCGCGGCGTGGTCAGCAACGATTCCGGCTTGATGCATGTGGCGGCCGCATTCGGCGTGCCGCAGGTGGCAGTGTTCGGCTCGACCAGCCCCAAGCACACGCCGCCGCTGAACCCGCATGCGAAGGTGCTGTGGCTGAAGGCCGAACTGCAGCTCGACTGCGCACCCTGCTTTGATCGGGTCTGCCGCTTCGGCCACACCCGGTGCCTCACGGGCGTCAGCGTGCAGCGGGTTGAAGCGGCGCTTGACGCGGCACTCGACGCTGAGCCCTGACGCCGACCGGCCTCAGAGCGCCAGCTTGCCGACGAACAGCACCGGCCCGGTCGGCGCGCCGGTGGGCGAGCCGCCGGTGGGCTCGAGCGACACGGCCAGTGCGGTGGTGCCGGCCAGTACCTTGCCGCGCTGCACGACGGTGGCCTTGTCGGACGAGATCAAGCCCAGCGAACGCGGCGCGCCGCTGGCCGGCAGCGACCACAGCTCCAGCGCACGATCTGCCTGCAGGCTGACGTTGACGAGTGGCCGCGTCACCATCGCCCGGCCATCGGCGCTGATGCTGGCAACGAACGACGCCGGCAGCACGCTGCCCGCCGCCGCGCCCGGCTCCGGTGCGGCGGCCGACAGCACGACGATGATCGGTGGCTGCACCGGGCCTGGGCTGGCCAGCATCACGCCCAGCGACAGCACCGCCACGCCCGCGACGGCCGACAAGCCGCGCCAGAACGCAAGCTGGCGCCACCAGCCAATGATGGCGGCCGCGCCTGTCTGTCCACCTGCCGGTGCAGCGTTCGTGATGGTCGTGGCGCTGGCGCCGTACAGACGCGCCTCGATGTTCTTCCAGACCCGCGCCGACGGTTCCACCGGCGCGATGGCCGCGGTCAGCGGCATCAGGCGGTCTTGCCAGTCGTGCACCGCGCCGCGCAGTGCGGCGTGGGCCGGCAGCAGCGCCTCGAAGCGGCGCCGTGCACCTCCGCGCAGCGCGCCGCAGACGTATTCGGCAGCGAGCGCGTCGGCCAGCGCGGGGCGGCTGTAGTCCATGTCAGTGCTTCCCGCCGGCACGCGCATGCGCGTCGGCGTTGCCATCGCCGTCGCCACGGCCGTCGCGTTGCAGCGCCGCTTCGAGGCAGCCCTTGAGCGACTGCAGCGCCCGCCGCACCCACGACTTCACCGTGCCCAGTGGCTCGCGCATGGTCTCGGCCACTTCGGCGTGGCTCAGCCCGTCGAAGAAGGCGAGCGCAACGCTCTGCCGCTGCGGCGCGCTCAAGCCTTGCATGCAGGCCGCCAGAGCGCGCGCATCCGAGGCCCGGCTCAGCAGATCGAGCGGGCCGGGCGCGTCGTCGGCCACGGTGTCGTACACGTCGTCGTCCTCGTCGTTGGTCGCAGGGTGGGAGAGCAGTTTCGGCTGGGTTTGCGTGCGGCGCAGGCTGTCGATCGCGCGGTTGCGCGCAATGCTGGTGAGCCAGGTCAAGGGCTGGCTCTGGGCCGCATCGAAGCTTTGCGCCGCGCGCCAGACGTTGACGTAAACCTCTTGAAGAACGTCTTCGGCCTGGGCCCGGTCCCGGTTGATACGCAGCACCACGCCGAGCAGATGCGAGCTGGTGCGCTCGTAAAGCGTGGCAAACGCCACGCGGTCGCCCAGGCCGGCGCGGGCCAGCAGGCCGGACAGCTCCAGGCTGCGGGCGCTCCAATCGGACGCGGGAATGGGCGCGGGTTTCAAGCGGCGTTCGTACAATCGAAAATCATGGGGACCGATTTTATGATGCTTGCCGGCGGCCCCGTCTCGCACAGGCTCATCGGCGCAGCACCTGCGCCTCCCGGCGGCGCCTACTGACTGCGAGCCCACTGAAAGTTCCGCATGGCCCGTACCAAGATCACCCCGCCGCTGGCTTCACCCGACGACATCGAACAGCAGTTCTACGAAGCGCTGCAGGCCGGCGACATCGAACGTCTGATGGCAGTCTGGTCGGACGACGAGGACATCAGCTGCGTTCACCCTGGCGGGCCGCGGGTGGTCGGCGCGGCGGCGATCCGCGCGGCGTTCGAGTCGATCTTCTCGAACGGCGTGGTGAATGCGCAGCCCGAGAAGGTACGCCGTCTGCAGACCCACACCTGCGCGGTACACAGCGTGCTCGAACACATCCGGGTGATGACGACGGAGGGCCCGCAGTCGGGCTGGGTCATCGCCACCAATGTGTACGTGCAGGGCACGCAAGGCTGGCGGCTCGTCGCCCACCACGCCAGCCCGGGCTCGGCGCGCGAGGTGCAGGACATGGTCGAAGTGGCGGCGGTGCTGCACTGAAAACGGCGCCGAATGGACCACTATCGGGCACCGCGCTGGCTGGCGGGCGGCAACGCCCAGACGATCTGGCCGGCGCTGTTCGCGAGCCGCTTCGCGGGCACCGCGCCACGCTTCGAACGCGAGCGCTGGGCCACGCCGGATGGTGACTTCATCGACGTCGACTGGTTGGCCGCCAACGCTGCTCCACGCGCTGGCGCCGAAGCCGCGCCTGCAGCTGAAAAAAGCCCCGCAGCCACGCCTGCGCCGGCGCCGCTGCTGGTGCTGTTCCACGGCCTCGAGGGCTCGTCCGCCAGCCACTATGCGCAGGCCTTCGCGCACTGGGCCGCAGGCCACGGCTGGCGCATGGCGGTACCGCACTTTCGGGGCTGCTCGGGTGAGCTGAACCTGGCGCCGCGCGCCTACCACTCAGGCGACTTCGAAGAGATCGGCTGGGTGCTGGCGCGCCTGCGCGAACGCCACCCAGGCCCGATCGCTGCGGTCGGCATCTCGCTCGGCGGCAACGCCTTGCTGCGCTGGGCCGAAGAGGCCGGCGACAGCGCCGTGCAGACGGTGGCTGCGGTGGCCGCCGTGTCGTCGCCGATTGACCTGGCGGCCGGCGGCCATGCCATCGGCGCCGGCTTCAACCGGCAGGTCTACACCCGCATGTTCCTGCGCTCGATGAAGCCCAAGGCCTTGCGCAAGTGGGCCCAGCACCCGGGCCTGTTCGACCGCGCCAGGCTGCTCGCCGCGCGCGACCTGTACGAGTTCGACAACGTGTTCACCGCGCCGCTGCACGGCTTTCGAGACACCGACGATTACTGGCAGCGCGGCTCGGCCAAGCCGCACTTGCACCGAATCCGCGTGCCGGCGCTGCTGCTGAATGCACGCAACGATCCGTTCGTGCCGGCGGCCTGCCTGCCGCACCGCCGCGAGGTCGGCACATTCGTGACCCTGTGGCAGCCAGCGCACGGTGGCCACGTCGGCTTTCCCGGCGGGCGCTGGCCCGGTCATGTGCACACCCTGCCGGAGCAGGTGATGGGCTGGATGGCGCAGCGCATTTGAGCGAACATCGAAGCATGGACGAGATCGTCAAACAGGCGCTGAAGAAATGGCCGAACGTGCCGCACTGCTACGGCTGGCTGGCGCTCGACGCGCGCGGCGACTGGTACATGCGCGACGACCGGGTCCAGGCCGCTGGCGCGTTCCCGCAAGTCAAGGGCAGCCGCATCCAGCACGAGAAGCTGCGCGAGTTCATCGAGCGCAATTACCTGCCCGACGCTGCGGGCTGCTGGTTCTTCCAAAACGGGCCGCAGCGGGTCTACGTCGAGCTTGAGGCGGCGCCGTGGGTCTGGCGGCTGAGTGCGGCCAGCGCTGACATTGCCGGTGCCCCGACCCTCACTAGCCACACCGGGCTGGCGGCGCAGTTCGAATCGGCTTGGCTCGACGAAGCGGGGCGGTTGTTCCTGGCCACCGACCTTGGCCTGGGGATCGTCCACACGCTGGACATGGGGCTGGCGGCCGACGCTGTCGAAGCTGCCTTGTGGATGCCGGTCGAGGCACGGTACGCGGCCCTGCCAGAACGCTTCGGGTACCGCTTGAAGCCCGCCCCCGCGCCCACACCCGCCGAGGCGGCGAGGCCGCCGCCTGAGGCGCTCTGAGCCGGCACATCATCACATCCCGTAGAACACGTAGTCAGCCTCGTACGCCACCACCTGACGCTTGCCCTTGCCGGCCGCGTCGCAAGCCGTCGCCGGGGCCACCCCGCCCTTGGTGTTGAGGCGCTGGATGTAGCTCACGCCGGTCATGGCACCGGCGCCCATCGCCGGCTCGGCCTTCACGAGTTGCAGCGGCAGGTTGCCGGCGCTGGCGGGCGCCACCGCCACCTGCTTGCCGGTGATCTTGGAGCCGTCGGCGGCTTCCCAGGTCGGCCCGGCGTAGTACTTGCCCACCGCCTTGCGGTCGGCGCCATACAGGGTGGCCACCGGGGCGACGAAGGCCCACTCGTGCTGGCCCGCCATGTCCTTCTTCTCGCGGCATTCGTAGGTGATCTCGCCGACCCCGGTGGTGGTCATCGTCACCTTCTGCCCGGCCGGTACGCGCACCGCCTCGGGCAGCGCGGCGTTATCGACCTTCATCATCATCGGGCCGGCCGCGCAGGCACAGAGGGTGGCCGTCGCAGCGGCGGCGAGCAGCGAAATGGTTTTCATGCAGTGGCTCCTGAAAAGGTTGAGGGCGATGGCGCGTGCCGCAGCACACAGGCAAGCCCGGGCCAGCGATACGCAGCCGCAGCATGATTGGATGCGCAGCCGTCGCGCTCGGGCCAACGCGCCCTTGCCGTGCCGGTGCGAAAAAGCCGGCTCGCGGCCGGCTTGGGTGTGAAAAAGCCGGCTCGCAGCCGGCTTGGGCGCGGCGCGGCGACGCCTTACTTGACCGTGCTCACCATGTAGGCGACAACGACCTTGATGTCGGCGTCCGGCGCGGCTGAGCCGCCTTTCGGCGGCATCGCGTTCTTGCCCTTGATGGCACTCGCCGTCAGGCCGTCGATGCCCTGCGCCAACCGCGGCGCCCAGGCGGCCTTGTCGCCGAGCTTCGGTGCACCCGCCACGCCGGCGGCGTGACAGACCTGACAGACCTGCGTGTACAGCACCGGCACGGCGCCCGCTGCACCGGCACCGGCCTTCGCCGGTTCGGCGACTGCAACCATGACGGTGGCGGCCGTTGCTGCTGTTGCGGCGACTGGGGCCACTGCTGCTGCGGCGGCCGGTGCTGCCGGAGCTGCGGCCGGTGCAGGTGCAGGGGCCGCCGCCGAGGCCGCAGCGGTCGACGCTGTCGGGCCGTCGGCTCCCGAGGCCGCCACAGCAGGCGCCTTGGGTTCGTCGAACTTCGCACCAGCCTTGTTCACCATGTAGACCACGGCGCGGCCGATCTCGAAGTCGGTGTAATCGCCGCCGCCCTGCGCGCCCATCTGCCCCTTGCCGGCCAGGGCCGAGTGCAGCAATGCGTCATAGCCGGTCTTGATGCGTGGGGCCCAGGCCTCGATGTCACCGAACTTCGGCGAGCCGACCAGGCCGGCCGTGTGGCAGGCGGTGCACTGCGCGGAGAAGACTTGTTCGCCGCTGCGCAAGGTGGTCAGGTCGGAGGCGTCTTTGACCTCGACGCGGCCGACCGGCTGAATGCGCAGTGAGGTGGCTTCGGGCGTCAGGGCCGTGCTGCCGGCCGCCGGGCGGTGGTCGCCGGTGGCGTACATCACCAGCAGCACGATCACCACGACGGGCACCACAAAGGCGTAAAGCACCGCCAGGATGAGTTGCTTCGGCGTCTTGATCGGGCCTTCGTGCGGGCCGTCTTGGTCGTGCGGGGGAAGGGCGTCGCTCATGGGATCCTCAACTGCGGAACGGGGGATCACGGGCGGGCCACTTGCAAAATCGTGGCCTCGGAGACACCCGCGCAAAACCCTGGAATTATAGGCTCGTGCCCCGTCACGATGCCGGGCGTTCATGCGGCCGGCGCGGGGTGGGCGGGTAGAATGCGCGGCGCGGCGACCGTGGTGAAGTGGATATCATTGGGCCCTCCGAAGGCTTAGGCGCAGGTTCGATTCCTGCCGGTCGCACCAGTTTTTTCCGAGCTGCGAACCCGCTGCGATCTGCCCGCAATCCCACGACGTTGGGGGCACAGACCGCACAGCCGCGCGCCGGCCGGGGCCACAATGCAACTTTCAGCAAGCTTGTCGGCCCGGGCACAGCACTCATACCTCCCGCAGGCCACTGGTCCGCTATGCAGCACTGCAGGTGTTTGAAGTCCCCATGACGAGCGGTCGCGAGTCGACTTTCGGGCCGCTGGACCAGCTCAGCATGACGGAGATCATCCGTCTGCAAGGCCTGCTCCAGCAGGAACTGACCCGGCGCTTCGAGCGCCAGATGCTGTTGGTGTTCTCCGACATCGTCGGCTCGATGCCCTACTTCACGCGCTTCGGCGACGCCGCCGGCCGCCAGCTTCAGCAACTGCACTTCGACCTGCTGGACCAGGGCATCGGCCCGTTCCAGGGCCGGGTGGTCGACACGGCGGGCGACGGCGCGTTTCTGGTGTTCCCGAGCGTCGACAGCGCCGTGCGCGGCGTGGTGGCGGTGCAGCGGCTGGTCTCGCACGCAAACTTGTCGCGCGCCCGCGCTCACCAGCTCCAGCTTCGGATGGGCTTGCATTGGGGCCCCGTGCTCACCGACGGCCCGGCCGTCAGCGGCGACTCGGTGAACCTCTGCTCTCGGGTGGCGGCCTCGGCCGCCGCGGGCGAAATTCGCCTGACCCGCGAGGTGTTCCAGGAACTCGGTTCGGCCGGCCGGATGCAGTGCCGCGCGCTCGGCGTGGTGGAACTGAAAGGCGTGCGTGAACCGACCGACGTACTCGCGCTCGACTGGCACGACCGCAGCCAGTTCCCGAGCCAGGTGCGCATCGAAGAGACGCGCGAAGTCATCGACCTGCCACTGCAGGACATCATCACCTTCGGCCGCCTGCGCGAGCACGAAGGCCTGCCCGCCAACGACGTGGTGCTGACCCACCCGGACCCGCAGATGGCGCGCCACATCAGCCGCTGGCACTTCGAGTTGCGGCGGCGGATCGACGGCTTCTGGATGCGCTCGCTGTCCGACACCGTTACCGAAGTGAACGGCCGCCCGACACCGAAGGGGCAGGACGTTCCGGTGAAGCCCGGCGACCGCATCCGGCTCGCAGGCGCACTCACGCTGGTGGCGCTGCAGTCGTCGCTGTTCGGCGCCGACGACGATGGCCAGACCATGTTTCGCCCGGCGCTCTCGGCGCGGCCGGCCGCCGAGTCAGGTCCAGCGGAGCCGGCCGCCGAAGCGGGCGCTTCTCCGTAAATGCAAGAGCCGACTCACTCACTGCAGAGGCGCATAGGCGCAGAGAACGCAGAGTTGCGCAGAGTTGCGCAGAGTTGATCCTATTTTCCTCAGTTGCCCGATTGCAATCTGGCGCAAACGTAGACTTGGCGCGGGTTTGAGATCGACACGAGGGGGCACCCGATGGGTGAGCGCAAGTTGGCACCGGTCAAAGAGGTGAAGGCGGTGGCTGCGGCATGCCAAGAGGCCATCCAGGCGACGGTCGAACCTGTGGAAGAGGCCATGCGTGTGAACACGCCCGGGGGCGTGTTCAGCGTGCGCTGGGACCAGCGAGGCAGTGCGACCGCGCTGGGGCA
>JANXZA010000138.1 GCA_025355745.1 Rhizobacter sp. | reverse complement strand
CAGATGTAGTTCTGGGTCGCGAGCAGCGCGATGACGGCGTCGACGGAGTCGGGGACAGTCAGCGGTGAAGTTGTCGGCATCGTCGCTTGCACGGGGGTGTGAAATCGGTTTGGCTCATCGAACGCCCTCACCCTAGCCCTCCCGCGTGCGGGAGAGGGGACAGCTCGGCGAACGCTGAAACTTCTTTCCGTCTACCGCAGGTAGGGAGGGAAACCCTTCCGCGAGCGCTGAAGTTCTTCTCCCTCTCCCGCTTGCGGGAGGGCCGGAGTAAGGGTGAGCTCAGCGCGCCAATGCCGCCGCCGTCGCGCGCGAGGCCATCACGCTGATCATCGCGGCGCGGTACTCGGCGCTGCCGTGCATGTCGCTGTTGATGTCGGTCGTGGGCATCTTCACGCCCTTCGCGGCAGCGGCCGTGAAGTTCGCGGTCAGCGCCGCTTCGATCGCCGTGGCGCGGAACACACTGCCCTTCGCACCCGTCACCGCCACGCGAACCCCGCCCGCGCCGTGGCTCACGACCACGCCGATGAGCGCAAAGCGCGAGGCCGGCTGCTTGTACTTCACGTAGGCCGCCTTCTGCAGCGGCGGAAAGCTCACGGCCGTGATCATCTCGCCGGCTTGCAACGCGGTTTCGTACAGGCCGATGAAGAACGCATCGGCAGGAATGGTGCGCTGGTTGGTGTGCACCGTGGCGCCCAGGCCGACCACGCCGGCCGGGTAGCAGGCAGCGGGGTCCGCGTTCGCGATCGAGCCGCCGATCGTGCCCATGTTGCGCACCATCGGGTCGCCGATGCCGGCCGCGAGTTCGGCCAGCGCCGGGCAGGTACGCTGCACATCGGCCGATGCCGCCACCGCCGCGTGCGTGACCATCGCGCCGATCACGACGTTCGCGCCGTCCATGCGGATCGTCTTCAGGTCCGGCACGCCGCTCAGGTCGACCAAAGTGTCGCTCTGCGAAAGCCGCAGCTTCATCGCCTGGATCAGGCTCTGGCCACCGGCCAGGTAACGCGCCTCGCCGGCAACGGCGGCCTTGGCATCGGCCACGCTGGTCGGGCGCTTGTATTCGAATGCATACATGGGTGGGTTCTCCTTGCGCAGGTGATGGGTGTCGTCAGGCGATGGGGTTGGCAGCGCGCCAGACGCGCTCCACGGTGGCCGGCATCGCGATCTCCTTGACGCCAAGTGCATCGGTCAACGCGTTGATGTAGGCCGGCGGCGAGCCGATCGCGCCGGCCTCGCCGCAGCCCTTCACGCCCAGCGGGTTGTGGGTGCACGGCGTCACGCAGTTGCCGATGTTGAAGTTCGGGATGTCGCTGGCGCGCGGCATCGCGTAGTCCATGAACGAGCCGGTCAGCAACTGGCCCGATTCGGTGTCGTAGGCCGCCCCTTCCATCATCGCCTGGCCCAGGCCCTGGGCGATGCCGCCCTGCACCTGGCCTTCGACGATCATCGGGTTGATGATGTTGCCGAAGTCGTCGACGGCGACGAATTGCTCGATCTTCACCTTGCCGGTTTCCGGGTCGACCTCGACCTCGCAGATGTAGGTGCCCGACGGATAGGTGAAGTTGGTCGGATCGTAAAAGGCGTTCTCGTTCAGGCCCGGCTCGAGCTTGTCGAGCGGGTAGTTGTGCGGCACGTAGGCCGTGAGCGACACACTGCCGAACGGCACCGACTTGTCGGTGCCCGCCACCTTGAACACACCGTTCTCGAACTCGATGTCGGTGTCGGCCGCTTCCAGCAAATGCGCCGCAATCTTCTTGCCCTTGGCAATGACCTTGTCGACCGCCTTGACGATCGCCGAGCCGCCCACCGCCAGCGAGCGGCTGCCGTAGGTGCCCATGCCGAACGGCACGCGGCCGGTGTCGCCGTGCACGATCTCGACGTTCTCGACCGGGATGCCGAGCTTGGCCGCGACGATCTGCGCGAACGTGGTCTCGTGGCCCTGGCCGTGGCTGTGCGAGCCGGTGAACACGGTGACGGTGCCGGTCGGGTGGACGCGCACCTCGCCGGCCTCGAACAGGCCGGCGCGCGCCCCCAGCGCACCCGCCACGTTGGATGGCGCCAGGCCGCAGGCCTCGATGTAGCAGGAGTAGCCCAGGCCGCGCTTCAGGCCCTTCGCCTCCGACGCCGCCTTGCGCGCCGGGAAGCCGGCCACATCGGCCATCTCGGTGGCGCGGTCGAGCAGCGCGCCGAAGTTGCCGGTGTCGTAGGTCAGGCCGACCGGGGACGCAAACGGGAACTCGGTGATGAAGTTCTGACGCCGGATGTCGGCCGAACTCATCTTCATTTCGCGCGCCGCCTGCTCGACGATGCGCTCGACCACGAAGGTGGCCTCGGGCCGGCCCGCGCCGCGGTAGGCATCGACCGGCGCGGTGTTCGTGAACACCGCCTTGACCTCAGCGTAGATCGCCGGTGTCTTGTACTGGCCCGACAGCAACGTTGCGTACAGGATGGTCGGCACGCTCGATGCGAAGGTCGACAGGTAGGCACCCATGTTGGCGATCGTCTTCACACGCAGCGCCAGGAACATGCCTTTCGCGTCGAGCGCGAGTTCGACCTTGGTGACGTGATCGCGGCCGTGCGCGTCGGTCAGGAAGGCCTCGCTGCGATCCGACGTCCACTTGATCGGCCGGCCCACGTGCTTGCTGGCCCAGACCAGCGCGGTCTCTTCGGCGTAGAGGAAGATCTTCGAGCCGAAACCGCCGCCCACATCGGGCGCGATCACGCGCACCTTTGACTCGGGCAGGCCGAGCACGAAGGCGCACATCAGCAGGCGCTCGACGTGCGGGTTCTGGTTCGCCACGTACAGCGTGTAGCTCTCGTCGTGTTTGGTGTAGCTGGCGTTCGCGGCGCGAGGCTCCATCGCGTTCGGGATCAAGCGGTTGTTGACGATGTCGAGCGTGCTCACATGCGCGGCCACCGCAAACGCAGCGTCCACCGCATCCTTGTTGCCATGGCCCCA
>JANXZA010000129.1 GCA_025355745.1 Rhizobacter sp. | reverse complement strand
GCGACTCTTCAAACGCCTCGGCGAAGTGCGACGCGTAGCTGTACAGCTTCTTCGGGATGCAGCCCAGGTTCACGCAGGTGCCGCCGAGCGGTGCGTCGTCAGCCACCGCGACGCGCGCGCCGCGCTGCGCCGCCATGCGCGCGGCGCGCACCCCGCCGCTGCCGGCGCCGATGACGAACAGATCGAAGTCGAAGGGCGCAGCGCCTCGACTGTCCGCGGGATGTGAGGACGACATGCGGGCGCTCCTCAGGCCGGGGTGGAAGCCGGCGCCGGTGCCAGTGCCTGTTCCAGCGCCTGCGCCACGATGACGTTGACACCGCCCGCTTCGATGCCGGCCCGCTCGTGCAGGCGCTTGACCAGATCGGCCGGCAGCTTGCACGCGAACGGCACCAGCCCGGCGGCAGTGTCGCGGCGCCGCTGCTCGCGCTTGTCGACGACCTCGGCAGCGTTCTTCGCGAAGCGGCCGGGCACGCCGGCCGACTTCATCTTGCCGTCGATCTTCATCGCCTTGTTCTTCTCGAGGTCGGTCTTCTTCATGCTCATCGGACTGCCTTGGTGGAATGCCTGCGTGGCAAGCGTTCTTGGAATGCGTGCACCGATTGTCTCGCGCTGCGCCCGACCTTGCCGCAACCCAGCCGGCCCGGCCCGCGTGCGCTCTGTTCTAATCCGTCGCGTCGCAGGCTCCACTCGACCCGCACCGCATCCGACATGGCACTCAAGGCCACCATTTTCAAAGCCGCATTGCAGATCGCCGACATGGACCGCAGCGTCTACGTCGATCACAACGTGACCATCGCCCGCCACCCGTCCGAGACCGACGAGCGCATGCTGGTGCGGGTGCTGGCACTGGCCCTGAACCTGCCAGCCGACACCGACCACGGCACGCTGGAATTCGCCAAGGGCCTGTGGGATGTGGACGAACCCGAGCTCTGGCACCGCGACCTGACCGGCCGCATCCGCCACTGGATCGAAGTCGGCCAGCCCGACGAAAAGCGGCTGATGAAGGCCGCCGGCCGCGCCGACCGCGTCAGCGTCTACAGCTACGCGCCGGGCACGCCGATCTGGTGGGCCGGCATCGAGACGCGAATCACCCGCGCCCGCAACATCGACGTCTGGCAGATCGAGGCGGCGCAGAGCCAGGCGCTGGCCACGGTGGCGCTGCGCAGCATGCAGTTGCAGGTCAGCGTGCAGGACGGCGCGGTCTGGGTCGGCGATGGTCAGCAGTCGATCGAGATCACGCCGCGGCGCCTGAACGAATCCTGAAGCGCCATGACAATTGCGATCGAACACCTGGCGCAGCGCGGCCGCTTTCAGACCATCGTCGAAGGCGCGACTTGTGTGGCCGACTACCGGCTGCAAGGCGGCGTGATGCTCATCACCCACACCGAGGTGGCGCCCCGGCTGCAGGGCCGCGGCATCGCCGCCGCGCTGGTGCAGGCGGCGCTGGCCCACGCCCGCGAAAACGGCCTGAAGGTGAACCCGCTGTGCTCGTACGCACGCACCTACGTGCAGCGCCACCCGGATACTCAGGCGCTGCTGGCGTGACCGCAGCGCAGCGCCACAGGCTCACACGATGAGCGATCTGCCCGACGTGCCTAACCCCGCTGCACGCGCACCCGCACCCGCGCCGGTGGCGCCGGAGGCGGCGGTGCCCGCCGATGCGCAGGCCGTGCTCGACTTCTGGTTCGGCGCCGCCGGCTCGATCGAATTCATGACGCTGCGCCCGCTCTGGTTCACGAAGAGCGACGCGACCGACCGCG
This sequence comes from Rhizobacter sp., assembly GCA_025355745.1. Classification (GTDB taxonomy): domain Bacteria; phylum Pseudomonadota; class Gammaproteobacteria; order Burkholderiales; family Burkholderiaceae_C; genus LMDS01. The sequence goes on along the minus strand of JANXZA010000129.1, from coordinate 18,668 downwards.
CAATCGCGCAGCGCTTCGGCGCCCTCATCGATGCGGCCTTGCGCGGCATCTTTAGCGGCTGGGCGGCGCAACCGCAGTCCGCGCTCGCGCAGATCGTGCTGCTCGACCAGTTCACCCGCAATGTGTTTCGCGGCACGCCGCGTGCGTTTGCCGGCGATGCACGGGCGCTGATGGCAGCCCGCGCGATGGTGCAGCAGGGATTCGACGCCGCCCTGCCACCGCTGCAGCGCGCCTTCGTCTACCTGCCGTTCGAGCACGCCGAAGACCTCGCCCTGCAGGACGAGGCAGTGCGCCTGTTCACGCGCCTGGCCGAGGCCGCACCCGAGACGATCGGCATGCTCGACTTTGCGCACAAGCACCGCGCCGTGATCGAGCGCTTCGGCCGCTTCCCGCACCGCAACGTGATTCTGGCCCGGCCTTCCACGGCCGCAGAGCAGGTCTTCCTGGAACAGCCCGGCAGCGGTTTTTGAACCCCCATCGGGCGTTAGACTCAGGTCCCAAAAGAGCGCAATCAATGCGCTGTGTCGAGTGTTGGAGCCTGCCGTGCGGTACACCGAACCGAAGGAGCGAAGCGCTGAACTGCTGCGCCTCGCGCTGGCCCACATGGGCCGGCACGAAGCCGCGTTCAATCCGGTCACGTTCACGCTCTGGTACGAGCACGCGGCGGGCATCAACGCGCGGCTCAGCGCGGCGCTCGAAGCGCTTCTCGCGCAGCGCACGCCGATCGACAACGCGGTTGCCCTGCGGCTGGTGCGGGAACATGTCACGCCGGCCGACGAGGCTGCCATGCAGCGCATCGGTACCGAGTTGCAGCGGGTGATGGGGGGCATCGCGCACTCGGCTTCGCAGGCCGGCGATCGCGCCAGCCAGTTCGGCGCCCAGCTCAGCGGCTTGTCGGCCGCGCTGCTGTCGAGCGACGCCGGCGGGCTCGGCCCGCAGCTTCAAGATGTGCTGACCGGCACCGCCGAGATGAAGACGTCGGCCGAGACCTTGCAGCGCCGCGTCGAGGCCGGTCAGAGCGAAATCACCCAATTGCGCAGCGAGCTCGACCGGGCTCGCTGCGAAGCGGTGCTCGACCCGCTGACGGGCGTGCTGAATCGCAAGGGCTTCGATGCCGCCTTGCAGGCGCTGATCGCCCGGCCGCCCGAGGCTGGCCGCGTCCACAGCCTGGTGATGCTCGACATCGACCACTTCAAGAAAGTCAACGACAGCCACGGCCATGTGATGGGCGACCGCGTCATCCAGGGCGTCGGCGCGGTGCTGCGCAGCTCGATCGTCGCCGAGCGCCATGCGGCGGCGCGCTACGGCGGCGAGGAGTTCGCGATCCTGCTGCGCGACAGCGCGCCGGAAGATGCCGAGCGGCTGGCCGACGTGGTGCGCCTGCGCACCAAGGCGATGAAGATCCGCCACCGCACCACGCAGGACGTGCTGTTCACGGTGACGATCTCCGGCGGAGTGACGGCCTGGCAGCCCGGCGACGACGCCGCCAGCCTGATCGGGCGGGCCGACGCGGCGCTGTATGCATCGAAGCGGGCGGGGCGGGACCGGGTGAGTTGCGGGTAGTTTGCAAGTGAAGGCCCGGCGCCGACCGGCGGCTTGCGCAGCTGACGACAATCCAGGCCATGAGAACCCGACGTTCGTTGTTGTTGTCGCTCGGTGCCGTGCCCTTGGCGTGCGCCAACGCCGAATCGCCGGCGGCAAAGCCGATCGAGCGCCCCGATTGGTCTGGCTTCTTTTCCGATGCCGGCGCGGTAGGCTCCCTGCTCGTCGCAGATGAGCGCACCGGATCGCGTGGCACATGGGTGCACGGCCTCGAACGAGCCCGCCGCCGCTACACCCCCGCCTCGACGTTCAAGATTCCGCACAGCCTTTTTGCGCTCGATGCCGGTTTGCTCAAGGACGAGTTTCAGCTCATCCCGTGGGACCGCGTGAAGCACCCGACGCCGGCCTGGAACGGCGACCAGACCCTGCGCTCGGCAATGCGCAATTCGGTGGTGTGGGTGTACCAGCGGTTTGCCGAGGAACTGGGCCCGCAGCGGGAGGCCGGCTACCTGCGGGCGATCGACTACGGCAATGCGAAGGTCACCGGCAACGCGCCCTTCTGGGTCGAAGGCGACCTGGCCCTGTCGTGCATCGAACAGATTGCCTTCTTACGGCAGCTCTACCGCAACGAGCTGCCGTTCCGTGTCGAGCATCAACGGCTGGTCAAGGATGTGATGATCGTCGAGGCCGGGCGCGACTGGATACTGCGTGGGAAGACCGGCTGGAGCGGCAAGATCGGGCGCTGGGTCGGCTGGGTCGAGTGGCCGGACGGACCGGTTTTCTTCGCGCTCAACATCGACACCCCGCAGCGGCTTGACGATCTGCCGAAGCGAGAGGCAATCACCCGCGCGGTGCTGCGGTCGATCAATGCGCTGCCCCCGGCCTGATCCCCGAATCACTGAAATCGGATCGGCGCTGGACCGGGTGAGTGGCGGGTGAAGCTTGACAAGTCAAATACCTGACTCTTGAAGGGTGAACACATCAACCGTCCACCAGCCGCCCGAGTTTCAGCCGCAGCACCCGGTCGCAGCGCGCCGCGAGCGACTCGTCGTGCGTGACCAGCACGAAGGCCATGCCGCGGCTGCGGGCCAGCGACAGCAGCAGGGCGAACACGCCGTCGGCAGTTTCGCGGTCGAGGTTGCCGGTCGGCTCGTCGGCCAGCACGCAGGCCGGATTCCCGGCCAGCGCACGTGCGATCGCCACCCGTTGACGTTCACCGCCCGACAACTGCGACGGCCGGTGCCGAGTCCGCTCGGCCAGACCGACTTGTGCCAGCACCGCCTGCGCGGCGGCACGCGCCTCGGGCTTGGGCAGGCGCCGGATGCGCAGCGGCATCGCGACGTTGTCGAGCGCGCTGAACTCGGGCAGCAGGTGGTGGAACTGGTAGATGAAGCCGAGCTGGGCGTTGCGCCAGGCGCCTTGCTGGGCCGCGTCCATGGCGGCGAAATCGCGGCCGCCGAGTTGCACGCGGCCTTCGGTCGGTGCCTCCAGCCCGCCCAGCAGGTGCAACAAGGTGCTCTTGCCCGAGCCTGACGCGCCGACGATGGCCACCGTCTCGCCGCCGCGCACAAGCAGGTCGACGCCCTGCAACACATGGACGTCGAGCGCGTCGTCGCCGCTGCCTTCGGTGAAGCGCTTGTGCAGACCGCGCGCGTCGATCACCGGCGCGGCCGGGCCGAGCGCCGGGCCGCCGTGGGCCACGAAGGGACCACTCGTGGTCCTTGGCCGGCCCGACCCCCCCGGGGGGTCGCCTGCCGTACCCGGCAGGCGGGGGGCTCCATCACTCATATCGCAACGCCTGCGCCGGCTGCACGCGGCTGGCGCGCCAGCTCGGGTAGATGGTGGCGACGAACGACAGCAGCAGCGAGATCACGACGATGGGCACGATGTCGGCGCTCTGCGGCTCGCTCGGCATGTGGCTGATCAGGTAGACGCTGGGCGGCAGGAAGCTGGTGCGCAGCGCCATCTCGATGAAGCCGACGATGGCACCGACATTGAAGGCCACCAGCAGCCCGAACACGACGCCGGCCAGCGTGCCGATCACGCCCGACAGCGCGCCCTGCACCATGAACACGCCCATCACCGAACGCGGGCTCGCGCCGAGCGTGCGCAGGATCGCGATGTCAGCGCGCTTGTCGGTCACCGTCATCACCAGCGTGGAGACGAGGTTGAACGCGGCCACCGCGACGATCAACGTGAGGATGATGAACATCAGCCTCTTCTCGAGCTCGACCGCCGAGAACCAGTTGCGGTTCGTGCGGGTCCAGTCGCTGACGCGCAGCGACGGGCCGAAACCGCGCGCGAGTGCGGCGCCCACGTCGCGCGCATCGTTGACGTTGCGGATGCGCAGCTGCACACCGGTCGGGCCTTCGGTGCGGAACAGCTTGCCCGCATCGTCGATGTGAATCAGCGCCAGCGTGCTGTCGTACTCGTAGTGGCCGGCGTCGAAGGTGCCGACCACCGTGAGCTGCTTCAGGCGCGGCACCACACCGGCCGGCGTCACCTGGCCGCCAGGCGCCATCAGCGTCACCTTGTCGCCCTCGCGCACGCCGAGCATGCGCGCCAGCTCGATGCCGAGCACCACACCCCAGCCGCCGGGCGCGAGGCGCGCCAGCGTCGTGTCTTTCAACTGCGCCGCGATGTCGGTCACGGTAGCCTCGTCGTTCGGCGAGATGCCGCGAACGATGGCGCCGCGCAGCTCGTCGCCGCGCGCGATCAAGGCCTGGGTGGCGATGAAGGGCGCCGCGCCGATGACCTGCGTGCCGACCTGCGGATTGGCTCGCGCCTGGTCGGCGACGGCGCGCCAGTCGGGCAGCGCGGCGCCGTCGGCGGCGGCGAGTTCGATGTGCGGGATCACCGACAGCATGCGGTCCTGCACCTCCTTGCGAAAGCCGTTCATCACCGACAGCACGATGATCAGCGCGGCCACGCCGAGCGCGATGCCGAGCATCGACACGCCGGAGATGAAGGAGATGAAACCGTTGCTGCGCCCGGCGCGCCCGGCGCGGGTGTAGCGCCAGCCGATCTGCAGTTCATAGGGCCAGTTCATGGGGGGGCGATGCTACAGGACGGGCCTGGCCGCCCGTGCCACGCGATGGCCGCGGTACGGCCCGGATAATCGCGCCCATGCACCTGCTGATCCCGTTCGCGTCGGCCCTGTCGGACGCGGCCGTGCAGGTCGTCCATGACCTGCCGTTGCCGAACCTGGCGTGGCTGCTCGGCCGCCTCACACCCACCACCCGCGACGACGGCGATGCCTTCACGCCGTTGCCACCGCATGAGCGCGCGCTGGCCGCCGCCTGGGGCTGGCATGCGGTGGCCGGCGCGCTGCCGTTCGCGGCCCGCGCTGCGGTGGCCGATGGCATCGAGGTCGCCGCGCGGGCCTGGGGCCTCGTCACGCCGGTGCACTGGCATGTCGGGCGCGACCACGTCACGCTCGTCGATCCGCAGGCGCTGGCCTTGACCGAGGCCGAATCGCGCGCCGCCTTCGACGCGGTGCGCGGCCTCTTCGAGACCGAAGGCATTGCGCTCGAGTGGGGCGCGCCGCTGCGCTGGTACGCGGCGCACGAGAGCTTTGCCGACCTGCCCTGCGCCGCGCTCGACCGCGTGATTGGCCGCAACGTCGAACGCTGGATGCGCTTCGATGCCGGCGACCGGCCCGAGCCGAAACTGATCCGGCGCCTGCAGAGCGAACTCCAGTTGCTGCTCTATCCGCACCCGATCAACACCCAGCGCGAGGAACGCGGCGCGCTGACGATCAACTCGTTCTGGCTCAGCGGCTGCGGCCGGTTTCAGGCCAGCGACGAAGCCGCAGTCGAGATCGACACCAGCCTGCGCGAGGCACTGCTGGCCGACGACTGGGTGGCGTGGGCCGATGCCTGGCGCGGGCTCGATGCCGGTCGTCTGGCGCGCCTGCGCGAGGCCGTCGCGCGCGGCGCGCCGGTGTCGTTGACCTTGTGCGGCGAGCGCAGCGCGCAGCGCTTCGACGGCGTGGCGCGATCGGTCTGGCAGCGTGTTGCCGGCCGCTGGCAGGCAAGTTCGCCACACACCGTGCTGGAGGCGCTGTAGTGGCAAGTTCAACACCGCTGCACATCAAGCTGCGCGACGCCCCGCCGCGCGCCGTGTGGGCGCTCGAACAGGCTGGCGTCGCGCCCCTGCTTGCACGCCTGTTCGCCGGCCGCGGCGTGCGCTCGATGACCGAACTCGACGACGATCTGCGCCACCTGCTGCCACCCGTCGGCCTGCTCGGCATTCAAGCGGCGGCGCGCTGCCTGGCCGATGCGATCGCGCAGGGCCAACGCATCTGCATCGTCGCCGACTACGACTGCGATGGCGCCACCGCCTGCGCCGTCGCGCTGCGCGGCCTCGCGCTGCTGGGCGCAGCGCCGGGCTCGTTGCACTACGTGGTGCCAGACCGCGCGGTGCATGGCTACGGCCTGACGCCGGCCATCGTCGACCTCGCGCTGGCGAGCGCGCCCGACGTGCTGGTGACGGTCGACAACGGCATCGCCAGCCTGGCCGGCGTGGCGCATGCGCGCGCGGCGGGGCTGGCGGTGGTCATCACCGACCACCACCTGCCGGCGCTGCGGGACGACGTGGTCGTGCTGCCCGACGCGAACGTGATCGTGAACCCGAACCAGCCCGGCTGCGGCTTCGCGAGCAAGAACCTGGCCGGCGTCGGCGTGATGTTTTACGTGCTGCTGGCGCTGCGCGCCGAACAGCGCGAACGCGGCGTGTACGCGACTCAAACTCAACCGCGCCTCGATGCCCTGCTCGACCTGGTCGCGCTCGGCACCGTGGCCGATGTGGTGAAGCTCGACGCGAACAACCGCCGCCTCGTTGCCCAGGGCTTGCGCCGCATCCGCGCCGGGCAGATGCAGGCCGGCGTCGCGGCGCTGTTCGGCGCGGCCGGCCGCGACCCGCGGCGCGCCAGCGGCTTCGACTTCGGCTTCGCGCTCGGGCCGCGCATCAACGCGGCGGGCCGCATGTCGGACATGACACTCGGCATCGAATGCCTGCTCACCGACGACCCGCCGCGGGCCGCCGAACTGGCGACCATGCTGGACGCGATCAACCGCGAACGGCGGGATGTTGAAGCCGGCATGCGCGAGCAGGCCGAAGCCATGCTCGAGGCGCTGCTGCAGCGCGAAGGCGAGCGCCTGGGGGTGCCGGGCGCCGGCGATGCAAGCGCGCCGAGCGCCGGCACTGCAGGCGCGCCGAGCGCCGGCAACGCAAGCGCGCCGAGCGCGCTGTCGATCTTCGACCCGAGCTTCCACGAAGGCGTGGTCGGCATCGTCGCGTCGCGTTTGAAAGACCGCATCCACCGCCCAACCTTCGTGTTCGCGCGCGGGCAAGACGGATTGTTGAAAGGCTCGGGCCGCTCGATTCCCGGCTTCCATTTGCGCGACGCGCTCGACCTGGTTGCGAAGCGCGAACCCGAGGTGCTGAAGCGCTTCGGCGGCCATGCGATGGCGGCCGGCTGCACCATCGAAGAAGCGCACTTTGCGACCTTCGATGCCGCGTTGCAGCGCGTCGCCGCCGAGTGGCTAGACGCGGCCACGCTGTCGCGCACCTTGCTCACCGACGGCCCGCTCGGCATCGAGCACTTCAATGCACCGACCGTGCGCGCCCTCGATGCGCAGGTCTGGGGCCAGGCCTTCGAGGCGCCGCTGTTCACCGACGAGGTCGATGTGGTCTCGCAGCGCCTGGTCGGCGAGAAGCACCTGAAGCTCGCACTGCGCTTCGTCGGCGAAGCGCGCGGCAGTGCGCTGCGCGACGCGATCTGGTTCGGCCATATTGAGCCGGTGGCGGCGCGGGTTCGGCTGGCGTACCGGCTCAATGTCGACGAATACAACGGCCGCGAGCGGGTGCAGATGGTGGTCGAGGCCGCGAGTTGAAAAGGCGGGCGTCATGAACGATCTCAGCTACCGCGTTGTCGACCAGTTCCCCGAGCCGGCGTACACAACGCTTGTGCGAGAAGCGTTTGCAGATTACGAGCCATCAAAGTTGTTGACCGAGGTTTCTGTCGAGGAAGCCGCCCTGCGGTCGGCAACTCCCAGCGCGGCCGAAGACGGCATGCTGCGAATCGGCGCCTTCCGGGGTGACGCCCTGGTGGGCTGGACTTTCGCCCACACGGAAGGGGCAAGCCACTTCCACATGGTCAATTCAGGCGTCGCTCCTGCGGAAAGACGTCACGGGGTCTACTCGACGCTGGCGCGAATGGTGATCGAAAATGCTAGATCGCGCGGCTGTGTTGCCATCCTGTCGCGGCACGCGGCGAACAACAACGCCGTCATCATCGCCAAGCTCAAGCTGGGGTTCTTTGTCTCCGGCTTCGAATACTCAGAGGTCTATGGGCCGTTGGTCCGGCTGACGTTGTTGCTCGGGGAACGCCGACGAACCTTGCACCGAATTCGCTCGTCGCCGATTCGCCGTGCGGACCCTACCGGCGCCTGAACCGAAACCATGAGCATCCACTCCCTTCACAAGCTCGCCGCCCTGGCAGCTTTGCTTCAAGCATCGTCGAGCTTCGCAGTCGGCTGCGAAGCGTTGCGCGCGGAGGTCGAGTCCAAGATCCGCAGCTCCGGCGTTGCTCAGTTCACCGTGTCAATCGTCGAAGCCGGCGCCTCGACGCCTGGCAGGATGGTCGGCACCTGCGATCAAGGCAGCAGGAAGCTGCTCTATGTGCAGGCCAGGCCGGCCGCAACCGGGCCCGCAGCCCCGGTGGCCCCAGGTGCCGCTGCGGCTCGCCCCGTGAAGAAGGTCGAACCCATCCTCACCGAATGCAAAGACGGCACGGTTTCAATGAACTCGGACTGCACGAAGTGAATCGACCCCTCTGTTTCATGCTTGATTACAAGCATGAGCCAGAGCGGCCAAACCAGCCAAAGCAGGCAAGGACGGTAGCCAGCAGCGTGTTTCAACAACCCTCACCTCCGGCTTCAGCAGGGTCGTGATGACACATCGGTTTTCGCCGTCACCGCGCCGTCATGCCGGGCCACAAGTCGCGCTGCATCCGCCTGACCGCCGGCCTCGGCGAGGCCTGCACGCCGACCGCGATCGGCAACGCGACGCTGTTCCCGGTCGATCGTCAGCGTTGCGGGCAGTGTTCATGCCGCGCTGGCATTGATCGGCACGGGAAGGGCTTCACCTTCGAAGGGTGGGGCGGCCTCCCTACAATTGAGGCGTGAATACGCCCCTGAGCTGGATCAACGCCGACCTGCACTGCCACTCCGCCGTCTCCGACGGCACCTTGCAGCCCGAGGCGCTGGCGGCGCGCGCCAAGGCCAACGGCGTGGAGCTGTGGGCCTTGACCGACCACGATGAAATCGGCGGCCAGCAGCGCGCGCGCGACGCCGCACTGGCCATCGGCCTGCCCTATCTGACGGGCACCGAGATCTCGGTGACCTTTGCCGACACCACGGTGCACATCGTCGGCCTCGGCTTCGACGCCGATGACGCGGCGTTGCAGGCTGGCCTCAGCGCCACCCGCGGCGGGCGGCGCGGGCGGGCGATGGACATGTCGGACGGCCTGGCCAAGGTCGGCGTGAAAGGCGCTTACGAAGGCGCGCTGAAATACGTCGGCAACCCGGAGCTGATCTCGCGCACCCACTTCGCGCGCTTCCTGGTCGAGACTCGGGTGTGCGCCGACACCTCCGAGGTGTTTCGCAAGTACCTCGTCGAAGGCAAGCCCGGCTTCGTGCCGCACCGCTGGGCCAGCCTGCGCAACGCGGTGAACTGGATCACGCAGGCTGGCGGTCTGGCGGTGATCGCCCACCCGGCGCGCTACAAGTTCACGCCAACCGAAGAGTACGCACTGTTCACCGAGTTCATCGCGCACGGCGGGCGCGGCGTGGAGGTGGTGACCGGCAGCCACAGCGCGGCCGATGCCATTCGCTACACAGACACGGCGCTCGAATTCGACCTGCTTGCCTCGCGCGGCAGCGACTTCCACAGCCCCGACGAGAGCCACACCGACCTGGGCAAACTGCCGGCTTTGCCTGCCAGGCTGACGCCGGTGTGGGACGCGCTCGAAGCACGCATCCAGCGACCGTCCTAGCGGCGCCGTGCGGACGCGACAATCCCCGCATGTCGCAGTACTTCGAAGTCCACCCCGAGAACCCGCAGGCCCGGCCGCTGAAGCAGGCCGCTCAGATCCTGCACGGTGGCGGCATCGCGGCGATCCCGACCGACTCCAGCTACGCCCTCGTCTGCCACCTCGATGACAAGGCGGCGGCTGAAACGCTGCGCCGGATTCGTGGCGTCGATGACAAGCACCACCTGACCTTGCTGTGCCGCGACCTGAGCGAACTGGCCAGCTATGCGCGCGTCGACAACCGGCAGTACCGCTTGCTCAAGCTCGGCACACCGGGGCCGTTCACCTTCATTCTGGAGGCAACGAAGGAGGTGCCGCGGCGCCTGTCGCATCCGTCGCGCCGCACCATCGGCCTGCGCGTGCCGGCGCATGCGGTGACGCAGGCGCTGCTCGAACTGCTCGGCCAGCCGCTGCTCGCGACCACCCTGATTCCGCCCGGCGAGACCGAGCCCCTGAACGACCCGCACGAGATACGCGACCGCTTTCAGAAGCTGATCCAGGCCGTCGTCGATGCCGGCGCCTGCCCGATGCAGCCCACCACCGTGATCGACCTGACTGACGACGCGCCGGTGCTGGTGCGCCAGGGGCGGGGTGATGCGCGGCTGCTCGGCCTGAGCGTCTAGACGCGCTCGATGCGCGCAAACGCCGAATGCGCATGGATCGATTCGAAGTTCTCGACATCGACGCTGTAACGCCCGATCCGCGCATCAGCGTTCAGCCGCAGCGCCACGTCGCGCACCAGGTCTTCGACGAACTTCGGGTTCTCGTAGGCGCGCTCGGTGACCCACTTCTCGTCGGCACGCTTGAGCATCGGCCAGAGCTCGCTCGACGCCGAATCTTCGGCGAAGCGCACCAGCTCGGCCCAGTCGATCTCGGCCAGCAGCTCGACCCGGATCGTCACGTGTGAGCGCTGGTTGTGCGCGCCGTAGTCGGAGATTTCCTTCGAGCACGGGCACAGCGACTTGACCGGCACGACGACCTCGGCCCAGATCGTCACCGGCGCTGCGGCGCCGGCGGGCAACCCGTCGCCGGCGCGCGCCTCGGCGATCCAGCGGCCCTGGTATTCGAGCAGGCTCTGCACGCCGGTGACGGGCGCGCGCTTGCGCAGGAAGAACGGAAAGCTCGCTTCGATGCGGCCTTCGGTGGCGTGCAGCTTGTCGAGCATCGCAGCCAGTTCGGTGCGCAGCGTGGCGGCGTCGAGCGGCCGGTCGAGCGCGTCGAGCCATGCCACGAAGCGCGACATGTGCGTGCCCTTCTGCTCGGCCGGCAAGGCCACGTCGAGCGCCCACATCGCAACAGTCGGCAGCACCGCATTGCCGATGCGCAATTGCAGCGGGTAGCGCAGGCTGCTGATGCCCACGCGCTGGATCGCCAGGTGGCGCTCGTCGCGCTCGCTCTGCGTGTCGGGGATGTGCAGCGCGTCTTGCAATGCGCTCTTCAGATGGGTCATTTGATTCATCGATGTCACCTTGCGCAAGCATGCCAGCAAACGCTTGGCTTCGCCCGCCGCAAATTTGAAGCCGGCGTTCGGCCTGGTTGAATTCGTCGGTGACTCACCGGTCCAGTGGGTCAGCGGTTCAGTGATTCACGGCAGCGCGCACCAGCGCCGGCTTGGCGCCGAAGCGCTTCAGGATGGCCTGCTCGATGCCGGCCGCGTCCAGCCCGCACAGCGCCAGCAATTTGGCTGGGTCGCCGTGCTCGATGAATTCGTCGGGCAGGCCGAGCATCAGCACCGGCATCAGCACGCCGGCCGCCGCCAGCGCCTCCTGCACCGCGCTGCCGGCGCCGCCCATCACGCAACCTTCTTCGACGGTCACGAAGGCATCGTGGCTGCGGGCGAGTTCGAGCACCAGATCGACGTCGAGCGGCTTGACGAAGCGCATGTTCGCCACCGTCGCATCGAGCCTCGACGCGGCGGCGAGCGCGGGATAGAGCAAGGTGCCGAAGGCCAGGATGGCGATGCGTGCACCGCCCTGCGAGACCGGCCGCTCGACCTGGCGCCGCAGCTCGCCCTTGCCGAACGGCAGCTCGGTCAAGGTCTTGTCGGGCGCCACGCCGGCACCGCTGCCGCGCGGGTAGCGCACGGCGCTCGGGCCGTTCTGGCGGAATGCGGTGGTCAGCGCCTGGCGGCATTCGTTCTCGTCGGCCGGCGTCAGCACGCTCATGTTCGGAATGCAGCGCAGGTAGGCGATGTCATACGCGCCCGCATGGGTGGCACCGTCGGCGCCGACGAGACCGGCGCGGTCGAGTGCAAAAACCACCGGCAGGTTCTGGATCGCCACGTCGTGGATCAACTGGTCGTAGCCGCGCTGCAGGAAGGTGGAGTAGATCGCGACCACTGGCTTCAGCCCCTCGCAGGCCAGGCCGGCGGCGAAGGTGACGGCGTGCTGCTCGGCGATGCCGACATCGTGGTAGCGCTTCGGAAATCGCTTCTCGAACTCGACCATGCCCGAGCCCTCGCGCATCGCCGGGGTGATGCCGACTAGGCGCTCATCGGCCGCGGCCATGTCGCACAGCCACTGGCCGAAGACCTGCGTGAAGGTCAGCTTCGACGGCACGCTGGGCTTGACGAAACCGATTGCCGGATCGAACTTGCCGGAGGCCGCGTGGTACTGAACCGGGTCGGCCTCGGCGAGCTTGTAGCCATAGCCCTTCTTGGTCACGACATGCAGGAACTGCGGCCCTTTCAGGTGCCGCAGGTTCTCCAGTGTCGGGATCAGCGAATCGAGGTCGTGGCCGTCGATCGGGCCGACGTAGTTGAAGCCGAATTCCTCGAAGATCGTGCCCGGCACGACCATGCCCTTGGCGTGCTCTTCGAAGCGCTTCGCCAGCTCGAACAGCGGTGGCGCGTTCTTCAGCACCGTCTTCGCGGTGTCGCGCGCGGTGGCGTAGAAGCGCCCGCTCATCAGGCGCGCCAGATGGCGGTTCAGCGCGCCCACCGGCGGCGAGATCGACATGTCGTTGTCGTTCAGCACCACCAGCATGTCGGCATGCGCGCCGTTGTGCGGATAGCCGCCGTTGTTCAAAGCCTCGAAGGCCATGCCGGCGCTCATCGCACCGTCGCCGATGATGGCCACGGCCTTGCGGTCTTCGCCCTTCAGGCGTGCCGCCACCGCCATGCCGAGCGCGGCCGAGATCGAGGTCGACGAGTGCGCGGTGCCGAAGGTGTCGTACTCGCTCTCGTCGCGGCGCGGGAACCCCGACACGCCGCCGAGCTGGCGCAGGCTGCCCATGCGCTCGCGCCGGCCGGTCAGCACCTTGTGCGGGTAGGTCTGGTGGCCCACGTCCCAGACCAGCCGGTCGTGCGGCGTGTTGAACACGTGGTGCAGCGCAATCGTCAGCTCGACCGTGCCCAGGTTGCTCGACAAATGACCGCCGGTCTGCGAGACGCTCTGGACCACGAAGTCGCGCAGTTCGGCCGCCAGTTGCTTGAGCTGCGGACGGGTCAGCCGCCGCACGTCGGCGGGGCTGGCGATGGTTTCCAGCAAGGTGTGTTTCATGTTTCTGTCCCGGCCTTCAGCTTTCGCGCTCGACGACCTTGTCGGCGAGCAGGCTCAACCACGCCGCGTCGGGCAGTTCGCTGCGCGCCAACGCGGCCTGGGCGGCGTCGCGCAGGTCGTTGGCGTGGCGGCGCGCGGCGTCCAGGCCGAGCACGGTGACGTAGGTCGGCTTGTTGTTGTCGAGGTCCTTGCCGGCGGTCTTGCCGAGCGTGGCCGAGGCCTGCGTCACATCGAGGATATCGTCGACCACCTGGAACGCCAGGCCAAGCGCATTGCCGTAGTCGGCCAGCGCGGCCCACTGCGCCCGGGTGGCGGTGCCGCAGGCCGCGCCCATCATCACGCTGGCCTGGAGCAACGCGCCGGTCTTGCGGTGGTGCATGTCGCGCAAGGCCTGCTCGCCGAGCGGCAGGCCGATGCTTGCCAGGTCGATCGCCTGGCCGCCAGCCATGCCGGCGTGACCGGCGGCGCGCGCCAGCAGCGCACACAGGCGGGCCTGCAGCGCGCACGGCATGTCGGGCAGGGCATTGCCGGCGCCGTCGTTCGGCGTCAGCACCTCGAAGGCCAGCGCCTGCATCGCATCGCCGGCAAGCATCGCCCGGGCCTGACCGAACTGGACGTGCACCGTGGGCTTGCCACGGCGCAGCACGTCGTTGTCCATGCACGGCATGTCGTCGTGAACCAGCGAGTAGGCGTGGATGAGTTCGACGGCGCAGGCGGCGCGCATCGCCGCGCCCGGCAGGCCGTGCACGGCCTGCGCTGCCGCCAGCACGAGCAGCGGGCGCACGCGCTTGCCGCCGTCGAGCACGCCGTAGCGCATCGCCTGGCCGAGGCCGGCAGGTGCGTCGGCCGGCACCCAGGATTCAAGTGCACTTTCGACCCGCGCGGTCTCGGCGCTCACCCAGGCATCGAACTCGGCCAGCTTCATTCGGCCACCCACGGCTTGAGGCGGCCGTCTTCGAGCACCTTCACCTGCTGCTCGACGGCGTCGAGCCGGGTGCGGCAGAAGCTCAGCAAGTCGGCACCGCGCTTGTAGCTTTCCAGCAGGCGATCGAGCGGCAACTGGCCGGCTTCCATCGTCTGCACCAGGCGGTCCAGTTCGCCCAGCGCATCCTCGTAGCTGGCGGGCGCGGCAGCCGGTGCAACGGTGGTGGAGGTTTTGGCCATCAAGCAGTGTCAAACCGTCGATTGTAGTCAGCCACCCCCGGCCCGGCCTGCCACGAAGGTGACCATACGCATCCGGCGGCCCGCAGCACGCATCCGGGGTCTTCAGACAGCGGGCCGCGCGAGCGATTTGTCCGGCGTGCCGAGCGAAACCCCACAGGTACAATCCGCCTCCCGCGCGACCCCGCGCCCCGCTACGCCAACCCCGTGCCCCGCCGCCTTGCGGACGCCAATCGGCAATGGTTTTTGGAGATTCCCCGGGATCATGTCCGACCTGAGCGTCACCCGAGAAGCGCTCGAGCGCAGCCGCTCGCAACTCTCGGTCAGCAGCTACTTCGACGCCGACCTGTTCCAGCGTGAACGCGCGCGCATCTTCGCCACCGGCCCGCGCTATGTGGGCCACGAATTGATGCTGCCCGAGGCCGGCGACTTCCACACCCTGGCGCAGGAAGGCGAAGGCCGCGCGCTGGTGCGCACCGCGCGCGGCGTGGAGCTGATCTCCAACGTCTGCCGGCACCGCCAGGCGCTGATGCTGCGCGGCCAGGGCAAGACGCGCGGCAACGTCGTCTGCCCGCTGCATCGCTGGACCTACGACCTGCACGGCCAGCTGATCGGCGCGCCGCATTTCGCCGACGACCCGTGCCTGAACCTGAACAACTACCCGCTGCAACGCTGGAACGGCATGCTGTTCGAAGGCGGGCATTCGGGAGGGCTGCGGGGTAGGCCACAAGGCGCCGGCCGGTCGGTGGCCGCCGACCTGGCCCAACTCGGCCCGCTGGCCGACCTGAGCTTCGACGGCTATGTGTTCGACCGCGCCGTGGTGCATGAGTGCGACTACAACTGGAAGACCTTCATCGAGGTCTACCTTGAGGACTATCACGTTGGGCCGTTCCACCCCGGCCTGGGCCAGTTCGTGAGCTGCGAAGACCTGCGCTGGGAGTTCGGGCCGCACCACTCGGTGCAGACGGTGGGCGCGAACAACGCGCTCGCCAAGGCCGGCACCGCCGCGTATCGCAAGTGGCACGAAGCGCTGCTCGGCTACCGCCGCGGCCGCTACGCCGACCCGACGCCAAAGCACGGCGCGATCTGGCTCACCTACTACCCGACCGTGATGGTCGAGTGGTACCCGCATGTGCTGGTGGTCTCGACGCTGCACCCGAAAGGCCCGCAGAAAACGCTGAACCGGGTCGAGTTCTACTACCCGGAAGAGATCAACGCGTTCGAGCGCGAGTTCGTCGAAGCGCAGCAGGCCGCGTACTGGGAAACCTGCGTCGAGGACGACGAGATCGCGCTGCGCATGGACGCCGGCCGGCGCGCGCTGATGGACCGCGGCGACGACGAGACCGGCCCGTACCAGAGCCCGATGGAAGACGGCATGCAGCAATTCCACGAGTGGTATCGGCGGGCGATGGGGTGAACCCGTGAGAGGCCGTCGACAAGGCTTGAATACAAAAGCCAACTCATTCACCGCAGAGGCGCGGAGTGACGCAGAGTTGCGCAGAGTTAATTCAATGGCATTGTTTTCTCTGCGCAACTCTGCGTTCTCGGCGCCTCTGCGGTGATGGGTTTGATTTCCAACCGGGGCTGCTCGCGTCGATCAACTGACTCGAAGCCCTGGAGCTGGCGCGGCCTGCCGGCGAGGGCGCTGTGATGAGCGCACCCTGGCTCATCGTCGTTGCCTCGTTCCTGTTCGCCACGATGGGCGTGTGCGTCAAGCTCGCATCGGCCGAATATGCCTCCGGCGAGATCGTCTTTTACCGCGGCGTGACGGGCGCACTGATGATGCTGGCGCTGACGCGCTGGCGCGGCGGCACGCTGCGCACCGGCGTCGCTTCGATGCACTTCTGGCGCTGCCTGTCGGGCGTGACCGCGCTCAGTCTGTGGTTCTATTCGATCGGCAACCTGCCGCTCGCCACGGCCATGACGTTGAACTACATGTCGTCTGTGTGGATGGCGTTGTTCCTGGTCGGCGGCGCGGTGGCGCTGGGCAGCGCGCGCGTCGATGGCGGGCTGATCGCCACGGTGCTGCTCGGCTTCGCGGGGGTGGCGCTGATCCTGCGGCCGACCATCGCGCAGCAGCAGCTTTGGTACGGCTTGATGGGCCTGCTGTCGGGCATCATCGCCGCAACCGCCTACCTGCAAGTGACGGCCCTCGGGCGCATCGGTGAGCCCGAATACCGGATCGTCTTCTACTTCTCGATCGGCGGCATTGGCGCCGGCGCGCTCAGCCTGCCGTGGACCGGCGGCCTGCACGTCCACAGCGTCAAGGGCGCGGCCTTGCTGATCGCCGTCGGCGTGCTCGCCACGACCGGGCAATTCATGATGACGCGCGCTTACAGCACCGGCCGCACACTCGTCAACGCCAGCCTGCAGTACCTGGGCATCGCGTTCTCGTTTGGCTACGGCGTGTTGCTGTTCGGCGAAGCGGTCACGCCGATGGCCTTGCTCGGCATGGCGCTGATCGTCGGCGCCGGCCTCTCGGCCACCTTGCTGAGCCGCCGCAGCGCCGCCCCCGATACCGTCAACGCAGGGCTCGAAACATGAACACCCCACAGACCAACGTCCAGACCTTGATCTCCGCTGAGGCACTGCAAGCGTTGCTGGCCGATGGCACTCCCGTGGTCGTCATCGACACCGGCTTCGACCTCGCCGACCCGCAGGCCGGCGAACGCGCGTGGCGCGACGCGCACGTGCCGCGCTCGCACTATCTGCACCTCGAGCGCGACCTGGCCGGTGCCAATACCGACGCGGGCGGCGTGTTCCGCGGCCGCCATCCGCTGCCCGAGCGTGCCGACTTCGCCGCCACGCTCGGGCGCTGCGGTGTCACCCCCGCGACGCCCGTCGTGGTGCTCGACCGGCAGGGCGGCATGTATGCGGCGCGCTTGTGGTGGATGCTGCGCTGGATGGGCCATGCCGATGTGGCCGTGCTCGACGGCGGCGCGGCGGCGTGGGTGGCGGCCGGTGGCGCGCTGGTCGGCGATGCGTCTGCATCAGCGCCTGAATCAGCACCGCCTTACCCCGACCGCCCGAGCCTTGCCGCCATCATCAGCATCGACGACCTCGCCGTGCAGCTCGGCCGCATCCGCCTCGTCGATGCGCGCGCCGGTGAACGTTTTCGCGGCGAGGTGGAGCCGCTCGATGCCACGGCCGGCCACATCCCCGGCGCGCTGAACCGCTTCTTCAAGGACAACCTCGGCGCCGATGGCCGCTTCAAATCGGCCGCCGAGTTGCGTGCCGACTTCGCCCCGCTGCTCGGTGCGGAAGCTGCGCCGCGGATCGTCCACCAGTGCGGCTCCGGCGTCACCGCCTGCCACAACCTGCTGGCGATGGAGCATGCCGGACTGGCGGGCTCGGTGCTCTACGCGGGTTCGTGGAGTGAGTGGTCATCGCAACCCTCACGGCCGGTGGCGCGCGGCGGCTGACAGTAGCGAGCGGGCGCCGTTCGGGCACAGCTCGGGCATTGATCGAGAGTTTGTCCTGCGTCAAGCAAAGCCGAACGGCTTGCCCGCCGCAGGCCGATCGCCGTAGCATGGCAGCACGGCATTCCAGCCGCAGCAGGAGACGGTCATGTTCAAGCGCATCCTCGTTCCGACCGACGGTTCCGACATCACCGCCAAAGCCATTGCCACCGCCGTCGCGCTGGCCAGGTCGCTCGGCGCACAGCTCTTCACGATCAGCGTGAAGGAGCCGTTCCCGTACAGCGCGATCTCGGAAATGCAGCCGACGCCGCCGCAGGAATTCTTCGACGCCCAGGAGCGCATGGCGAACAAGCGCGTGCAGGCCGTGATCGACCTCGCCAAGGCAGGCGGCTTGAATTGTCAGGGCCACACCATCGAGGCTTTGCACCCCTGGGAGGCCATCATCGACCACGCCACGAGCCTCGATTGCGACCTGCTCGTGATGGCCTCGCACGGCCGGCGCGGCGTCTCGGCGCTGCTGCTCGGCAGCGAGACCCAGAAGGTGCTGACCCACTCGAAAGTGCCGGTGCTGGTGGTGCGTTGATCCGGGAAGATAATACGCAATTCATTCACCGCTGAGTAACGGAGTTAGCGGAGTTGTCGCAGAGTAGGAAGTACATAGTGAATTGAATTTCCTCTGCGCCAACTCCGCTAACTCCCTCACTCTGCGGTGAGACTTTTTCTTGCCAGCTACCGATCGCTCAGTGCGCGTGCAGCTGGCTCACCGCGACCACCACGATCAGCAGGCCGCCCCCGAGCCAGGCCAGTTGTGCGGTCGTTTCGCGCCAGGTCAGGCGGTGCTGCAATTGCGGGATCAGGTCGGCCACGGCCACGTAGATGAAGCTGCTTGAGGCCACCACCAGCAGGTACGGGAACAGCGCCTCCCACGGCCCGACGATGAAGTAGCCGACC
>JANXZA010000127.1 GCA_025355745.1 Rhizobacter sp. | reverse complement strand
CCCGGATCGCTCCGGGCTTTTTTATGGAACCCCGAAGGGCTCCGGTCGGCTCGATGAGCCTGGCGCTCAGATCTTGCGACGACGCGCGACGAAGCCGACTGCGCCCAGACCTGCCAACAGCAAGGCGTAGGTCTCGGGTTCCGGAACGGCGATGACGGCAGTCGCCAACGTGCCGGCGTATGACGCTTGCGTCGGCGAGTTCAGGCCTTTCACGATCAGCGAGTAGTTGCCAGCCACCAGGTTGATCGGCGCCAGCGAATAGAACTCGGCGGCATCGGTGCCAAGATTGCCGGCAAACGTGGCGACCACGACATTGGCGGAATTCAGGATCGTCACGCTCGAGAAGTCGAGGTCCTGGTCGCCGTTTGCAACGCTGGTGGCGGTGCCGCTGAGCGAGAACGCGCTGCCAAGCGTGAAGGTGTAGGTGTCGGTGAACGTCCCGATGGCATCGTTGCGGCCGAACAGAGCGTTGCCGGAAGCGAGACTGATCGGGCCGGTGAAAGTATCGGCGTACGAAGCCGAGGCGGCAACGGCCAGAGCAATGGCGGTGAGGGTCTTGCTGAGTGTCATGGAGGTTTCTTTCATTGGTTAAAAGGACATGTGTTTCACGGACTTTTCGCAGCGCCGTGTTCACCCCTGAATTCTAGGTATTGACACGCTCCAACCACCCCCCTTGTTCAGGGGGTTCTTACCTATGAAAAACATCTCAAAACACACGTTTCATTGCCATGCATTTGAAGTCATGGTTTTGACATGAATCAATGCAGGAATCGACCTACTCGCAACTCGCCTGATGGCCGATGGAACGGCACCAGACAAAGCGTGAAACTCTGCGCTGTTTGAATTCTCAAGATGCGCAACCAAGACCGACTGCGGCGGCTGCGCCTGGCCCGACTCGAAAGGCAGTTTCACGATGACCCGAAGCTACGACATCGATTGCGAGTTGAACTACGACGTCCACACTCCCTCCACGTTCGTCTTCAAGATCGAAGCTGCCATGCTGGCCACGCAGGCCCTCTTCGATGAGTTGTTGACGATCTCGCCGCCGTTGCCCTGCGGCCGCCACATCGACGCGCTGGGCAATCGGACGTTGCGCGTCACGGCCCCCGCCGGGCGGTTCGGCATTCGCTATCAGGCCAGCGTGACCTTGCAGGATGCAGCCCCGGCGCAGGCGCTTGAGGAAGCCGACGTGGCGGATCTGCCGCTCGACGTTCTGCCGTTTCTCACCGGCAGCCGCTATGTCGAGTCGGAGCTGATGTTCCATGACGCGGTGCGCTGGATCGGTACCTTCGACCGCGGCTTCGCCCGGGTGGCGCGCATCTGCCAGTGGGTGCGCGACAACGTGAAGTATGAAATCGGCACGTCGCTCCCCTACGGCACGACACGCGACGTGCTGGCCACCCGCACCGGCGTGTGCCGCGACTACGCCCATGTCGCCATCGCCCTGTGCCGGGCGCTGAACATACCGGCCCGGTTCGTCGTCGGCCACGCGCTCTGGGACACGCCACCGCCGGACTTCCACGCGCTGTTCGAGGCCTGGCTCGGCGGGCGCTGGGTGCTGTTCGACCCGACGCAGATGGTCGACCCGGGCGATCTGATCCGCATCGGCACCGGCCATGACGCTGCGGACCTGCCGTTCGCCAGCATCTTCGGCAGCGCGCAAATGACGCGCATGAGCCCGCTCGTGTTCGCGCACGCAGCGCAGCAGCGCATGGCCGCCTGAGTGGCTGATTGGCTGATCGCCTAAGCGGCGGCGCGCGGCACGCGGCGCGCATCAGGCTGCAGCGCCAGTCGCAAGAGTCCCATCGGCTGCATCAGCTGCATCGGCTGCATCAGCTGCACGAGCCGCACCCGCTTCGCCGGCCGGCACCTGCGTTGCCCCGGTGTCGGCGAGTTCCGGCAACACGGCACGAAGGGAGGTGCCGCAACCGGGCGACGACCGCACGACGAGTTCACCGCCTTCCGATTCGAGCCGGTACTTCATGCCGAGCAGGCCGTGCGCGCTGATCGGCTGGCGGCCCGTGTCGAACCCCGCGCCGTCGTCTTGAACGCGCACCTGGACACGATGGTTGCGCGCCGTCAATTCGACCTCGACCCGACTCGCCGCAGCGTACTTGCCAATGTTGGTCAGCGCCTCCTGCACCAGCCGGAACAGCGTCAACTCCGCCGACGCAGTGAGCCGCACTGGCTCCAGGGCGCTGTGCACTTCGACACCGCTGCGCTCGCGCCACTCGCGCAGCAGGATCTCGAGCGCGGCCACCAGCCCGAGGTTTGCGAGCGTCGACGGCGACAGGTCTTCGATGATCCGCCGCTTCAAAGCAATGCCGCTGTTCAGGCCGCTCTCGAGCGACTGCAAGCGCTGCGCGAGCTCGATCGGCGCATCGCCCATGCGCTTCCTGAGCCGGGCCAGGTCGAGCTTGGCCCCTGTGAGCAGGGCGCCCAGTTCATCGTGCAGTTCACGCGCAAGGCGGCTGCGCTCGTCCTCGCGCGCGGTTTGCAGATGCCGGGCCAGCTCCGTCAACTGATCGGTACGGCGCCTGACTTCAAGCTCGAGCCGCTCGCGCTCGGTCTCGGCCGCCAGCCGCTGATGCTCGCGCTGGCGCACCAGGGCACTGGTCTGGCGCAGGTACATGAACAGGGCCAGCACGCTGATCGCCGCGAGCGCGATGACGCCGATGCGATTGCCCATCAGCGTGCGGTACAGGCTGGCCCGGCCGGCCGCGATCCGGCCTGACTCGATCTTCAACAGCGACTCGGTGAGCGTGCGCAGTTCGTCCATCTGCTGCTTGCCGACGCCGCTGCTCACCAGGTTGCGCCACGCTTGTTCCTGACCTTGATCGTGGAGTGAGATGGTCTCGGCCAACTCGGCCAGCTTCAGACTGGCAGCCGTCTCGATCCGTCCCACGAGCGCTGCGGCGACCGGATCGAGCTCGTAGAAGCGGCTCAGCGAAGCCAGCGATGTTTCGACCTTGGCGCGCGCCGCGCGATAGGGTTCAAGGTAATCGCCCTGGCCCGTGATGAGGTAGCCGCGCTGGCCGGCTTCGGCGTCGATCAGATTGCGCAGCACAAGCTGCGCCGTGAGCCTGGCATTCGCCTGACGGTCCAGGTAATCG
Source organism: Rhizobacter sp. (assembly GCA_025355745.1). Lineage (GTDB taxonomy): Bacteria > Pseudomonadota > Gammaproteobacteria > Burkholderiales > Burkholderiaceae_C > LMDS01. The sequence continues at coordinate 8,252 of JANXZA010000127.1, read as the reverse complement.
ACGATGCGGGTGGCGGTCTGGAAGCCAACCTCGCTGACCAGCGAGATCAGCAGCGCAGCCAGGGCCGCAAGCGCAAACACACAGCGGCGCTTGCGCAGGGGCTTGAACAGGTTGCGAACCCTGTTCATCGGCGACCGAAAGTTATGCAAGGCCTGCACCTGAATACCGCACCGGTGCTGCGCACGAGCGCGCGGCTGTCGTCATCGGCAGTTTCGTCGTCGCCGTCGATGAAAGTCTGCAGCGCCTGTTTCTTCGCCGGCCAGACGCGTGCAGTAGCGCACCAGCGCGTCAACCTCGTTCGATTTGTCAAAGACTCGATCGGCGCCCAGCTCGAGGCATTTCTCGCACATGTCGGGCGTGGCGAAGTTGGTCAGCACCACGAAGCTCGTCGACTTTTGGAGGCCGGCCACGGCTCGCAGCACGCCAAGGCCGGAGCCTCCCTTCAAGAAGATGTCGATCAGCACCAGATCGCAAACCTGCGGATTGGCCTGCAGCCAGTCAACGGCGGCACGTTCGTTCTCGGCCGTGCCGACCACCACCACCGGCGCCAGCTCTTCCAGTGCAGCGATCAGGTTTTCCTGGATCACCGCGCTGTCTTCGACGACGAAGACCTTCAACATGCCCACCATGTCGGCCCTGCGCACGTCAGGTCTCATGCTGGCGGGCAGGCTGGGTAGCGGGTGCATGGTTTGCCATGATGGAGACTCGCAAAGGTTGTAGGGCGGGGAGCCAGAAGAGCGCAGCGTCAGTGACAGGGTGCCGCCTTAGACGCAGTTGCCAATCGCCGTCAAAATGATATGGCCTGTACTGAGGGTACGCAGTCCGATCACCCCACGCCATTACCCAACGGAGCACCTGCTTGTGCGAAATGAATCAAACCCTTGTCGGACACGGCTTACAGCCCGGCCGCAATGCACCAGCAGCATTCACTTCGCGGCCGCACCGGCATGAGCCCGATCATCTCCGTCGTCAACGTCTCGAAGACCTACGCCAGCGGCTTTCGCGCGCTCGACTGCATCGACCTCGACATCCAGGCCGGTGAAATCTTCGCGCTGCTTGGCCCGAACGGGGCCGGCAAGACGACCCTGATCGGCCTCATCTGCGGCATCGTCAACCTGGGCGAAGGCCGCGTCACGGTGGCCGGGCACGACATCGTCGGCGACTACCGCGCGGTGCGCGAAATGATCGGCCTGGTGCCGCAGGAACTCACCACCGACGCATTCGAGACCGTCTGGGCCACGGTTTCGTTCAGCCGCGGCCTGTTCGGCAAACGGCCAGCCCCGGCCCACATCGAAAAGACGCTGCGCGCCCTGTCGTTGTGGGACAAGAAGGACAGCAAGATCATGACCCTGTCCGGCGGCATGAAGCGCCGCGTGATGATCGCCAAGGCCTTGTCGCACGAACCGCGCGTGTTGTTCCTCGACGAGCCCACCGCCGGCGTCGACGTGGCCTTGCGCAAGGACATGTGGGCGATGGTGCGCGCGCTGCGCGAATCGGGAGTGACCATCGTGCTGACCACCCACTACATCGAGGAGGCCGAAGACATGGCCGACCGCGTCGGCGTGATCAGCCAGGGCCGCATCATCCTGGTCGAAGACAAGGTGACGCTGATGCGCAAGCTCGGCAAGAAGCAGTTGATCCTGCAACTGCAAAGCCCGCTGGCGCAGGTGCCGCCCGACCTGGCTGCGTACGGCCTCACGCTGAATGCCGACGGCACCGAACTGACCCACGTCTACGACCCGCGCGACGCGCAGGGCGCGGTGGCGGCACTGCTGGACGACCTGCACCGCGCCGGCATCCGCCTGAAGGATTTGCAGACGACGCAGAGTTCGCTTGAAGACATCTTCGTCAGCCTGGTCAAGGAGTCACGATGAACCTCCCCGCAATCCGCGCAATCTACGGCTTCGAGATGGCGCGCACCTGGCGCACGCTGACGCAAAGCATCATCTCGCCGGTGCTGTCCACCGCGCTGTACTTCGTGGTGTTCGGCTCGGCCATCGGCTCGCGCATCGAACGCATCGGCGATGTGAGTTATGGCGCGTTCATCGTGCCCGGCTTGATCATGCTGTCGGTGCTGACCCAGAGCATTTCGAACGCCTCGTTCGGCATCTACTTCCCGAAGTTCACCGGCACGATCTACGAGCTGTTGTCGGCGCCGATCTCGCACCTGGAAATCGTCTTCAGCTACGTGGGCGCGGCGGCCACCAAGTCGGTGATCGTCGGCCTCATCATCCTGGCGACGGCCGCGGCGTTCGTGCCGATCCGCATCGAGCACCCGGTGTGGATGCTGCTGTTCCTGATCCTCACGGCCGTCACCTTCAGCCTGTTCGGTTTCATCATCGGCATCTGGGCCGACGGCTTCGAGAAGCTGCAGTTGATCCCGATGTTGATCGTGATGCCGCTGACCTTCCTCGGCGGGCCGTTCTACTCGATCGACATGCTGCCGCCGGTGTGGCAGAAGCTGTCGATGCTGAACCCGTCCGTCTACCTGATCAGCGGCTTCCGCTGGAGCTTCTTCGGCAACGCCGAGATGCACATCGGCATCAGCTTCTCGGTGACACTGGCGTTCTTCTTTGTTGCCCTGCTGGTGGCCACGCGAATCATGAAGACGGGCTGGCGGCTGAAAGCCTGAGGGGCACACTCAGGTCTGCGAGCTGCGTCGTCCGCCCTCCCAGGGGGATTGAGTCGGTTCACCGCCTCGCGCGGTGGCGCTGTTCTCCGGTTGATCTAGGCCAACCTGAGGCTGATGCACCGCATAGCCGCAGGCAATCTTCTTCGCGTGGTACATCGCCGCGTCGGCGTTTTGAATCAACGCGCGCCCATCGACGCCACCTTGCGGGTAGATAGCGATCCCGATGCTCGGCCTGACTGTCAACTGCTGCTCTCCCACATGAACGGTCCGCGCGACGTTTTCTATCACTGCGGCGGCGATTCTCTCGACGTTGTCTCTACCTTGTGGGTTCATCAACAGGTACAGGAACTCATCGCCGCCATTGCGGCACACGGTGTCCTCGTCTCGCGCGTTCTGTGCCAACCGCTTCGCGATCTCCTTCAAAACGATGTCGCCAGCGGCATGCCCGAGAACATCGTTCACGGCCTTGAAATGATCGAGATCGAGAAACATGACGGCCACAGTCCAGCCGCGGCGCTGCGCAAGCGCTAGGGCATGCGAGAGCCGATCATCGAACAGCGCTCGGTTCGGCAGACCTGTTGTTTGGTCATGCAATGCCCTGAAAGTTGCTCGCTCCTCGCTCGCCAGCGCGGACACTTAGTTCCCGCGGCACCGCTCATTTCGACCGGCAGCACCGCCCCGTACTCAACATGAGTTTTACACGCACCTTGCCATCGGTCTCGGACCACCAGGAGGAGACGCTTGCCGCCCCCTTCTTTCCCCGATCGGTTGGGTTGGGACCGACAGACCGATAACTTCCAAGCCGCATTGATTCGAGGTGGGCAAACTCAGGCCTGCGGCGCCCCGAGTTGGCGGCCGGGCGCGGCCTTTGCAAACGCATCGAGTTGTTCGCAGGCGCCCATGATGCGGTTCACGGTCGGGATGCCGGCGACTTCGATCTTGAAGATGCGCATCACGACGACGATGCTGGCCAAGCAGATATCGGCCAGGGTCGGTGTCTCGCCATGGCAGAACGTGCCGGTTCCGGGCTCGCTCGCGAGCCGCTGTTCGAGCGCCTGCAACCCCGTGCTGAACCAGTGGATCTGCCAGGCGCGCCACGCCGCATCGTCGAAATTTGCCGAAGTGGTGAGGTACTTCTTGACTCGAGGCGTGATCAGCGGGTGGGTGTCGGCTGCGAGCAGCGCGGCCAGCGAGCGCACCCGCGCGCGGCCATGCGCATCAGCCGGCAAGAGCGCTGGCGCGGGGTAGGTTTCGTCGAGGAATTCGAGGATCGCCAACGACTGTGTGAGCGGTGTCGACGACTGGCCGGCGCCGTGATCGATCAGCGCCGGAATGGCGCCCATCGGGTTGATCTTCAGATACGCGGCGCTGCGCAGCTCGCCGCCGTCGACGTCGACGTTGTGCTCCTGCGGCGCCACGCCCTTCAAGTTGAACGCCACGCGCACGCGGTAGGTGGCGGACGTGCGCCAGAACGAGAAGAGTTCGAATCGTGCAGGGTCGGTCATCGGGTTGCCTCGGTGGGTCACAGGGCTGCCGTCTTGCGGCAGGGCCGAATTGTGGACGGGATGGACGAGCCGCGTCTGCCGAGGACGCTTTGCCAGTGGGTGCCGGGGCCGTCGAGAGCCGCTTGAGCGGGACTCCACCGCAACCCGGGTTCAGCGCCCCGCCGCTGGCCCGAGAGCTCGCAAGCCGGTGCCGCCGAGGACTTTCAGGGCGGCGTCCACTGCGGCCGCCGGGCTGCCGTTGATGGCCTGCCAGGCGGCGGCCAACGCCTGCAAGGCCTGCCGGGCGCGGCGCGACAGGGTGCCGTCCAGAGGGTCTTCGGCAAGCGCATTCAGACGCGCGGCATACAGCGTGCGCGCCCGCTCCGATTGCGACAGCAGGCGCAGCAGCGCCAGCAGGGTGCGATCGAAACTGGAAGCGCTTGGCGCGTCGACCCCGTTCGGCTCGGCATACCAGGCGCACAGATACTCCACCGGCCCGAGCGCGGCCCCGAGCACCGAGCGCGGGCCTGGCCCGAACGGCGCGTTCGATCCGCCCAGACGGGCGTTGATGGCCACAGCGCCGGGATCTCGCCCAGCACCCCATGCAGCGCGCCGGCCGGCCGGCAGGCGGCCGCTGCGCAGCGCGTCGACCAGCGCATCGGCCACTGCGACTTGCGCGGCCGGCGTGCCGCGCTCGCTGACGATGCACAGCACGTTCAGGAAGGCCGGGTAGAGCTGGTCGCCGAGCGCCAGGCAGAGCCGTTCCAGCAGGTCGGCGCGGTAGGTAGCGTCGGGTGCGTGAGCGCAGCCATCGACGAGCAACTGGGCCGCAGCATCCCATTGCGGCTCGGCCTTCAGCGTGGGGGCGGTCGGAGTTTCCATCGCAGGCTCATCGGTCGAGCCGCCGGCAGCGCGCACGCGGCGGTTGCGCTGTCAGCCGCTCACCGCACAGGCGGCTCCAGCAGGGCCTGCACGAAATCATGTTCGATCGCATCGATGCTGCGCGGCTGCGAATGGCTGCCGACGTGCAGCGGGCCAAGGCGGCGGTCGTCGCCGGCACCGAGGCCGTTGCGCGGCGCTGGCGCATCGAGTGCGCGCCCGACGTCTTGTGACGTGGAGGCAGTGCCGACCAGCGGCAAGTAGGCAAGCGATGTGTTCATGGCGTGCGCCGAGCGTACTACCGGTTGCCGGCCTGTGCCCAGCCGGGCACGCCCGAGCTAGGGTGAACCCCAGCGCGGCATGCGCCGGCTTGGCGGCTGAGTGCGATCACTCAATCAGCTTGGTCGTCACGCACAAGCAGGGCCTGATGGTGGGCGCGCGCAGCTTCCCCGGCAACCCGTACGACGGCCACGTCCTCAGCGCCCAGCTCGAGCAAACAATCAACTTGCTGCAAGACCTGGGGCGAAGTCCCAAGCAAGTGATCGTCGATCTGGGCTATCGCGGCGTGAACGCCGACAACTCGGGCGTGCAGATCATCCACCGCGGCAAGTACAAGTCGCTCACCGACCACGAGAAGCGACTGCTCAAGCGGCGCCAGGCAATCGAGCCGCTGATCGGCCACACGAAGGTCGATCACAGGATGGACCGGTGCTGGCTGCAGGGTGCGATGGGCGATGCGCTGCATGCGCTGAGTTGCGCGGCGGGCTACAACATCCGCTGGCTGCTGCGGGTGATCGTCCGTCTCGGCCTGGGCGGGCTTTTCTACGCCTTATCGGCCGTGGTCGCGTATGCGACTGCCCTGCTGCGAGCGATGCCACAACGCTTGAAGGCGATGGAGTCGGTCCGAACACCGCAGCGCCCACCGTCGCCCAGTTGGCCGTCGCGGTCACTTGTTGCGCTCGCGTGAATTCTGCAGGCCCGACTATTCCGATGACGTCAATTGGTCGGCATAAGCATGCACAGCGGCACGGGAGCTGAATGTCACGCCCGAATGCGCAGTCGGTCCCTGATACGCATCGTCTTCTTTGCGTTTGCTGAATTTGACCGTCAGCTACGGGGTACGTTTTTCGGGGCACGGTCAACCGACCGTCGTCAATCAGGACGCTGTCGAATCCACTAATCTGATCATGTCGTGCGCAGCCAGAGATTCGCGTACAGCGATGGCCGCTGCGGTGGCTTGTGCTTCGAGGCGGTCGGGTCGCTCCGTGACCTTGATCAACAAGCCGCCTTTCCCAAACGGCTCCCACGCAGTCCAGGAAGGCAGCGCCTCCACCAAGGTTCCATCGCTGCTGTAAGTGATGCCGCCAATCGGCAGAGTCTCCCAATCTCCGAAACTTGGGTTCACCCTGTTGTGCCACGCGCGCGTCGTCGTGAATGCACAACGGATCGGCCAGATGTCCAGGATCACTTGCAGCAGTTGTTTGATGAAATGCACGCTGCCCAACTGGTCGACTAATTTCGGAGGTAGCGACATCGAGACGCTGCCGCCAATTGGGCTGCCTCCACTTACGGAAAGCCGCAGCCCGTCGTCGGGGAGCTTGAGGTTACCCAGATCGATAGAGAACCCCATTTTTCCTGTCGACTGAGGTGTCAGCGACCCGTCGCTTTCCAAATGACTGTACGGCGAGTTTGTCGATACCAGTTCGTGCCACGACCGGCGCATGACCCATGACCGTAAATTGGATAGATCCTCTGCCAACAGTGGACTGTCCTTCTTGCTGTTGCCGATGAGGTGAAGTCCACGGAAGACCGGATGCAAGCTCGGCAATTGCTCAAGAAGCCGCCGCACATGATCCGCAAACTCGCCCAACGATTCCTGAGATCCACCGAGCCAGCATGCAGTGAACCGCGCAGGGTCGGGCATCTCGGATTCGAGCCGAGCCAACTCGGCATCGATCTCACTCATGGGCGCATCTTGTGCGTTAGGCTCGAACATGTTCAAGGTCCCTTCTTCGGTACGACCACGACTGAAATTTCCCGCAGTGCTCGGAGGGCGGGATTGCCAGCAACGGCGGTTTCGAAGGCTTCCCGAATCTGAACTGCTGCTCGCGGCGTAGTCGCTTGCCACTCCAGCTTGACGCCCGTTCCCGCCAACGCGTCCAGCTGGTTGATTGCTTGTTTGACAACGTCTTTCTGCCAGAAAACAGTCCCTGTCGGTGGGTAACCCTGCCAGTCTTTGGCATCGACGGCAACTCGGCGCGCGGGATCGTAGTGGTCAAATTCCACACCCCTCACTTTGTACTCTATCCTGCGGACTACGCCCGACACCTGTTCCTGGAAGTCCTCGCCTCCCGTTCGCTTGGTTGTGTACACCCACTGCCCCGGCCCTCCATCCGTCTTCCCGATTGTCTGGTCGGGATGGCGCAGGTTTGGCCTTGCCGCCCAGGCCTCCAGCGCCTGCAAGCGCTGGTTCTGCCGCATCGCAAGGACGCCGCCCGCTGCGCCGGCACCGTAGATGTCGGGAAGGTTGCGCTGCCATTGCAACGCCATGCTCTGGCGTACCAACTGCTGCGACTCCGCGCTCAGCAGCTCGCCTTAATCCTTGGCCAGGTGCCCCAGGTCGCCGATGAGGCTGATCAATCGCGATGCCGCACGTTCGTCGTCAACCGTCGGCTTCGAGCCGCTGCGTTCGATGCCGCCGGCCAGTTGCAGGTACGCCTGGTAGCTGTCGTCGATGGCCCGATCAAACCCTTGTCCCTGGATCGCGCCTCGTTCGATGCGGGCTTCGATGTCTTCGATGGTCTGGCGCGCACTGCGCACTTCGGGTGTCCAGTTCACCCCAGCTACCAGGATCGGCACTGGCTGCGCACCGATGAAGGTGTCGAACGCTTCGTCCTGGACCTGCTTCGAGTAGTCTGAAACCACCCTGGCGGCGGTTGCGGCGTCCATGCCCTGCGCCTGCAACCGCAGGCCCAGTTGCTCGGTCTGCTGGGCCCAGGGAGTCGCTGGATCAACTACGCCCGGCATCAAGTTGCCGTCATCGTCGAAGGCCGGTCCTGTAGTCGTTGCGATGGGCGCCGTTCCTTCCATCCCTCCTGTCGGAACGATCGCCCCCAGCTCCGGCGTCGGTCCGCCACCCACCACCCCCGTCACCGGCGCCCCGACCTGCCTGAACACATCATCCAGGAACGCACTCGCAAACGCCTGCCCCGGGTCGCCGGGGCTGGCTGCGGCGCGGATGGCCGAGCCGATGACGC
>JANXZA010000075.1 GCA_025355745.1 Rhizobacter sp. | reverse complement strand
CGCAAGGTCACGGCATGCTGAAGGTCTGGATGAGCCACGGCGACAAGGTCACCGCGCTGCCGCCCGGCTTCAAGCTGATGGCGTCAACGCCGAGCTGCCCGATCGCCGGCATGGCCGATGAGGCGCGCGGCTACTACGGCGTGCAGTTCCACCCCGAAGTCACCCACACCGAACAGGGCCGCGCGCTGCTGAACCGCTTCGTGCTCGACATCGCGAAGGCGAAGCCCGACTGGGTGATGGGCAATTACGTGGACGAAGCGGTGGCGCGCATCCGCGAACAGGTCGGCGAGGAAGAGGTGATCCTCGGCCTGTCGGGCGGCGTCGATTCGAGCGTGGCCGCCGCGCTGATCCACCGCGCCATCGGCGACCAGCTCACCTGCGTGTTCGTCGATCACGGCCTGCTGCGTCTGAACGAAGGCACGATGGTGATGCAGATGTTCGCCGGGCGCTTGAACGTGAAGGTCATCGCGGTCGATGCGAGTGCCCAGTTCCTCGGCCACCTGAAGGGCGTGAGCGACCCCGAAGCCAAGCGCAAGATCATCGGCCGCGAGTTCGTCGAGGTGTTCCAGGCCGAGGCGAAGAAGCTGCAAGGCGCGGCAGGCGCCTCGTCCCGAGGCGCAGCGAAGTGGCTGGCGCAAGGAACGATCTATCCCGACGTGATTGAGTCGGGCGCGGCCAAGACCCGGAAGGCAACGACGATCAAGAGCCACCACAACGTCGGCGGCCTGCCCGAAACGCTCGGCCTGAAGCTGCTCGAGCCGCTGCGCGAACTGTTCAAGGACGAGGTGCGCGAGCTCGGCGTGGCGCTCGGCCTGCCGCACGACATGGTCTACCGCCACCCGTTCCCCGGCCCCGGCCTGGGGGTGCGCATCCTCGGCGAAGTAAAGCCCGAGTACGCCGACCTGCTGCGCCGCGCCGATGCGATCTTCATCGAAGAACTGCGCAACACGATCGACCCTGCCAGCGGCCAGAGCTGGTACGCGTTGACCAGCCAGGCCTTCGTCGTCTTCCTGCCCGTCAAGAGCGTCGGCGTGATGGGCGACGGCCGCACTTATGACTACGTGGTCGCGTTGCGCGCAGTCCAGACCAGTGACTTCATGACCGCCGACTGGGCCGAGCTGCCGTATGCGCTGCTGAAGAAGGTCAGCAGCCGCATCATCAACGAAGTGCGCGGCATCAACCGCGTGACCTACGACGTGAGCAGCAAGCCACCGGCGACGATCGAGTGGGAGTGAGGGCCAAGATCGCGTGGATGTCGGGCGTGGATCTCGGATTTGCCCGCCTCGGCGGCGTAAGAGGGCGCCCTCAAAGGCTTGCTGCGCATGCCCACGACACCGGATACGAGACCGGCGCCTTCGACATCGAAGTACAAGCGAAAGCCATTGAGGTGGATGCGCATGGCGGCTGCGCCAGAGTTGAAACGCCGTCATCGCAGCCCAGCTGTAGACCGTCGCGCAGACAACACAGCATCACGCTTCCGGCGCCAAGGGATTGATCCATTTCAGTCCTGGAAACCGCGCGAAGTCGCGATTGGTGGTGCACAGCGTCGCGCCGCTCGCAATCGCCAGCGCGCGCGGCCAGGGCCGCGTCGGTCACCAGAGGGCCGCGAACCTGGGCGGGGCCCAGCAGGCTTGAAAGTACAGCAAAGAAGTCCCCGCCATGCGGGGTCACATGCACACTCGGGTGCTCCAGCCAGTCGGCGCCTATCTTCTGCCCCTTGGCCATCGCCAAGGGGCGCTCGAAGATCCGGTGGTTTGTGGTGATGCGAAGAAAAGCCAACAGCGTTTGCCATGGCAGGCCAATGGGCTCGTGGCCAGCGAATGCGTGCTCGAGCCAGGCGCGCGCGGCGGCGTGTTGCTCCTGCTCTACGTGGTAGGCGTAGACCAGCAAATTGGCATCGAGCATCAACATGAAGCAGCCCTTGATCAGCGCCGCCAGGCGCCATCCACATCGTCTTGCAGCGCCGAAATCTTGTCGAGCGAGATGCCGGGTTTGAGGCCACCCATGCTTTGGGGCTGCACCACAAACGGCCTGGCTTTTTGAGCCACCTGCGCGTCAAGCAGGCCGCGCCGCAGGCATGCATTGACGACTTCCTTGAAGCTTTTCCGGCTCTTGCGGCTGGCGCTGGCGAGCTTGGCGGCGATGTCGTCGTCGAGCGTGAGGGTAGTGCGCACAATGAACTCCATGGCTTGCGAAATTGTCGGACGCACCAAGACGCTAGCAGCAAGGCATCGTGATGCTAAAGGTTGGCAGCGCCCATGTGCGCTGCCGCGTCCAGCCCTTCGTTGCCGATGTCAATCACGTGATCGGAAGAGCGCGCATCGGACTTCATTGCGCGGTGCGCGACCGCCTTCACCAGCAGCGGCAGTGGCAGTGGCAAGACAGCCTATCAGCCATATGGGGCCGGCTGAGCGCATGCGAGTTTCTCGCATGACCCACGCGTATTGCGCGAACGAATCAACTCAACACCGCAGAGACGCTGAGATCACAGGAGAGCGAATTCATTCACCGCAGAGTAACGGAGTGAGCGGAGTTCACGCGGAGTAAAGACAGACCCTCTTACTCTGCGCAACCCCGTCAGCTCCGTCCCTCTGCGATGAAGCATTTTTTGCCTGACATCCATTGCCGACCCTGCACGACAAGATCCTGATCCTCGATTTCGGCTCGCAGGTCACCCAACTCATCGCACGCCGCGTGCGCGAGGCCCACGTGTTCTGCGAGATCCACCCGAACGATGTAAGCGACGCCTTCATCCGCGAAGTCGCGGCCACACGAAGCTGTAGAACGGCATCGAAGACTTCACGACCGCGCAAGGTCACGGCATGCTGAAGGTCTGGATGAGCCACGGCGACAAGGTCACCGCGCTGCCGCCCGGCTTCAAGCTGATGGCGTCAACGCCGAGCTGCCCGATTGCCGGCATGGCCGATGAGGCGCGCGGCTACTACGGCGTGCAGTTCCACCCCGAAGTCACCCACACCGAACAGAGGGCTGCGCAACACCGGGCCTTCGGTTGCATCAGGGCGAACGCGCCAAGCGGAAATGCGTGCGCCGACCCCAATGCGCAGAACTCAAGCAACGTCTTGCCAAAAATAACCTACTAATTTAAGGTGAGATCTTGTGAAAAAAGTCACCCCTCACTGCAAGCTCAGCGTCGTCAAGGCCATGGTCGGCGCTGGGCAGGTTCGAACAACATGAAGCGCTCGCGAGGGCGCAGTGACCTTGGGGCTGGACTTCGACGCCATGCTCGCTGTCGTGATGGCGCTGGGCTCGGCCGACTTCCTCAAGAGCATGACCACACATTCCGATCACCGCGTGTGGCAGGACGTTTACCGACCGATGACGCCGGCCGGCGCGGTCGATCTGAAACTGACAGTGATCGATGGCGTGCT
>JANXZA010000068.1 GCA_025355745.1 Rhizobacter sp. | reverse complement strand
GTCAGCGGGTCTTGAAAGATCGCGCCGATGCGCCGGCCGCGCAGCTTGCGCATGCCTTCGTACGACAGGTTGTCGATGCGCTGGCCGTCGAACCGAATCTCGCCCGAAGCGATGCGCCCGGGCGGGTCGAGCAGACCGATGATGGCCGCGCCGGTCAGCGACTTGCCGGCACCCGATTCACCGACCACACCGAGGATTTCGCCGGGCGCGATGTCGAACGAAACGTCGTCGAGCGCGACCAGCGTGGCGCGCCGGGTCGGAAACTCGACCCGCAGGTGGCGAACTTCGAGCAGCGGTGGGGTCGTCATCGAATCAATGGAGTGGCAAGGCAACGCTCAGCGCAGCTTCGGGTTCAGCGCATCGCGCAACCAGTCGCCGAACAGGTTGATGCTGAGTGCAATCAGCAGCAGCATCGTGCCCGGGAAGATCACCAGCCACCAGGCGCCGCTGAACAGCTGCTTCTGGCCTTCGCTGATGAAGGTGCCGAGCGACGGCGAGGTGGGCGACATGCCGACGCCGAGGAACGACAATGTCGCCTCGGTCTGGATCGCCGTGGCCACGTGGATGGTGGCCAGCACCAGCACCGGCCCGAGCACATTGGGCAGCACGTGGCGCAGCATGATGCGCGTCGGCGGCACGCCCACCACGCGCGCGGCCTGCACGTATTCCTTGTTGCGCTCGACCATCGTCGAGCCGCGCACGGTGCGCGCGTACTGCACCCAGCCGGGCAGCGCGATGGCCAGGATCAGCACGCCGAAAGCCAGCGAGTCGTGCGCACTCGGGAACAGCGCGCGGCCCACGCCGGCGATCAGCAGCGCGATCAGGATCGACGGGAACGACAGCATCACGTCGCAGATGCGCATGATGAAGGCATCCACACGGCCGCCCGCATAACCCGCCAGCAGGCCGAGCGAGACACCGAGCAGCACCGACACCACCACCGATGCGCCGCTGATCAGCAGCGAGATGCGCGCGCCGTACATCAGTGCCGAAAAAACGTCGCGGCCCTGCTCGTCGGTGCCGAGCAGGTACTTCGCGCGGCCGCCCTCGAGCCAGGCCGGTGGCAGCATCGAGTCGCCAAGTTCGAGCGTGGCCAGGTCGAACGGGTTGTGCGGCGCGACGAAGCCGGCGAAGGCGGCGACGAACATGCACACCAGCGCGACGATCGCCGCACCCATGGCCATCGGCGAGCTGCGAAACGAGTGCCACACGTCGCCATCGAAGAAGCGCGCCCACACGCCCGGAGCAGCCGATGTTGCAGCGAGCGACGCAGGTGTGGCCGCGGGCATCACTTGGCCTTCACCGTCACCCACTTGAAGTACAGGTAGTTGGTCGGCAGTTGCACCAGGCTGACCCTGGCGTTGTAGCCCCAGGCCAGCGCCTGCTGGTGCAGCGGAATGTGGCCGAAGTCGTCTTGGTGAATCTTGAACGCCTCACGGATCATCTCGCCGCGTTTCGTCTTGTCGGTCTCGGTCTGCACCCGCAAGGTCAGTTCATCGACCTTCGGATTGCTGTAGGTGCCCAGGTTGTACTGACCCTGGCCCTTGTCGGTGGGCGAGGCCATCAGGTTGTACAGCGCGTCGTGAGCGTCGGTGGTGCTCGGGGTCCAACCCAGCAGGTAGAAGCTGGTGTCGCGGCGCAGGATCTTCGGGAAGTAGCTGACCTTGGTTTCTGCCGTCAAATTGACTTTCACGCCGATGCGCGCCAGGTTCGCGGCCACCGCCTGGCAGATCGCCGCGTCGTTCACATAGCGGTCGTTCGGGCAGTTCATGCCGACCTCGAAGCCGTTCGGGTAGCCGGCATCGGCGAGCAGCTTCTTCGCGGCTTCCACGTCATAGGGCAAGCGCTTGTTCATGTCGGCCTGGAAGCCACGGATGGCCGGCGCCACCATCAAAGCCGTGGGCGTGGCGGCGCCGCGCATCACCCTTGACTTGATGGTCTCGATGTCGATCGCCTGGTAGAAGGCCTGGCGCACGCGCTTGTCCTTGAACGGGTTCTTGCCTTTGACGTTGCTGAACAAAAGCTCGTCGCGCTTCTGGTCCATGCCGAGAAAGATGGTGCGCAGCTCCGGGCCTTGCAGCACCGTGTAGCCGGCCGTGGTCTTGATGCGCTCGACATCCTGCAGCGGCACCGGTTCCATCACGTCAAGCTCGCCCGACAACAATGCGGCAACGCGGGTCGCGTCGTTGCCGATCGGCGTAAACACGACCTCATCGACATTGCTCTCGACCTTGTCCCAGTAGTTGAAATTGCGCACGATCACCGTGCGCACCGAGGGCTGGCGCTCCTTGAGGCGAAACGCTCCGGTGCCGTTGGCCTTGAAGCTGGCGGTGTTCTCGATGCCCTTGCGCCGATCGACGGGCTTTTCGGCCTTGTTCTCTTCGCACCATTTCTTGCTCATGATCGCGAACACCGTGAGCGTGTCGGGCAGGATCGGGAACGGCGTGAGGGTCTCGATGTCGACCGCGAAGTCGCCCGCCTTGCGCACTTCCTTGATCGGTGCGGTGTAGCCGCGCATGTCGCTGCCGATGTCGGTGGCGCGCAGGAAGCTGAACACCACGTCGTCGGCAGTGAACGGCGTGCCGTCGTGGAATTTCACGCCCTTGCGCAGCTCGAAGCGCCAGACGGTGGGCGAGGTCTGGGTCCACTTCGTGGCCAGCAGCGGCGTCACCGACATGTCCTTGCCGCGCATCACCAGCGACTCGTAGACGCTGCCCATGAAGCTGAGCTGCAGGGACTCGTTCAGCGAGTGCGGGTCCATCGACTGCACGTCTCCCTGGTTGGCGACCCGCAGGGTGACGGCCTGAGTCAGACCGCAACTCAGGCCGCAGGCCAGCAGCATGGCAGGGATCAGCACGGATTTCTTGAGGTTCATAGCGGCTCCGGTGGGGGAATGGGAAAGCGGCGCGTCAATGCGCAGCGCCTGACTTTTCGATTCGCAAGCGCGGGTCGACCGCGAAGTACAGCAGGTCCACGAACAGGTTGATGACGACGAAGATCAGCGCGATCAGGCACAGGTATGCGGCCATCACGGGGATGTCTGCGAAGCCTACGGCCTGGATGAACAGCAGGCCCATGCCAGGCCAGTTGAAGACCGTTTCGGTGACGATGGCGAAGGCAATCAACGAGCCCAGTTGCAACCCGGTGATCGTGATCACCGGCACCAGCGTGTTCTTCAGCGCATGGCCAAAGTACACCGCGCGGTTCGGCAGGCCGCGGGCGCGGGCGAACTTGATGTAGTCGGCGCGCAGCACTTCGAGCATCTCGGCGCGCACCAACCGCATGATCAGCGCGAGCTGGAACACCGCCAGTGTGATTGCCGGCAGGATCAGGTGCTTCCAGCCATCGAGCGTCAGGAAACCGGTGCTCCAAGGGCCGAGCATCGTGACCTCGCCGCGACCGAAACTGGGCAGCCATTTCAAGGTGACCGCGAACACCAGGATCAGCAGGATGCCGATCAGGAAGACCGGCAACGACACACCGATCAGCGAAGCCGTCATCATCGCCTGCGACAGAAAGCTGCCGCGCCGCAGCGCCGCATACACGCCCATCGGAATGCCGAATGCGAGCGCGATGAAGGCCGCCGACATCGACAGTTCCAGGGTGGCGGGCAGGCGCTCGGCGATCAACGACGACACCTTGCGGCCCTGGCGCAGGCTCAGGCCGAATTCGCCCTTCACGGCCTTGCCGACGAAGCGCACGAACTGGACCGGAAACGGTTGGTCCAGGCCCAGATCGGCGCGCAGCTCGAGTCGCTGCGCAGGTGTCGCATCCTGACCCAGGATGTTCGTTACCGGATCACCGACGTACTGAAACAGCATGAACGCGATGAACGCGACCGTGAGCATCACGATCACGGCTTGGGCGAGGCGGCGCAGGATGAAAACGAGCATGAGGGGGCGTTGCGCCAGGTGCTCGGCTA
>JANXZA010000015.1 GCA_025355745.1 Rhizobacter sp. | reverse complement strand
ACAGGTCGCCGTTCGGTGCGAACGCCATGTCGCCGCCGCCGTTCAGGCCTGGGCCGTTGACGGTGGCGACGATGGTCGGGTTGCCGGTGTTGCGGTCGATCACGTAGATGTTGTTCGTGCCCGGGTTCATCGAGAACATCTCGCCATCGGCGCGAAAGCCCATGCGGTTCGTTGCGAAGCCGAGCGCCGTTGGCAGGATCGTGTTCGTGGCGGTCGTCGGATCCCAATACGCGACGCGCCCGGGCAGCACGGCCTCGGCGTAGTAGACGCGGCCGGTGATCGGATCGCGGCCGAAGCCGTTGGTACTGAACGCCAGTGTGCCGACGATGACCGCCGCGCCGGTGCTCGGCGTGACCGTGTACAGCGTGGTGCCAGAGTTGGCGTAGACGGTGTTGTCGGGTGGCACGGGCAAGGCCACGGCGGCACTCATCGCGCCCAGCCCGAAGGCCGCTGCCACGCCCAGCGAACGCAGCCAGCGTGCGCCGCGCAGCAAGCCCATCAACAGATCGTCAGCGCTCAAAACATGGCCTCGTCGAATTTGAAGCGCAGCCGGATGTAGAAGCCGCGCTGCGTGGTGTCCTGCGCCGTGAGGTCGCGGTCGGTGAAGCCGAACACGTTCCAGCCGACGCTGACCCACAGGTTGTCGGCCAACAGGTAGCCGGCCTCGGCGCCCAGGCCGAGCTGGCGCGCGCGGCCGCTGGCGCCGATCAGCGCGGCGGCCTGCGCGCCCAGGTCCCAGCGCGGCGCAATGTCGTAGGTGGCGCGGGCCGACAGCAGTTGGGTGGTCTCGCGGCTGTCGAGCCCGAGCGAACGGTCGCGCGCCCACTTGGCGGCAACGCGGGCCGAGAGCTGCGTCTGCGGATTGAACTGATGGTTGACATGGGCCGAGACGATGGCGACACGGCGGCCGCTGTCGGCGGTAGAGGGGTCGGTGATGTCTTCGGTGCGGTACTCGGCGCGCATCAGCGCATTGGTCTGGTTGGCCGCCCCTTCTGTTGCGCGTTGTCGGTAAGCCATCCCGAACTGCAACCAGTCCTCGGTCTTGCTCGCGGCGTTGTGCTGGCGCGTGATCGTCAACAGGTTGCGGCCGAGCGCGGTCCATTCGTCGCTCAGCTTGAACGCTGCGCCCAGGGTGCCGAGCACCGAGCTGCTGGCGGTGCTGTCGCGCAGCTCCAGGCGGGCCGCGCCTTTCCAGTCGGAAGCGCCGGTGTACTCGAGGCCGCCGGTCACGGCCGTGGTCTCGCCGCTGCCGACGTTCTCAGCGCTGCCGTTCAGGATGCGAACACGCTCATAGCCCGTCGATGCCGACCAGCCGCCGCCCAGCTTCCAGCGATTCCGCAGGCCGATGGCGGCTTCGGCCTGGCGGCCGTCGAGTGCGTCGCGCAGCCGGTATTCGCTGAACAGGTTGGCGTCCGTCATGTAGTCGGTCTGCACGCCGAAGACGGTGGCGTTGCGCTGCTGCGCGTCGTTCAGGCCGTAGCGGCTGCCCAGGCTGCTGATGAATTCGTAGCGGCCGTACAGGCGCGTCGCAGCGTCAAGCCGGTACTCGCCGCCTAACGCCGCAACATGGCGGCTGCCGTCTTCCACATCCTGCTCGACCTCGGCGAACACGCTGGCGCGCGGCACGCCGGGCACCTGGGCGCTGACCTTGGCGAGCACGGTGGTGGCGGCGATGGCCACGGCGGGGGCGGCGCCCGCCCCGGCCCCAACCCCCGCGCCCACGGCGACCGCGCCCAGTTCGGCGCCGCCGCTGTGGCGCACGGCCAGCTCGACGCGCACCGCATCGTTGACGGCGTACTCGAGCGCCAGTTGCGCGCCGGTGCGCCGCGCCGCTGTCGCGAGGTCATCGCTGCGCAGCAATTCGGCCTTCAGCGTCGTGTGTTCGTCGGCCTTGTAGCTGGCCTTGGCGGTGATCTCCTGCCGGCCTTTGGTGATCGAAGCCGAGGGGTTCTCGAAGCCCGCGCTGGCGCGCACGATTTGCGCTTGCATCTGAAGCTGGTCGGCATCGACGCGCAGCTCGACGCGTGCCGCCATGCCGCTGGTGAGCGCGTTCGCGGCGCCGGCCGGCGCCGCACCGATCGGTGCGCCGATGACCGCGCCGCCGGTGGCGCCGAGTGGCGTCTCGCTGCGCGCCACTTCAGCCGCGACCACAACGCCGGGCGCGAGCCGCAGCACGGCACCGGCGCTTTGCAAGGTCAAAGGATGCTGCGGATCGCTGTCGCGCACGACGCCGGCGCCAAGCACGAGCTGTTCGCTCGCCTCGATGCGCGCCGACACGCCGCCGACCCAGCTTTTCGCGCCGCCCTGTTCGACCTCATAGGTGACGCGCAGCGAGTTCGGATTGAAGCCGGAGTCCAGGCTCGCCAGCGGCGCCTTCAGCAGGATCCTGCCTGTCAGCGTTTCGACCTCGTAGTCGGCGAAGCGCACCAAGGCCACGCTGCGCACGATCAACGCGTTCTGGCTGCGGTCGCGCGTCAGCAGTTCGACCTTTTCGCTGTTCTCGACCAGCGCGGCGCGGCTCAGTGCATACGGGCCCGAGGTGCCGAGTGCGGGCAGCTCATCGACGACCTGGCGGCTGCTGGTCTGGCTGGAGAAGGCGCTGACGCTGCGGCTGCCATCGTCGCTTTCGAGGTGAGTGCGCAAGCCGTTCAAGCTGCGGTTGTACTGGCCGAGGCGGCGCTCTTCAAGGGCGACGGCCGCGCCACCCAGCCCTGCACCCATGCCGGTGCTGGCACCGATGCCGGGCTTCGCATTGATGCTCACCTCGGCCTGCGTGTTGAAGTCGCCATACAGCACATACGAGCGGCCACGGTCGAGCCGCACATAGAGCCGGCCGGTCGACTGGGCATCGAAGCCCTTCACCGAATCGTCGCCATAGACCGGGTAGAACTCACCCGGCTGAATGTCGCGGAACAGGCGTTCGCGTTGGTCCTTGTCGGAGTCGTAGGCGAGGGTCAGCAAGGTGTCGCCGAGCACCTTGCCCTTGAGGAACAGCGCGGCGCGGGCGCCGGTGTCGCTGTGGCCCCCGCTGAGGCTCCCGGCAACATTTTTCAGCGCCTGCTCGAAGCCGTCTTGCGCCCGCGCCGGCTGCACCGCGCTGCGGTTCAGGTTGCGCAGGTTGAACACACCTTCAACGATGCCGGCGGCGATCAGCGGCCGCAGTTCGGCGTTGAACGCGAGCTTGACCTGCGCCCGCGTGTTGCCCGAGGCCACCTGCACCAGCACATCGCCAGGCTCACTCGGCGATTCAAGTTCGGCCACCAGGCGGCCACCTTCGACGAACACCTGCACGCCCGGCTCGTCGGGGTCGAGGTCGCGCAATTGCCAGCGGCCGCGGCTTGCGTTCAAGGTCACCGGCGTCGGCGAGGTCACCGGCACGCCGGCGGCGTCAAGCGGTTCGATCGTCACGCGCACCATCGAGCGGCCATCGGCCGGCAGCGCGGTGGTGGCAGCACTCAGGCGCAACTGGGCCAGCGCGCCGGGGGCGGTGACGTTGATCGAAGACTCGATCGCCAGCCCGCCAGCGTCCGCTTGTTGCACCAGCTCCAGGGTGTTGGCGCCCGGCTTCAGATCGACGCCGACGTACTCGGCCACCTGCAAGCCTTTGGCCTCGATCGTGCGGACGCGCCCGATGCGCGCCGCCGGCAACAGCACGCCGTTGACGCGCAGGTTCAGCACCGCACCGAACCGGCCTTTGACGACTACGCTCGTCTGCGCATAACCCAAGACCTGAGCGTTCATCGGGCTGACGATGGCGGGGCTGTTGTCGAGCGCGTTGATGGCCTCGTCGCTGAGCGTGGCCGCCGAGGGCGGGTTCAGCTCAGTCCGGCTCGCGGTGGCTGCGGAGCCTGGTGCCGATGCGGCAGTGGATGCTGGCAGATTGGCCGTTCCCGTTCCCGTGCCCGCACCTGTGCCAGCCCCAACACTCCCACCACGGGCGGCGCCGGCCCCGGTCTGGTTGCCGGCTCCGACCACACCGCTGGCCGGCAGTGCCTTCGCATCCGCGACCGGCGCCAGGCGCGGGTCGGCGGCGAGGCGCGAATCGCGCACCGTCTCGGCGTTCTCATCGGCGCGCGCCACGCTTTCGGCTCGCGCGGCGATGGCGCTGCGCACCGCGTCGCTGCAAGCCGTCACTGCGAAGTCGGCGCGTTGCATCTCGCCGTTCTTCATGTCGATGAAGCGGCTGCCGGCATCGCCGGCGTTGCGGTTCGCCAGCAACTCCAGCGTGGCCTCGCCCGGCCCGCCAACGCTGAACGGCAGGCTGGTGCGGTCGAGCTTCAAAACATGGGTTTGCGGCTTCAGGCCGTACAGGCTGAAGCGGCCGAGGCGGTCGGTGGTGACGAACGTGCCGTCTTCGAGGAACAGGCGCACGCCGGCGATGCCGGGCTCATCGGCATCACGCTCGCGGTTCGCATTGCAGTCGGCATAGACGTTGCCGACCACAAAGCCGCGATCCCCGAACACGCCCGGCAGCACCTGCACGGTGGCGCGGCTTTCGTTGCTGAGCTTGGGCAGCGGGCCGGCGCTGCTGGCCTGGGCGCGGTTGATGCCGTCGCCCTGCAACGCACCGGGGCCGACCCTGACGCGGTAGCTGAGCGTGAGCAGCGCGCCGTCGTTGATCGAGCCGACGTTGAAAACCAGTGCCGGGCCGACGCCACCTTCGGGCTCGGGCAGGGCCGAGTGGTCGAGGCGGGTCGTCGCACCGCTGCCGTCAAGCAGCAAGCGGGCGCTGCCGCGCAGGTAGGCGAAGCCGGCCGGCAGCTGGTCGGTGACGCGGATGCGGCCGAGCAACTGGCCGCTGACGTTCTTGATCCTGACCTGGTAATCGACGAACTCGCCCAGCTCGGCGGTCTTGCGCGAAGCGGTCTTCTCGATGAAGAAGCCGGCGCGGGCATCGGCGTCGAGCGGGATGTCGAGGTGCACCGGCTCGCTGAGGGCGGTGATGGTGAAGGTGGCGCCGTACGAGCCTGCCGCATCGACCACCCGCTCGGGCGGCAGCAAGCTGGCGGCCAGGGTCGAGGGGTAGGTGTACGGGCTCGGTGCCACCACCTGCAGCCGGTAGACGCTGGGTGCTACCAGCGGGAAGCGGTATTCGCCGTCGGCGCCGGTCGTCAGTACGCTCGGTGCTGGCGTTAGCCCGTCGACCTGGAACACCTTCGCGAGCCCGTTTGGGCGGCCACCGTTGCCCGCGCCCGTCACGTCGAGCAGGGTCACCACCGCGCCGGCGACGGGTGCGCTGGTCTTGCTGTCGAAGACGGTGCCGAACGGGTCGACCAGCAGGCTGGCCTCCATCCGGGTGGCGCCGCAGCCGGTCACCGAGACCGTCAACTGGTCGTTCGGCTTGACGCTCAGGCGGCCGTCACCGCGCACCAGCGGCGAGCGCAGCGCATCGACCGTGGGCACCGAAGGTTCGATGCGGAACTCGCCGCTGTTCGGGCCGGTTTCGGTCGCGATAAAGGACTCGGTGTCGCCAGCCAGGCGCGACGACACGGTGATCATCTGGGTCTCGGCACGCAGCGGGTCGAGGTTGCAGCGCGAGGCGATGAAGCTCACGTAGAACGGCTGCCCGGCCGAAAGTGCCGTCGCCGGGCGCGTGTACAGCGGGTCGAAAAACAGCTTCAGTGCGGGCGGCTGGTCTGGCACGACCATGCGCACCGGGTTCGAGTCGACCCCGATCGGCTGCGGCTGCACGCCGTCCATGAACAGCAGCCGGCCGACGTTCGTGACCGGCCCGGCCGCGTTCGGGTTGATCCGCACATCGACGCTGCGCGTGAGCGACTGGCCGGGCGCGATGTCGGCCAGGAAGCCGAACGCCACCGCATCGACCTGGCGCAGATCGGCCGGCGGGCTGCGGCTGTAGCTGTGCTCCGGCTGGCCCTGCAAGTGGTACAGCACGAGCGCGCCGCCCGGCGCGCCGGCGGCCACCAGCGTGGTGTTCGCGGGGATCACGTCGCGCATCAAGACCAGCGTCATCGAAGCGCCGTCCACCGTCAACGGCAGGCCGCTGGCGGCACGGTTGCCGGTGTTGCTGGCGGTCAGCGTGAGGGTGACGGTGTCAGCCACTTTTGGGCTTGGATTCGAGGCCGACGCCAGCAGTTGCAGCAGCGCGCCCTCGGCCACCGTGACGCTGTCGACGTTCGCCGCTGCGGCGCCCTGCGCCACGCTGCGGGCGCTCAGGTCAATCCGCGCAACGCGGCCGTTAGGCACGCCCTCGGCGATGCTGCCGACGAGCACGAAGTCGGCGAATTCACCGCTGGCCAGCGGGCCGAAGGTGGCGCCGTTGTCGATCTGCGGCTCACCGGCGTCGGCCACGCCGTTGCCGTTGCGGTCCCACACCAGGCGCAGGCCCAGCAGGTCGTGGTCGTCGTCGCTGCGGTTCGCGAAGCGCAGCACATAGGAGCTGCTCGCATTGCCGGTGTTGGTGAGCCGGTGCGACAGGCTGGCGATGCCGCCGGCCGCGCGCTGCAAGGCGTTGTCGCTGGTCAGGGTGAGCGCTTCAAGCGCCTGCACCGTGATGCTGACGGTGTTCGACTGCAGGCTCGCGTTGAAGCCGCGGTCGGTGTCGAAGTAGGTCGCCCGGGCGGTGTTCTCGAGCTGGCTGCCGGCCAGCGGCGCGGCGTGGGCCGCTCCGCTGGCAAGCAGGATCAAGAGCACCCAGTTCAGCAACACTGGCCCGGCCAGCCTGGCCATCCCGGCCAGCTTGTCAAAGGCCCCGGCCCGGGCGCACCGCGCCAGCCGGGCCGCACTGCCCAGTGTCTTCACGCTCTGTGTTCCGGCTGTGCAGTGGCTGGCAGGGTGGGCGAGGCCGGCTTACGGATTGATCCGCACGCCGAAGTTGACTACCGCTGACGCACCCGCCGCCAGCGTCCCGACACTGGCGCTCACCGTGCCGGTGCTGCCCGCACCCGGTGCCGTGACGCTGCCCTGGCTGGTGGTCGCCGCGACCGCCGCGTGATACGTGGTGTTGGCCGGCGTCGCGTCGCTGAGCACGACGCTGATCACGTCCGAGGCGCCGATGTTGGTGATCGTCACGCGGTAGCGCACGCAGGCACCGGGGGTTGCACCGGCCGAGATGTTGGCGTTGCTGAAGCCGGTGTCGGCGATGCCGTCACAGTTCGCGTCGAGCGCCTGTTCCTTCAGCAGCACCAGGTTGCCGGCGATCACCGTGGTGGTGTCGGTACTGCTCACCGTCGCGGGTGCGGCCACGGCATTCACGCTGCCGCTGGTGGTGACCGTCAGGGTCGTGGTGTCGGTGATGCCTGCTGCCGCACCGCCGGTGGCGCTGACGCGCACCAGCAGCCGCACGCTGGCGCCCGGAGCGATCGGCCCAAGGTCGGCCGGCACATTGATGACCGGGTCACCGGCGTCGATCACACCGTTGTTGTTCGCATCGCGATAGACGATGGTGCTGAAGGTTCCCTGCGTGTTGGTCAAGGCCAGCGCAATGCTGCTGGCGCCGCTGTTCTCGGTCACGTTGCCGGTGTTGGTCAGGGTGTGGGCGTAGACGATGGAACTGCCCGCGAACACCTGGCCGCTGTTGTTCGGCGCGACCTGCACGCTGCGCACGGTGTTCACGACCACCGCATCGTGAAGTCGGTCGATGGTGCCGGTGGAAGGCGACAGTGCGCGGAAGTACAGGTCCAGGCCGGTGCCCGGAATGGCGGCTTGGCCAGCGGGCACGGTCACGTCAGCGAACACCTGCTGGTTCGCGCCGCCGTTGACGACGCCGGTGTTGGTGATGATGGCGCCAGCCGCATTGCGGAACACCACGGTCCAGCCGGCCGGCAAGGTCAGCGCCGCGAAGCTCGACGTGGTGCTGGCCGAGAGGTCATAGGTGTCGGAAACGCCGCTGGTGTTGTTCACGAACAGCGTGAAGCGCGTCGTCGTGCCGGGGTTGGTGGTGTTGGTGGTCTGCGCGCTCGCCTCCGGGCCGGGGCCGACACCGGTGACGCCGCCGCCGCCGATCGGCGCCACGTTCGTCATGTCGACCGAGTTGGCGACGATGGCCGTGAGCGTGTCGTTGACGGTGGCCGTCTTCGCCGGGTCGAGCTTCGAGGTCGCCGTCTTGCTGACCGTGAACGGGCCGCCGCTGGCGTTGGTCGGCAAGGTGGCGCGCAGCACCACGTTGTAGGTGGCGCCACTGGCCAGGGTGCCGGTGTCGGGCACGCCGTTGCCGTTGGTGTCGAGCAGCGGCGTCACGCCGTCGGCCTGGTAGAGCTGGAAGCTGGTGCCGGCCGGGAAGGTGCTGGTGGGCAGGGTGATGTCGAAGCTGTCCGGCGTGTTGCCATTGTTCCGAACGACGTTGGTGAAGACCACCGTGCTGCCCTGGGTGGCGCTGGCCACGGTCTGGCCCGTCATCGTGACGGCAATCACCGGCGTCACGTTGAAGGCATAGGTGTTGCTGTTGACCGGGCCGACGTTCGCCGCACCGTCGTTGTAGCTGTAGCTGGCGGTGTTGTTGATGGCGCCGGCCAGTTGGCCGGTGGCGGTGGCGCTGTTGTAGGTGGCAATCGTGACGCTGAATGTCAGCGTGCCCGTCTGGCCGGGTGCCACGCTGCTGATGACGGCCGTGACCTGGTTCGCGGCGGTGACGCCGAAGTCATAGATGATGGTCGGGCCGGCACCTTGGGCGTCGGCGTTGCTGGCGTCCGTCAGCACGGTGGCGCCGGTGGCGCTCCAGCGCCCGGAGTTGGCCACGTAGGTCAGGCCGGCGGGCAGCAGGTCACGAAGCTGGACTGCGCTGGCCGCCGTGTTGCCGCTGTTGTTGTAAGTTAGGGTGATGGTGTGCGGGCCGCTGCCCGGCAGGCCCGAGCCGGAGCTCATGGCTTTGGTCACATTCACGACCGCGTTGGAAGTCACGGTGGTGATGTCGGTCACGCTCGCGGACACTGCGGCATTGAAGCCGCTGGTGCCGGTGACGACCAGGCTGTTGGTGTTGCCGGAGACGGCCGAGCCCGGCACCGTGCCGACCGCGACGAAGCGGAACACATCGCCGGCAGCCAGCGCCGTGGTGGCGGTGATCGGAATCGCGTTGTCGGCCACGCCGTCGCCATTCGCATCGGCGTAGAACACGACCGAGGTGAATGCGAAGGCGCCGCTTTGAGTGAAGCTCAGGTTAAAGGTGTCAGCGCCGTTGCCGGTGTTCGTCAACGTGACCGGGTAGCTCACCTGGCTGCCGACCGCCACGGTGCGGCTGGTGCTCTGCGCGAGCGTCAGGCTGGCGACCTGCTGGACGATGGCGGTGACCACGTTGGAGGTCACGGTGCGCGGCGTGTTGGAAGCGTCGGTGTAGCTGGCAGAGGCCTGGTTGCCGATGGCGGTGCCGGCAGCGGGTGCCGCAAACGCGGTGGTTGGCACGCTGCCGATGGCGCCTGCCAGCAGCAGCGCGCCGAGCGCCCGCGAAAGGAGGCGCTTGAGGTTGAACCCACTGAAAGTCATGACTGATGCTCCTGGCAAACGGTTGCAGCCGAACTTATCGGCGGCGTGGCTGAAAAACTTGAACACGGTGTCAAGGCCGAGTGATCAGCGCGCGGCGGGTGCCGCGGCCGGGGCCGGCGTCGGTGTTGAGAACGGTGCTGGGGTCGGCGCCAGCGCGGTTGCCGAAGCAGGCGCGGCGCCGGAACTTGACGACAAGACCACACGCACACGGGCGCTGGTGCTGAATGTGGCGCCAGCAGCGATCTGTTGTTCGGGCCAACGCAGGTAGCGGTATTCCGTCAGCGGCACCTGCACATCGACCATCTGGCCGTCGGCGCGGCGCAGCTTGCGCATCAGCGGCGTGGCGGCATAGACCTTGCCGTCCAGGCTCGCCTGCACCTCGCGCGGCACGGCGCTGGCGCCCACCAGTTCGGTGCCGAGCGGGATCGGCAGGCTCGCCACCAGACGGCTCACGGCGCGGCTGTCAGCATTGCGGTAAACGGCGGTGTACTGCAGCAGGTCGCCCGGCTTGACGCTCTGCGCCGGCAACAGCGCCTCGGCACCGTCGGCCTTCCTGACCACGTTCCAGACCTGCAGCTCGCTCGTCAGCGTGGCCTTCTCGGCAGCGCCGAACGCCGGCGCCGACAGCGCCATCAGCGAAACCACGAGCGGCAGGGGGATCATCGACAAGCAGCGCTTCATCATCTTCGGACCTTCGAGGTGGGGAGCCGCCTCGTCCTGACAGAGGACGCGCACGGACACACGGTGAAGCTCGAATGTGATGGCGGAAACCGATTGCGTCTGTAGGGAAACCTTGACCGACGCGTGTGCAGTAATCACGGGGCGCGGTGGGCGCTGCCGACTGCGCGTTGCATCGCGCACGGCGCATCCGCCGAGTACGGACGCGAGACTTCAAGGGTGGTGCGAGCGTCGAGAAGCGTGTTCGCAACGCTGCGGCCGCGTCGCCGTCGATGTCTGCCGATCGCCTTGCGACGCCGATGGCGGCTTCGAATTTCAGAAGTGGAAAGCGGGGTTTGATCCGGCCGGCTGCCCGGTCGCAGCAACGAACGTACTCGGCGACATTCCGCGCGCCCGCATGCCCGCATCCCGCAGCAGCGGCTTGTCGCCAGTGACCAGTAGCAGGTCTGCCCTGGCTGCGAGCAACGCCCGCAACAACGGATTACCCGGATCGGGCGCGGGCGAGGCGCCCACCGGCGCCAGCACGATCGCGTTCTGGGCAAGGTCGGTCAGGATCGCCTCCACCTTTGCCACGGTCAAGCCATGGAGCTTGCGCAGCTTCGGCCGCACGACCACCGCATGACATTCAGCCAGCAGCGACTCGGACACGACAAGGGAAAACGCAGCAGCCAGCATGCCATCCAGGATGCGAGCGACATTTGGGACAACACGCGACGCTTCGTTCGCGGTCAGCGAACCGGCCACGACCGCGTTGATATCGACGATGCCGGCCGGCCGGCTGGCTCATCGAATCAGGTCACGGCTTGAGACGCAGCGCTCGAACCTGTTCCTGCGCCACTGTGGCCGCCAGATCTTCGCTCAGCTTGCCGTGCGCTCGCGCCCGACGCACGAGATCGCGCGCATCCTGCCGCGACTTGATGCCATAGAAGTCCAGACTCTCGTCGATCAGTTGCCCGATCGTCTTGTCGCGCAGCGCGGAAGCCTCCTTGAGCGCCCGGTAGCGGGTCTCGGAAAGGGTGATGGTCAGACGACTCATGGCGGACTCACATTGGTGCTTTGACACCAATATGTCATCGCACTGGCGCAAGGCGGGCCCAACGACCCCGCAGTCTGCCGACTCACATCAACACAATGTCATACCGCTCCGGCGACCCGAGCGGCTCGGCCTGCAGCGAGATCGGCTTGCCGATGAAATCGGAGAGGCCCGCGAGGTGCTGGCTCTCTTCGTCGAGCAGCATCTCGACCACGCTGGCCGAGGCGATGATGCGGAACTCCTTCGGGTCGAACTGGCGCGCCTCGCGCAAAATTTCGCGCAGGATGTCGTAGCAGGTGCTGCGCGCGGTCTTGACCTGGCCGCGGCCTTCGCAGGTCGGGCAGGCCTCGCACAGCATGTGGGCCAGCGACTCTCGGGTGCGCTTGCGCGTCATCTCGACCAGGCCGAGCTGGGTGAAGCCGCTCACCGTGATCTTGGTGCGGTCACGGGCGAGTTGCTTGCGCAGCTCGTTCAGGACCGCAGCCTGGTGCTCCTCGCGCGTCATGTCGATGAAGTCGATGATGATGATGCCGCCCAGGTTGCGCAGCCGCAGCTGGCGCGCGATCGCCTGGCCAGCTTCGAGATTGGTCTTGAAGATGGTTTCGTCGAAGTTGCGCCCGCCGACGAAGCCGCCGGTGTTCACGTCGACCGTCGTCAGGGCCTCGGTCTGGTCGATGATGAGGTAGCCGCCCGACTTCAGGTCGACCCGGCGCATCAGCGCCCGCGCGATCTCGTCGTCGATGTTGAACAGGTCGAAGATCGGCCGCTCGCCGTCGTAGATGGCAAGCTTCTGCACCGAGCTGGGTGTGAACGCCTGGCCGAACTCCAGCAGCTGTTCGTACTGCAGCCGCGAGTCGATGCGGATCGTCTGCGTGGCCTCATGGGCCAGGTCGCGAAGCACCCGCTCGACGAGACTCAGGTCCTGGTGCAGCAGGCTGCCGGGCGGCATCCTGAAGCTCTGTTCGCGCACCGCGCGCCAGGTCTTGCGCAGGTAGCGGATGTCTTCGCCGAGTTCGTCGTCGCTCGCCTCTTCGGCATTCGTGCGCAGGATGAAGCCGCCCGCCGGGCCGGCATCGTCAGGCACCTGGGCCAGCACGGCCATGCGCTTGCGCAGGCGCTCGCGCAGCTCGCTGGAACCGATCTTCTGCGAGATGCCGATGTGATCGTCCTGCGGCAGGAACACCAGCAGCCGGCCGGCAATGCTGATCTGTGTCGTTAGTCGCGCGCCCTTGGTGCCGATCGGGTCCTTGATGACCTGCACGGTCAGGGTCTGGCCTTCGAACACCAGGCGTTCGATCGGCGTCTGCGGTGCGCCGCCATTCGCGTGATCGCCGCGCGTGCCGGCGCCTCCGGCGCCCAAAGCACCCGCGCCGCCTCCGCCGCTGCGCGGTGTCACGCCGTTCACCTGCACATCGGCCACATGCAGGAACGCGGCGCGCTCCAGGCCGATGTCGATGAAGGCCGACTGCATGCCCGGCAGCACCCGCACCACGCGGCCGGCGTAGATGTTGCCGACCAGGCCGCGCTCAAGCGCGCGTTCGACATGCAGTTCCTGCACCGCGCCATTCTCGATGACGGCGACGCGGGTTTCCTGCGGAGTCCAATTGATCAGGATGTCTTGCATCGCGGGGGTTCGCTCGTTCGGTGGCGCAGCACTGGAGCGCGGTGCGATGGGTTCAGGCCATCATAGCGGAGGGGTTCTGCACGGCGACGCGCGCTGAGCCCGCCGCGTCGGGCCCCCTCGTCAAGCCCGCCGCGTCTGCTGGCCGCATCAAGCCCGCCAGCCGGCACGTCGCAGCAACTGCGCGGTCTCGAACAGCGGCAAGCCCATCACGCCGGAGTAGCTGCCGTCGATGTGTTCGATCCAGGCCGCCAGCGAGCTTTGAATTGCATAGGCACCGGCCTTGCCGAAGGGCTCGCCACTGGCGACGTAGGCGTCGATGATCGGCGCTGTCAGCGTGGCGAAGCGAACCCGAGACGTGCTGACGGCGACCCGCTCGCGCCCGCCAGTGCCCATGTCGCGGCCTGCGCCCGTGCCGACCGCCACGGCGGTGATGACGCGGTGAGTCTTGCCCGAGAGCAGGCGCAAGGTGGCGGCGGCATCGTGCGCATCGAGCGGCTTGCCGAGGATGCGCCGGCCTAGCGCCACCGTGGTGTCGGCGCACAGGATGGGCGCTGCGGCCAAGCCACTGGCCGCGAGGCGCAAGCGCGCGGCATGGAGCTTTGCGCGCGTGACGCGTTCCACGTAGACCGCAGGCAACTCGCCCGCACGCCCGGCTTCGAGCGACTCGGCATCTTCATCGGCGCGCGGCAGCAGCAGCTCGAAACGCACGCCGATCTGGGTCAGCAGTTGAGCGCGACGCGGGCTCTGCGACGCGAGGTAGATGAAGCCGGCGGCTCCGGTGGATTCACTCACGGTGATAGGGGTGGTTCACCATGACCGTCCAGGCGCGGTACAGCGCCTCGGCCAGCAGCACGCGCACGAAGGCGTGCGGCAAGGTCAGGTCCGACAGGCGCAGGGTTTCGTCGGCACTCGACTTCAACGGCGTGGCCAGCCCGTCCGGTCCGCCGACGATCAAGGCCACGTCGCGGCCCTCACCCCTCCAGGCGGTCAGGCGCGCGGCGAGTTGCAGCGTGCTGCGGCGCTCGCCGTGCTCGTCGAGCACGACGCGGCGCACGCCGCGCGGCACGGCCGCTTCGATGCGCGCGGCCTCGGCGGCCATCAACTGCTCGGCGGTTTTGCCACTGCGCGGCTCGGCCTTCACGGCTTTCAGTTCGAGCCGCAGCTCGGGCGGGAAGCGCTTTGCAAACTCGGCGTAGGCCGCGTCGGCCCAGGCC
>JANXZA010000272.1 GCA_025355745.1 Rhizobacter sp. | reverse complement strand
GAGGGCTAGGGTGAGGGCGTTCGATGAGCCAAACCGATTTCACACCCCCGTGCAAGCGACGATGCCGACAACTTCACCGCTGACTGTCCCCGACTCCGTCGACGCCGTCATCGCGCTGCTCGCGACCCAGAACTACATCTGCGACCGGCGCCTGGCCACCGCGCTGTTCCTGAGCCTGAAACTCGCCCGCCCGCTGTTCCTCGAAGGCGAACCCGGCGTCGGCAAGACCGAGCTGGCGAAGACGCTGGCCGCCGCACTCGGCACCGCGCTGCTGCGCGTCCAATGCTTCGAGGGCCTGGACATCGCCCAGACCGCTTACGAGTGGAACGTGGCGCGCCAGATGATCGAGATCCGCCTGGCCGAAGCAGCGCACTCCATCCACGGCGAAGGCGAGCGCGAGCGCCTCACCCACAGCCTGTACTCGCGCCACATGTTGATCGAGCGCCCGCTCCTGCAAGCCCTCACGCAGACCCGCTCCCCGGTGCTGCTGATCGATGAACTCGACCGCGCCGACGAACCCTTCGACGCCTTCCTGCTCGAAGTGCTGGCCGAGAACCAGATCACCATCCCCGAGTTCGGCACCATCAAGGCCGAGGCCCCGCCGATCACCATCATCACCAGCAACCGGACGCGCGAGATCCACGATGCGCTGAAGCGCCGCTGCCTGTACCACTGGGTCGACTTTCCGAGCGTCGAGCGCGAGCTGGAGATCGTGCGCCTGAAGGCACCGGGCGCGGCCGAGCGCCTGACGATCCAGGTCGTCGAGTTCGTGCAGCGCATGCGCAAGCTCGACCTGTTCAAGGCGCCGGGCGTGGCCGAGACCATCGACTGGACCAACGCGCTGGTGGCACTGAACACGATCCGCCTCGACCCCGCCACGGTGAGCGACACACTCGGCGTGCTGCTGAAGTACCAGGACGACATCGTCAAGTTGCAGAACGGCGACACGGCCAAGTTGCTTGACGAGTTGCGTGCTCTCAGGCCGGACTCGTTCTCGGGGGGCTAGAAGACAATTCATTCACCGCAGAGTGACGGAGTGAGCGGAGTGAGCGGAGTGAGCGCAGAGTTAAGAAAGTTAAGGATTGGTTTTTACTCTGCGCAACTCCGCCAACTCCGTTCCTCTGCGGTGAAGCACTTGCATTCGCTTTTCTCCGTCCATGTTTGCTGAGAACATCGTTCACTTCGCGCGCATCCTGCGCACTGCCGGCATGCCGATCGGGCCGGATCGCGTACTCGCCGCGATTACCGCCATCGAGCAGGTCGGCCTGAACCGGCGCGACGATGTGCACGCCGCGCTGAGCGCCGTGATGCTCGACCGCCATGAACAGCAAACACTCTTCGACGCCGCCTTCGAAGCCTTCTGGCGCGACCCGAAGCTGCTCGAACAACTGATGTACCTGCTGCTGCCGAAGATCAGCGGGCGCGGCGACAAGCAGAACAAGCCGCGCGCGAACCGCCTGGCCGAAGCACTCGCGGCGCCCAAGCCCAAGCAGGCGCCGAACCCGGCCAATGCCAGCGCTCAGGAAGAGCTGACGTTTGATACGAGCTTCACCTTCTCCGAGCGCGAGCGCTTGCAGCAAGCCGACTTCGAGAGCATGAGCGCGGCCGAATTCGAGCTTGCGAAGAAGCTCGCCGAACAGGTGCCGCTGCCGGTGCAGCCGGTGCGCCGGCGCCGCCACGAGCGCGCGCCGAACCGGCAGAACGGCGCCCGCCTCGACCTGCGCGCCACGCTGCTCGGCATGGCGCGCCAGCCGCACACGTTGACGCCCGCCTTCACCCGCGCGCGCAGCGAGCTGCCCACACTGGTCGTGCTGCTCGACATCTCCGGCTCGATGGAACGCTATGCACGGCTGCTTCTGCATTACGTGCACGGCCTGACGCGGCGCCACCTGAAGGTCCACACGCTCGTGTTCGGAACGCGCCTGACGAACATCACGCGCAGCCTGAAGAACCGCGACCCCGATGTGGCGCTGGCGCAGGCCGATGCCCAGGTGCACGACTGGAAAGGCGGCACCCGCATCGCAACGTGTCTTGACGAATTCAACCGCAACTGGGCGCGCCGCCTGCTCGGCTCGAACGCGGCCGTGCTGCTGATGACCGACGGGCTGGATCGCGACGAGCACGGCGACCTGGCGCATGCCGCCGCGCAGTTGCGGCGCATGGCGCACCAGATCGTCTGGCTCAACCCCTTGTTGCGCTTTGATGGCTTCGAGCCGCGGGCCGCCGGCGTGCGCGCGCTGCTGCCGAACGTCGATCGCTTCCTTCCGGTTCACAATCTCGCCAGCCTCGCCGATCTCGGGCGCGCGCTACGTGCGCCCACGGTCTCACCTACTTCACTTCTAAAGTAAAAAAATACCGCCATGGAACTGCAAGGTGAACGACTCATCCCGGCCTCGATCGACACCACCTGGGCCGCCCTGAACGACCCCGAGGTGCTGAAGGCCTGCATCGCCGGCTGCGAAACGCTCGAGCGCACCGGCGACGACGCGATGACGGCGGTGGTGGCGCTCAAGGTCGGCCCGGTCAGCGCGCGTTTCAAGGGCAACCTGAAACTGACCAACGTGCAGCCTCCTACCGGCTACACCATCAACTTCGACGGCCAAGGCGGCGTGGCCGGCTTCGGCAAGGGCTCGGCCGACGTGGCGCTAACCCCCGAAGGCACGGGCACGCGGCTCAAGTACAACGCCCGCGCCCAGGTCGGCGGCAAGATGGCGCAGGTTGGCTCGCGCCTCATCGACGCGGCCGCCGGCAAGATCACCGAAGACTTCTTCAAGGCCTTCGAGGCGCACCTGCAGGCCAGCGCCGCACCGGGTGAAGTCGCAACCGTGCCTGCGGCCATGGCGACCGACACCGGCACAGCCGGCATGACCAAGCTGTGGTGGCTGATCGGGGCCGTCGTGCTGCTGGCCATCGTCTACTTCCTGATTCGATAGGAGTTCGATCATGGACAGCCTCGACCTTCAGGTGCTGATGCAGGCCCGCGACTGGTTCGTGCAGGGCCACAAGGTGTGGCTGGTCACCGTCATCGAAACCTGGGGTTCGGCGCCGCGCCCGCCCGGCGCCTTGCTGTGTCTGCGCGACGACGGGCAGGTGGCGGGATCGGTCTCCGGCGGCTGCGTCGAAGACGACCTGATCGACCGCCTGCGCCACGGCGAGCGTGTCGCCACACCGTCGCTGATTGCGTATGGCGTGACCAAGGAAGAGGCCGCCCGTTTCGGCCTGCCGTGCGGCGGCAACCTGCGGCTGGTGCAGGAGCCGCTGCAAGGCGTGGGCTGGATCGACGAGGTGCTGGCGCGCACCGCGCGGCATGAACTGGTTGCGCGCCACTTGAGCCTGGCGACGGGCGCCGTCACGGTCGAGGCGGCGCGTCGCGGCGACGTGTTCGAGTTCGATGGCAGCAGCCTGCGCGCGCTGTTCGGCCCGCGCTGGCGGCTGCTCATCATCGGCGCGGGTCAGTTGTCGCGCGCGGTTGCGCAGATGGCGCTGGCGCTCGACTTCGAGGTCATCTGCTGCGACCCGCGCGAGGAATACAACCTGACCTGGGACGTGCCGAATACGACCTTCAGCAAGGCCATGCCCGACGACCTGGTGATCGAGCTGCAGCTCGATCCGCACTGCGCCGTGGTCGCCGTCACGCACGACCCGAAGCTCGACGATCTGGTGCTGCTCGAAGCCCTGAAGTCACCGGCCTTTTACATCGGCGCGCTGGGCTCGCGCGGCAACACGGCGGCGCGTCGGGCACGGCTCGAAATGTTCGACCTGTCGCCGGCCGAGATCGACCGTCTCCACGGCCCGATCGGCCTGGACATCGGCGCCAAGACGCCGGCCGAGATTGCGGTGGCCATCGTCGCCGAGATCGTCGCGGTGAAGAACGGCGTGCTGCTGACGCAGAAGAAGGTCGGCTCGGCGGTGCCGGGGATGCGGGCGGTGAGCCGAGCGTCTTGATCTCGCCCGCGAGCCGCAAGACCACGGGTTCAAATTTCGCTGACGGCGACACGTCGCGCCGCGCTCCCCACGATCTCCTGACGAGGCGATGGCGTTGATGCAAGCTGACTTTGCCGACCTTGCCGCGCGCTGGGTGGCGGCCCTTCCCGCCGCCCTGGTTCATGCAACCATCAGCGCGAGCCATGTCGTGCGCTTGCGCGCGAACGATGTGCCGTGGCAGGCCACGGGCGTGCACCTGAAGGCCGGCCAGGCTTACAGCTTGTTTGCCAGCGGTCGGGTGCAATGGAGCCCGCGAGACCCGAGTTTGTACGGCGGGCCGCGCCAACATCTGTGTGCCCGGATCGTTCCCGGTGGTCGCGTCGTCAACCCGACCTGCGACACCGGCAGCTTCGTGGCGGATGTTGACGGTGAGCTCGAGTTGGGCATCTACATGGGCCTGTGGAAGAACGCGTTGGGCGATCTTTCGACCCCCGAATCCCTGTACCACCGTCTGACCGGCGGCATCGCGGTGCTGGCCATCGCCTGGTGCGGCGATGCCGCCAAGGCACTGGCCACCCTCGACGGCCGCACCTTGCAGCCAGCGTTGATCGGCCGAGAGCTTGCCCGGCTGCACTCACCCCGTGCGCCCCCGGTCGATTGGGACTATCTGCTCGAGACCGGTTCGGCCGGCATTTTCAGCGACGCCTTCGGGCCATTGGGCGAGCCGACGATCGCGGTTCATGCTTGCGACGATCAAGGCATCGTCTGTGCGCCTGTCGACTGCGAACTGAATCCGCGCACGCGGCTTTCGTGGCGCTGGCGCGTTTCCGAATGCCCCAGCCACCTTGCCGAAGACCGGGCGCAGACGCATGACTACATCTCGATTGCGGCCGAGTTCGACAATGGCCGCGACCTGACCTGGATCTGGAGTTCGCAGCTCGCGCCCGAGACCCACTTCCACTGCCCTGTCCATGCCTGGACGGCGCGCGAGACGCACTGGGTGGTGCGCTCGGGCCGTGAACGCCTGGGCCAGTGGTGCGCCGAAGAACGCAACGTCCATGCCGACGTGCTGGCCGCGATGGGCACACCTGCGGCGCGGATTGTTCGCGTCTGGCTGATCGCAGTCAGCAGCTTCCAGCACGGCACGGCGCGGGCCGAATTCGCCGACATCGTGTTGAGCGACGGTTCGCAGAACCTGCGCGTGCTTTGAGTCATCAGGGAATACCTTAAACCCGCCCGCTTGCGAAATCGGCCGGGTGCGCCGATCATCGAGTGGCGGGTTACCCACAGGTATCCTTGCTTCTCTGCAAGTAAGACTCGCCGCAGGGCGGCGTCCTTGGGGCACTCTAAAGGAGACTGTGTTGGCTGGTGCACCGATCGTCGCGTCCCCCTGGTCGCGACCGCTCGACCGAGAGCAGGAACGCGCGATCAAGCGCGATGCCGTGCTGCGCGCTGCGGCCCAGCTGTTCAACGAATTCGGCTACCACGCGACCTCGCTGGCGATGGTCGCGCAGCGGCTGCAGGTGACCAAACCGACGCTGTACTACTACGTCCAGAACAAGGAAGAGATCCTGTTCGAGTGCGTGCGCCTGGGCCTCGAATTGCTGCGCTCGGCGATCGCCGTGGCGGCGGCCTCCGGGGGCACGGCGCTCGACAAGCTGAAGGCGGCGATGCACGCGTACGCGCTGATCGTGACGCGCGAATTCGGCATGTGCCTGATCCGCGTCGGCGAAGACCCGCTTGCCCCGGAGAGCCGCAAGAAACTTCGACGCCTCAAGGCCGGGCTTGACCACGAGTTCCGCACCCTCATCGAGCAAGGCATTGCCGAAGGTTCACTCGCGCCGTGCGACCCCAAGCTCGCGGCGTTCACGGTGGCCGGCGCCCTGAGCTGGATCGGTCGCTGGTTCGACCCGCACGGTGCGCTGAGCGCCGAGGACGTGGCGCGGCACAGCACGGCGATGTTGATGAACGGCTTGTCGCCGCGGCCGAGCGCGGCGCCGTCGCGTCGTCGCCCGAGCCAGAGCACGAGCCCAGGTACCCGCACGAGCAAGAGCGCGAGCAAAGCATGACGCCCACCGCCATCCGCCCGGCGAACTGGCTCGGCCTCGCATGAGCAGCACACTCGAATCGACCCGCTCGCCACTGGCCGTGGATCGCGACGGCGACGTGGTGCACTTGCATCTGAACCGCCCCGAGGCGCTGAACGCGCTCGACGTGCCGCTGGCGCGCGCCTTGGCGCAGGCCGCCCGCGAGCTGTGCGCTGACCCGCAGGTGCGGGCCGTGGTGCTCAGCGGTGTCGGCCGGGCGTTCTGCGCCGGCGGTGACCTGGCGCAGATGCAGGCCGACCCGGTGCCGGTTGCGCGTGAACTGATCGAGGCCCTGCATGAGGCCATCGTGCACCTGAATGCCCTGCGTTCACCGGTGCTCGCCAGCGTGCACGGCGTCGTGGCAGGTGCCGGGGTGAGCCTGCTGCTGGTCTGCGATCTGGCGATTGCGGCCGAAGGCACACGCTTCAACCTCGCCTATGTCAACGTCGGTGCGAGTTGCGACGGCGGCTCGTCCTGGTCGCTGCCGCGGGTCGTCGGCTTGCGCAAGGCGTTCGAGATCGCGCTGCTCGGCGAAACGCTGGACGCCGCCGAGGCGTTGCGGCTCGGGCTGGTGAATCGCGTCGTGCCGGTGGCCGAACTCGAAGCGCAGACCCGGCGCCTCGCCCAGCAACTGGCCAGCGGGCCGACTCGCGCGCTGGGCGAAATGAAACAGCTGTTGCGCGGCTCGCAGCAGGCCAGCCTGCGCGAGCAGCTCGACGCCGAGGCGGCGGCCTTCCTGCGCTGCGCCGCCACGCAAGATTTCAACGACGCACTCAGCGCCTTTATCGGCAAGCGCCCAGCCCGGTTCGCCGGTCGCTGAACGCCCATCCCCGGAGCCCCGCATGACCCACCAACGCATCTCGCAACAGATGATCGTGTTCACGATTTTCGTGCTGCTGTTCATCGGCTTCGCGCTATTCTTGCCGGGATTCTTTGCCGCCAGCAACCTGCTCGGCCTGTTGCAGAACGTGGCGATCCTGGGCATCCTCGGCCTGGCGATGGCCATCATCGTGATCGGGCGTGGCATCGACATCTCGATGGTGGCGGTGCTGGCGGTACCCGCCGGCCTGGTACTGCAAATGGTGCAGGACGGGCACTCGGTACCGGTGGCGATCGTGGCGGCCATGGCGCTCGCGCTGGTGTTCGGGCTGGTCAACGGCTGGTTGATCGCTTACGCGGAAGTTCCGTCGCTGTTCACCACGCTGGCGTCGGGCCTGTTTCTCGCTGGCCTCGGTCAGGTCGCGTTCTTTCGGCTCGACGTGGTGTCCTGGAGCCCGCCACTCGACGCGCTGGCATTCGTCGGCCGCAGCACGCTGCTCGGCGTGCCGATGCCGGTGATCATGTTCGCGCTGGTGGCCGTCGGCGTATCGCTGTTCTTGCGCCGCACGCGTTTGGGCACCTACGTTTATGCGATCGGCGACAACCCATTCGGTGCGCGCACCACCGGCATCCCGACGCGCCCGGTGATCGTGCTGCAGTACACGCTGGCCGCGCTGATCGGCGCCCTGGCAGGCTTTGTGATGGCCGCGTCAGTCAACAGCATGCCCACGCGCATCTACAACTCGACCATGATTTATGACGTGATCCTGGTCGTCGTGCTCGGCGGCATCGGCCTGTCGGGCGGGCGTGGCGGGGTCGTCAATGTCGTCATCGGCACCTTGCTGATCGGCACCCTGCTCAACGGCATGACGATTCTC
>JANXZA010000244.1 GCA_025355745.1 Rhizobacter sp. | reverse complement strand
CGCAAGGTCACGGCATGCTGAAGGTCTGGATGAGCCACGGCGACAAGGTCACCGCGCTGCCGCCCGGCTTCAAGCTGATGGCGTCAACGCCGAGCTGCCCGATCGCCGGCATGGCCGATGAGGCGCGCGGCTACTACGGCGCGCAGTTCCACCCCGAAGTCACCCACACCGAACAGAGGGCTGCGCAACACCGGGCCTTCGGTTGCATCAGGGCGAACGCGCCAAGCGGAAATGCGTGCGCCGACCCCAATGCGCGGAACTCAAGCAACGTCTTGCCAAAATAACCTACGAGATTAAGGTGAGATCTTGTGAAAAAAGTCACCCCTCACTGCAAGCTCAGCGTCGTCAAGGCCATGGTCGGCGCTGGGCAGGTTCGAACAACATGAAGCGCACACGAGGGCGCAGTGACCTTGGGGCTGGACTTCGACGCCATGCTCGCTGTCGTGATGGCGCTGGGCTCGGCCGACTTCCTCAAGAGCATGACCACACATTCCGATCACCGCGTGTGGCAGGACGTGTACCGACCGATGACGCCGGCCGGCGCGGTCGATCTGAAACTGACAGTGATCGATGACGTGCTCATCGTGTCGTTCAAGGAGCTGTGACCATGAAGTGCCCGAGCTGCGGATCGGCGAAGCTGGTGCATGACACCCGCGACATGCCGTACACCTATAAGAGCGAGTCGACGATCCTTCCTCAGGTGACCGGCGACTTTTGTCCAGCCTGCGACGAGTCCATCCTCGACGCGTCGGAGTCGCGCCGCAGCATGGAACTGATGTTGGCCTTCAACAAACAGGTCAATGCCTCGCTCGTCGATCCGGACTTTATTGCCAGCGTGCGCAAGAAGCTTGCCCTCGACCAGCGCGAGGCTGGCGAGATTTTCGGCGGTGGAGTGAACGCATTTTCCAGGTATGAGAACGGCAAGTCACAGCCACCGTTGGCGCTGGTCAAGTTGTTGAGGGTGCTGGACCGCCACCCGGAACTGCTGGGCGAGGTGAGGGCGGAATGAGCGCAGGAGCCACGATGCTGAACACAGCGATCCGGCGCTTTCGGCTGTCGGCAAAGTTGCCGGCAAAGATGCAGCGCCAGGTCATTTCATCTAATGACGACAACGGGTTGCCTGTGCGGGCAACGATCGAGTTGGAACAGGTTCGGCGCATGCGGCGCGCTGTCAGGGCGGCTCAGTGCCCGATCGCGCAGGGCCCTGGCTGAACTCCGAGCGGATGGCGTCGCCATGCGCGTTCAGCACTGGCGCCGCAGCGAACGACTCAGCTTCCCACTCGACGCCCCAGGGTGATGCCGGCACGTCGACGCTGCGGCCGTGGACCGGCATCGTTCGGGTGCGCAGCTGCGAGTGCTCGATCAAGTCATGCACCGAGTTGACATTGCCGAAGGCGGTTTGCGCTTCGGTCAGGCGGTCCACCATCGCGGCGCTGGTCAGGCTGGCGAACACCTCGGCCACCAGGCCGTCAACGAAGCTGCGGTTCGCCACCCGCGCCGCGTTGTTGGCGCAGCGCGGGTCTTGCAGCAGGTCAGGGCGGCGCAGCACGGCGCGGCAGAAGTCGGACCACTCGCGCTCGTTCTGGATCGAGATCACGATGTCGCGGCCATCGGCGCAGGTGAACGCGCCGTAGGGCGCAATCGTCGGATGCTTCAACCCGACCCGCTCGGGGGCCTTGCCGCCGTAGCGCGCTTGCAGGTATGGCACGGCCATCAACTCGGCGGCGGACCCGAACAGCGACACCTTCACGCCCGAGCCCCGGCCGGTGCGCGTGCGCTGCATCAGTGCTTGCTGGATGCCGACCAGGGCGTTCAAGCCGGCGTTGATGTCGCACAGCGAGACGCCGATGCGGCCCCAGTCGCCCGGCGCCCCGCTGACCGAGACCAGCCCGCTCTCGGCCTGCACGAGCAGGTCGTAGGCCTTCAAGTCGAACAGGCGCCCATCGTCGCCGTAGCCGCTGATGTCGCAGGTGACCAGCCGCGGGTGGCGCGCGCGCAGCGCGGCCGAGCCGATCCCCAGCCGTTCGGTGGCGCCGGGCGCGAGGTTCTGGATGAACACATCGGCCTGCGCCAGCATGCTGTCGAGTAGCAATTTGTCGTCGTGGTTCTTGACGTCGAGCGCAATCGATTCCTTGCCGCGGTTGATCCAGACAAAGTACGACGATTCACCGTACACGGTGCGGTCGTAGCCGCGCGCGAAGTCACCCTCGCGGCGTTCGATCTTGATGACGCGCGCGCCGGCATCGGCGAGCCGGCTGCTGCAGTAGGGCGCGGCGACGGCCTGCTCCAGCGCGACCACCAACATGCCGTCCAGCGGGCGTTCGACACTAGGGGTTTGCACGGGTTGGTGCGGCATGGCGGTTCCTCGGCAATGCGTTGGGCCAGCATTGTGAAAACGCCTCGCCGCCGAGGGGAATTGCTTTCGCGCAAATCCAGCATTGCGCACGCCGCAAGGCGCCTGTTGCAGCAACTGGAAGGCTGCATGAACGTCTTTCGAATTGCCGGCTGGGCCCGCACTGGCCAGAGTCAAGTTGAGTAAACAGCGCCGCCCATAGAACAGGACCGCCCGGGCGGCGACTTCTGCTGCGAGCCTCGCGCCCATTTTT
The DNA here is from genome assembly GCA_025355745.1 of Rhizobacter sp. Taxonomy (GTDB): domain Bacteria; phylum Pseudomonadota; class Gammaproteobacteria; order Burkholderiales; family Burkholderiaceae_C; genus LMDS01. Next base: position 11,146 of record JANXZA010000244.1, on the reverse strand, counting down.
GGAGACCCCCAGATGCCCACCCACGACCTGCTCACCGACCGCACCATCGTCATCACTGGCGCAGCCACCGGCATCGGCCAGGCCTTTGCCATCGGCTGCGCCGCGCAAGGCGCCAACGTGGTCGTCGCCGACATGAACGCGGCCGACGAAACCGTGGCGGCGATCGAGGCGGCCGGCGGCCATGCCATCGCCGTGCGGGTCGACGTGGCCGACGATGCCTCGACCCGCGCGATGGCCGACGCTGCGCTGAAGCGCTTTGGCCGCATCGATGGCCTGATCAACAACGCGGCCTACTTCCGCGAGGTCAAGCTCACACCGTTCGAGGAGCTGGACCCGGCGCAGTGGGAGCGCATCTTTGCCGTCAATGTGAAGGGCGTGTGGCAGTGCTGCAAGGCCGTGATGCCGGCGCTGCGCGAGCGCGGCGGCAGCATCGTCAACATCGCCTCGGTGGTGGCCGTGGCCGGGCAGCCGGGCTACCTGCATTACGTGGCGACCAAGGGCGCCGTGCTGGCGATGACCAAGGGCCTGGCCAAGGAGTGCGGGCCGCACAACGTGCGCGTCAACGTCATTGCGCCGGGCTTCGTCATCACCGATGCCACCAAGAACCGGCCCATCGAATGGCAGCAGAGTTTTCTGAAGGCGCGCGCCATCTCGCGCGAGCAGCGGCCCGACGACCTGGTCGGCACGGCGCTGTACCTGCTGTCGGACCTGGCCGGCTTCGTGTCGGGCCAGACCATCGTGGTCGATGGCGGCCACATCATGTATTGAGTCCTGACGGCCGGGCCATTCGGGCTCGCTCGCTACACCAGACGGATTCAAGTGGCCTGACGGGACTGGGCAGCTTTAGCCAACACAAGAACGGAGACTTTATGCATCGCGCTTCCTGGATCCTCGTCGCAGCGGTATTGATCGCGACGGCCTGCACTTCAATCTCTTCAAGCGAAGACGCCGCCCTGCTGACGCGTGCGCAGCAGCTTTTCAAGCCACTGCCGGCCGATGCCGGCACGCCTGAGCGACCGCTCGACCAGGATCGCATTCAGCTTGGCCGCGCGCTCTTCTTCGAGCCCCGGCTGTCGGTCGATGACCGCATCAGCTGCGCCACCTGCCATCAGCCGTCGTTCTACGGCGCCGAACCGCTGGCCGTGTCGATGGGGCCGAGCGGCAAGCTGCTGCCCCGCAACACGCCCACCATCTTCAACACCGCGCTGCAGTTCTCGCAGCACTACGGCGGCAACCGCAGCGATGTCGAAGACCAGGCGGTGCGGTCGCTGACGAGCCCGTTCGCCTACCAGCAGAAAGACCTGGCGGCAGCCGAGGTGAAATTGCGCTCGCTGCCCGGCTACCGCGCCCTGTTCGAGAAAGCCTTCCCCGGCCAGTCAGACCCGGTGACGGTGCAGAACCTGGGCCTGGCGATCGGTGCCTATGAGCGCGTGCTGTTGACACCGGCACCCTTCGATCGCTATCTGAAAGGCGACACCGGAGCGATCTCTGCGCAAGCCCGGCGTGGGCTCGACAAATTCATGACCACCGGCTGCACCGGCTGCCACAACGGCGTGGTGCTGGGCGGCCAGTCGTATCAGAAATTCGGTGTCACGCAAGACTACTGGACGCTGACCGGCAGCAAGCCGAACGACGTGCACAAGGGCATCGACAAAGGCCGTTTCCAGGACACCAAGAACGAGGCCGACAGCTTCATGTTCAAGGTGCAGCAGCTGCGCAATGTGGCGGTGACGCCGCCGTACTTCCACGACGGCTCGGTGGCCAGGCTCGAAGACGCCGTGCGCATCATGGCCAAGCTGCAACTCGGCCGCGATCTGCCGCCAGCCGACGTGGCCGACATCGTCGCTTTTCTGGAAAGCCTGACGGGCGAGGTGCCGGCAAACTTTGCCCAGGCCCCGATCCTGCCCGTAACGCTGTCTTCACGCTGAGCCACCCAAGCCACCCAAAGAGACATTCCCGTGCCCCAGATCATCCTGCACCACTATCCGCTGTCCACCTTCTCGGAGAAGGTGCGGCTCGCACTCGGCCTCAAGGGCCTGGCCTACGGCTCGGTGGACATCGCCCCCATGCCGCCACGCCCGCTGCTCAATGCGCTGACCGGCGGCTATCGCAAGGCGCCGGTGCTGCAGGTCGGCGCCGACATCTACTGCGACACGCACATCATCATGCAGGCGCTGGAGCGCCTGCATCCGAAGCCGACCTTCTACCCGCCGGGCAGCGCCGGCATCGGCGATGCGCTCTCGTTCGCGTGGGGCCGCTTCATGTGGGTGCCGACCATCGGCGTGCTCGTGCACTACATCGGTGACCACCTGCCGATGGAGTTCATCAAGGACCGCCAGGAGGGGTACCTCGGCATCGACATCAGCAAGGCGGCGATGGCGCCCGAACTGCCGCTGCACCGCCAGCGCGTGCAAGCTCATTACGCGTGGCTGAAGGAGGCGCTGGCCGACGGCCGCAAGTTCCTGTTCGGCAATGCACCCAGCGGCGCCGATCTCAGCATCTTCCACACCATCTTCCTGTTGCGCAAGAACTGCCCTGCGGAGGTGGACGACTTTGCCGGCCTGAAGGAGCTGGTGCCCTGGTACGACCGTGTCAGCGCCATCGGGCACGGCAGGCCGGAAGCGATGACGCCCGAGCAGGCGTTCGAAGAAGCGCGCCGCGCCACACCGGCGCCGGTGACGCACATCGCGCCTGGCACCGAGCCGAACGGGCTCAGCGCGGGCACGCGGGTGCTGGTCACGCCCGACGACAACGCGCGCGTGCCGGTCACCGGCACGCTGGTGGCGGCCAGCGCCAGCCAGATCGTCATCCACCGCAGCGACCCGCAGGCCGGCGACCTGCACATCCACTTTCCGCGCCTCGGCTTCGATGTCGTCGCGGCCTGACGTCCCGTTGCCCCCACCGGAGGACCGCCATCATGGCCAAGCTGCTCTACGTTGAAACCTCGCCGCGCAAGCAACGCTCGGCATCGACCGAAGTCGCACGCGCCTTCCTCGATGCTTATCGGACCGCGCACCCCGCTGACAGCATCCAGGAAATCGATGTCTGGAAACTCGATCTGCCCGAGTTCGACGAGGTCGCCTTCGAGGCCAAGTACGCCGGCATCGAAGGCCGCGAGCGCACACCGGCGCAACAAGCGGTCTGGAACCGTTTCGTGGCGCTGGCCCAACCGTTTCGCGACGCCGACAAGATCGTGCTGTCGGTGCCGATGTGGAACTGGGGCATCCCCTACAAGCTCAAGCACCTGATCGATGTGATCTCGATGAAGGATGTGCTGTTCACGTTCGACGAGCGCGGCCTGCTGGGGCTGCTGGGCGGCAAGAAGGCGCTGCTGGTGCTGGCCAAGGGTGTCGACTATTCGGCCGGCTCGGCGACTGCGCCCTGGGATCAGCAAACGCCTTATCTGAAGGTCTGGCTGAACTCGATCGGCATCACCGACATCACGCTGTTGCCGGTCGAGAAAAGCCTGTACGGTCCCGAGGTGGACCGCAGCTCGCGCGACGCTGCCACGGCCAGCGGCCGCGCACTCGCGGCGAGCTTTTGACCGCGCTGTCGTGACCTGCGCTGCCGTGGCTTCGCCCTGTCAAAGGCATCAGAGGCCCGCGTTGTGACCGGTCGCCTGCGGCGCCGCTGGTTCGTCGTCATCGGCCTGTTCGGCGCGTGCCTGATCGGCGCGTTGCTTGCGACGCTCGCGCTGAGGTTTGCGCTGCCAGGCTCGCCGGTCCGGCTGCAGGCACCGGGCCTGGCCAGCGCGCAGGCTGCGCAGGCGCGGCGGTGCGCACCCGGCCCAAATGCCACTGGCGCGCCGCGCAGCATCGAGCAAGTGGTCGACCTGATCAACTCGCTGCCCAAGCCGGTCAGCGTGGCCTGCTTTGTCGAAAGCCTCGATGCGCCGCTGAAGGTCTTTGCCTCGAACAGCGTTGCCAGCCTGCAGCTGTCGACCGGGCCGGAAGATCCGCGCTGGTTCATCTTCAGCCTGCCGCTGATCATCTCCGTCACCTCCGACGGCCCGGGCGCGGAGCTGCTCGAAATGGGTGTGCTGCAGCCCGGCAACCGGCGCACGCTGCTCGGTGAGTTGCGCATGCCGGTACAGACCGAGATCAAGCATGCGCTGCCCTACGAGCGCATCAGCGAGGCCCACGGTACGACGTGCGGCTTCTTCTGCCACCAGAACGAAGTGCGCGACCCGAGCATCGCCTTTGCGCAGGCCTTCGTGTCGAAGGCCATCCGGGCGGCGGCGGACTCCGAAGTGACGCTCGAATCCCTGCGCGGCGTGCTCTCGCGCTGCAAACCGCCGAGCGGCCAGCCGGCGCAGCCCTCCGCGCGCTGCGAATTGCTGCAGGCGTTGCTCGTGACGGGCCGAGGGCAGCGCGAAGACTTTCCCGCCGACATGCCGGTCGGCTTTTGACAACGAAACAAGGAGTCCAACATGAGCGTCCAAGAAACCAACAAACAGATCTGCCGCGACTACTTCCGCGCCTTCCTGGCGCGCGACACCGCGTGGATGGCCAAACACATCGCGCCCGAGTTCGTGCGCCATGACCCGGGCTTGCCGTTCGAGGTGCGCGGCCCGCAAGGCGTGACGCAGTTGCACGACGCGCTGCTGCCGGCTTTCCCCGACATGGAGCTGCCACTGGAAGACTTCGTGGCCGAGGGCGAAAAGGTGTTGGTGCGGCTGCGCGTCAAGGGCACGCACACCGGAGCGTTCGGCGACATGGCGGCCACCGGGCGCAAGATCGACATCGGCGTGCTCGACCTGTTCCAGATCCGCGACGGCGTGCTCATCGAACACTGGGCGCTGCTCGACAACCTGGGCATGCTGAAGCAGCTCGGCGCCATCGCGGCATAACTGGCAGTCTGAGCGGAAGTTCAAGCCGCGCTTGAAGGAGAACTGCAATGCAACTGCTGGCCAACACCACCTCGCCCTATGTGCGCATCGCGCGTGTGGCGATGATCGAAAAGGGGCTGGACATCGAGCCGACGCTCGTCGACCCCTGGGCCGACGATCCACGCCTGCGTGCCGCCAATGCCGCCACCCGCGTGCCCACGCTGCTGCTTGACGACGGCACGCCGCTGGCCGAGAGCCTGCTGATCGTGCAGTGGCTCGAGCTGGCCCGGCCGGCGCCCGAATGGCCCAGCCTGACCGGCCGCGACGCCGCCACCGCCGCCGGCGTGCTGTCGCGCGCGGGCATCGCGCTGGGCGCCATCGACGCTTCGGTGCACACCATCATCACGCGCAAGGTCACGGCGCCGTTGCTGTTCGATGAGACACCCGTCGGCCTGCGCCGCCGCCGCACCATGGTCGAAGGCTTGCAGCGGCTGGAGGCCTTGGGGGCCGTGCTCGGCAGCGCAAAGTCTGGCACCGCGTCTGGCACCGCGCCTGGCACCGCGCCCGGCAGCACGGCGCCCCCGCTCGACGCGATCTGCGCGGTGGTGCTGTACGACTATCAGCAGCTGCGCTACGGCGACCAGCCGTGGCTGCCAAAAACGCCGGGCCTGCAAGCGCTGGCCGAAGCGATGCGACAACGGCCGTCGTTTGCCCGGACGATGCCGCGCGCGGCCTGATCAGGCAGCAGCCGGGCCGGCCGCCGCGCACGCTTCCAGGTGGGCGATCAAGGTGCCCACCGGCGTCTGGGCGGGCGGCTGGCTGCGGGCACACAGATGCATGCGTCGCACGGCCCACGGGTCGGTCAGCGGCAGCACCTTCAGGTGCATCGCATGCGCGAAGCTGCGGGCTGCCGCGAGCGGCAGGATGCCGATGCCCAGACGGGCCTGCACGGCGCGGCACACCGCTTCGAAGCTGCGCACCTGCACCCGCAGCGCCATCGGCCGCATCTGCTGCGCCGCCTGTGCGGTGAGAAGGCGCGTCAGCGTGCTGCTGCCTTCCAGCCCGACCAGGTCGCGTTCCAGCAGATCGGCAAAGGCGACGGACGCGCCCCCCAGCACGTCGTCGTCACGCAGCACGGCCGCGAGATGGTCGCTGCGGTAGGGGCGACACCACAGGCCCGAGGTGTCGCAGCCTTCGACCACCACGCCCAGATCGGCCTGCCCGCCTTTCACGCGGCGCACCGCTTCTTCGCTCCAGCATTCTTCCAGCACGATACGCACCTGCAAATGGGCGGCCTGAAAGTCCGCAATGTCGCCCGGCAGGAACTGCGTCATCGCCGATGTGTTGCCGTGCACACGCAACACCGCGTGGCTGCCCGAGGCGTAGTTGGTCATCTCGGCGCGCATGTGGTGCACGCCGGCTACCACGTCGCGCGTCAGCTTCAGCAGGTGCTCGCCAGCCGGCGTGAGCTGCAGGCCGCGCGAGTGACGTTCGAACAACTTGGTCTTGAACTGGTGCTCCAGCAACGACAGACGCCGGCTGGCTGCCGGCACCGTGATGTGGCACGCCTCGGCCGCGCGCGTGAGGTTGCACTCTTCGGCGGCCTGCATGAAGAGGGCAAGCGAGTCCAGGTCGGGAAGCATGGACGCAAGTATCGCGCGCGCCGGGTGCAGGATGGCGTTGCGGGCGAGGCGCTTTCAGCCTGCGAATGACGACGGGCGTTGACGCAGGATTCAGGCGGCATCACGTCTGTCGCGCTGACGCAAGAAGACGCAAGCGGTCAGCGAACCGCAGTCCCTTGCGCAGCAGCGAGGAACCGGTCGCAGTCCGCACAGAACTTGTCGAGCACTTCGAAGTAGGGCAGTGCGCCGGTGGGGAAGACGCTGAACTGCCAGTTCGGCCGGCCCTCGACGATCACCTTGCCGCGGTAGTCGGTGAAGTCACCGCGAACGCCGTGCGACATCCAGACCGGCGTCTCGAGTTGCTCGTAGACGGTGTGGATGTCGGCGCTGAACAGGCCCGCAGAGAGAAAGTGCAGTGGCGCGTGCTCGGCGCCAGGGCGTCTCGTGGTCAACACGTCGTAGCGCCAGAGCGCCTCGTCAATGTCTTTCGAGCCCCAGGTGCGACGCAGAAAATAGCGGACCACGCCCGGCCGGGTGAGCCCGCGAAACAGTGCCGCGCCCCAGAGCGCACCCGGCCCGCGCAGCGCCCGGTGCAGCCACGGCAGGCCGCGCGTGCTGCCGGGCGCGCCACGCCGCGCCTGCAGGCCGGCGAAGCCGGTCGGGCTGACGAGCGCCAGGCTGCGGTAACTGCCCGGCGCCTCGGTGGCCGCGCGTGCCAGGAACTCGCTCGACAGCGACAGTGCGAGCGCGTCGATGGGGGCAGGCCCGCAGCGCAGCTGAATCTGCGCCACCACGGCATGGATCGCGTCGGTCATCAAGCGCGGCGTGTAGTCGCGGTCGCTGCGGTCGGAGAAGCCATAGCCCGGCAGGTCGATCGAGAACACGGTGCGGGTGGCGCGATAGTGTTCGTGGAGCGGCCGCATCTCGGCCGCCGACGCCGACGCGTTGATGCTGTGCACCAGCAGCAGCGGTGCGCCTGCACCTGCGACGTAGACGCTCAACGGCCCGGCGCGGCTGGGGAACTCGAAGCGTTCGCCGCTGACGGCGGGTGGCAGCACGGCGATCACGCGTGTGCCAGGGCAAGTGGAAGGTTGAGTGTGCGGTGCATCGCCGCGATGATGCGTCAGATCGGGCCGGGGAATGCGGAGCGCGACGGCTGCATCGTCAACGAGGCGCGGGGTATCGCCAGCGTGACTTGCGGCGTGCCCTGCGACATGACCAGCGACGTGAGCAGCAGGCCGCCGGTAGTGACCGTGTGGCCGTGGCGGCGGCGCGCGCCACTCACGCGTCGAAGAACGCGAACGCACGCAGCTCGATGCTCTCGCGCAGCGGTGCGTCGGCCGGTGCAGTCGGATCATCGAACGCCGTGTGCGGCACGACGCCCGCAATAGCTTGGGTTCCCTGGGTGCCCTGGGTGCCCTGGGTGCCTTGGGTTTCGGCCGCGCTGTCGAAATTCTTGAAGACGATGACCTCGTCGCGGCACTGGGCGGGAAAGAAGAACCAGCGGTGCTCAGGGTTGTGCAGGCCGATGCAGGTCTCGCCGCGGCGGTCGCGATAGATCACTTCGTTCGCCACCATGTCGTTCGCGCCGACGCTGCGCGCATCGCAAACCGCCAGCGGCGCATCGAGCAGCGGCTGCGGGTTGGTGGGCCGCCACAGGCCGACGATCGAGAACCGGCAGCGCATCCGTTCGGCGGCCTCGGCGGCGCCGAGCAGTAGGCGCAGGCGATCCCGGGCCGAGATCGCCGTGTAGTCGGCGTGGACCCGCCCCACCGGTTCGCGCACCGCAGCGAACGAGCCGCCGTTGCCGTCGAGCGGTGGCCGGCCTGGCGCGCGGCGGCGCAGCGTGTGGTCAAACACGAGCGCATGCCGAGCCCCCGTCACGCCGCACACGAGGTGTTCCGCTTCGGCGTAGTGCACCGCGCGCAGCTCGTCTTCATCCCAGAAGTCGCGTACCGCACTGGCGTGGTCGGCGAGCACGAAGCCTTGCGCGTCGAGCGCGAGCCCGCCGCGAATCGGCCGCGCGTCGCGAATCGTCATGCGATGAGGTTCGAGCCGGCCGTTGAAGCGCGCCATGCCGTCCGGCGGGTCGTAGGTGTAAGTGCGGGGCGCCACGCTCATCGGCGCCAGGTAGTTGAGCGCGGCGACGACCATGCGGGCGCTTTTGTGGGCGTGGTGTGGGCGTGGTGTGGGCGCAGTGCCGACGTTATGCCGACATGCCGGCGCTCAGAAGAACGCCATCGTCCGCACCTCGATGCTCTCGCGCCGCGGCGCATCCGGTAGCGAGGTCGGGTCTTCGAAGGCGCTGTGGCCCATGAAGCGGGCGCGGCCATCGGTCTCGGAGTCGTAGGTCTTGAGCAGCAGGGCCTGCGCCGCTTCCACCTGCGGAAAGTAGACCCAGCGGTGCTTCGGCGACCAGCGCATCACGTAGATCTCGCCGGTGCGCTCGCGGTATTTCAGGTCCATGCGCAGCATGTCTTGCGGCTCGTGCGTGGTGGCGTCGCACATCGCCAGCGGCAGTTCCTCGACTCGGCGATAGAGCGGCTTCCAGACGTTGTAGAAGGCGACGCGGCGCTGCAGCAGCGCCGGCGCCTCGACCGGCAGCAGATCGTGCACGCGCTGCGGGCCGCTGGCCACGGTGTAGTCGCTGTGGACCAGCATCACGGCCGGGCGCTGCACGGTGGTCTGTACGCTCAGGTCGGCCGGCAGGCGCTTGCGAATCGTGTGGTCGAAGACCTCGACCCGCTTCGCACCCGAGTGCTGCTTCACGAACTCGACGATCTGGCGGTAGAACACCGACTTGATCGACGCGTCGTCCTCGAACTGGTCGAAGCGCGCGCCGAAGTCATGGATCTCGAAGCCTTCGCGATCGGCCGAACAGCGCTCGGCCATCGGCCAGCCGTCGTGGATCTCGACCTCGTGCGGATCGGTGCCCGGCGGGTTCAGGTCGACCGGCGCTTCGGGCTCGTAGAAGTAGTAGTCCGGCGGCGCGCCGTTGTCCACGCTGTAGTTCAAGGTCGCGCGGACCGAGCGGGGGTTCGTCATCGTCAGCGCCTTCAGTGCCCCGCCGCCTTGGCGGTGACGAAGTTCTCGCCGACCCAGGTCTTCTTCCAGCACGGCAGCTGCTCGACCTCGTCGATCAGCCAGCGCTTCAGATTCGGGTGGTCGGCGAGCGGCAACTGCTGCCATCCGTGCAGGTGCATTGGCGCGGCCAGCGCGATGTCGGCGATTGTCGGCGCGCTGCCGGTGACCCAGCGCTGCGCGGCCAGGCGCGCGTCGAGGATGCCGGCGAGCTTGTGGAACTGCTCGGCCTGCGCGCCGAGCACAGCCGGGTCGGCCTGCGAACCGAGCAGCGGCTTGACGCAGTTCTCGACCAGGAACACATAGCAGCTCGGGAACCAGCTCGACGACTCCCAGAGCAGCCAGCGGTTGATGTCGGCGCGAACCTTCAGGTCGCGTGGGTAGGCCGTTTCAGCGCCGACCTTGTCGGCCGCGTATTGCAGGATCGCATTCGACTCCCACAGCACCAGATCCCCATCGACCATCGCCGGCAGCGACTGGTTCGGATTGATGGCCACATAGGCCGCAGCCTTCTGCTCGGCCTTGAAGTAGTCGACGTGCATCAACTCGTAGGGCGCGCCGAGCAGGTCGAGGCCGGCCAGCACCTTGCGGCAATTGACCGTGATGGGGTCTGCATAGATCTTCATGGTGTGTCTCCGTGGGTTTGGGGTCGCGATCGAGCGCCGCGTGCAACGCAGTCTATGCATTGACCGCGAGCCGGTCACCTGTTCGAATGCGAACGCTTTGTTCGCGATCTGGAAACAGTGGCGCTCCTGCGCTCAATCTCACCCGTGATTCTCAAAGTCTCGCTCTCATGCCCATCTCCACCGACATGCTGACCGCCTTCGTCAAGGTCGCCGAGCACCTGAGCGTGAGCGCCGCGGCCATCGAACTCGATGTCGGCAAGGGCGCGGTCAGCAAGCGCATCGCGCAGCTCGAAAGCGCCGTCAAGGCAACCTTGTTCAGCCGCACGACACGCAAGGTGGCGCTCACGCCGGCCGGCGATGCGTACCTGGAATTCGCCCGCCGTGCGCTGCACGAAGTGGCCAGCGCCGAAGAGCGGCTGCGCGACTTGCGCACCGAGCTGACCGGGCAGATCCGCCTGACGGCCGCCGTCTCGTGGGGCCAGGCAGTGCTGGCCAAGTGCCTGCCCGAGTTCCTGCGCCTGCACCCGTCGATCGAGATCGAACTGCTGCTGACCGACCGCATGATGGACCTGGCCCGCGAACGCATCGACATCGCGTTGCGCTGGACCAGTGCAGCCGCGCCCGGCCTCAGTGCCGCACCGGTGGCCGACATCGAATGGGTGGTGGCAGCGGCACCGGCCTACCTGGCCGCGGCCGGCATTCCGATCGAGCCGCACGACCTGGTCGGACATTCCTGCATGAGCTACTGGCGCGAGAGCGCCGATGATGGCTGGGTGTTGACGTGCGGTGCACGCCGCGAGCAGGTGCGCGTGCGCGGCCGCTACCACGCGAACAACCCCGAGACCGTCGCCGAGGCCGCGCTGGCGGGCCTTGGCATCGCGCTGCTGCCGGGCTATCTGTGCAGCGCGGCGCTGGCCGACGGCCGCCTGGTGCGCGTGCTGCCGGCGTGGACGCCGCAGACCAGTTTCGGCACCCGCATCATCGCGTTC
>JANXZA010000197.1 GCA_025355745.1 Rhizobacter sp. | reverse complement strand
ACGTTGGGCTTGGTGGCCGGCGCCAGGAACAGCGGGAAATCCGAGAAGGCGATGACGGGCAAAGCAAATGCGCCGAGCGGCGCCGCCAACAGCAACGGCAAACACCAACGGACGAGGTGAGCCAGCGGGTGGGGGTTCGGGTTCATGCGGTACCTCTTAGCGGGTGGCGTAGATCGATTGCAGGAAGACGATGGTTTCCGGCCGCGCGCCGATGGCCCGTGCGGTGACGCGGTAGCCCACGCCGGCCGTGGTGGCTGCGGCTCCGATCGTCATGCTTTCGCCCGAAGGCGTGCCGAGGTTGCCGATCTTTTCGATCACGTAGGCCGGCGCCTGCGACACGCCCGGCAGCGGTGTGGCCGCGGTGTACTGACCATAGGTGCGAACCGAGCCGGCCGCAGCCCAGTCGAAACCGGGTTGCTTGTCGACCGGCAAGGCTCCGGTGACCGGAATCGGCGAGCGCAGGGTGGGTGCCGTGCACAGGCCGTTGGTGCAGGCGTCGGTGAAGGCGGTGTCGGACTTGACGTTCGCGGCAATGTCTTGTTCGGCGTCGCGCAATGCCGCCTCGGCGGCCTGGAAAGCGAAATCGCGGTCTTTGGTATTGCCGATGATGCGTTCCTGCATCACGTTCACGCCCATCACCGACACGCCGAGCACCAGGGCGGCCACGGTGAACATCAAGGTCGTGACCAACGACAAGCCGCGCTGCGAAACCGCACGGCTGCGGCATTGTTGTTGGCGTTGGCGTTGGCGTTGACGAAGGTTCGGGCAGGTCATGGCGCGTGGCTCCTCAGTGTCACGACCTCGGTGATCTGTGTGCGCAGCCGGCGGTCGGTGGCAATCACCGTGGAGCCAGCGAACGAAGCCGCCTGCGGGGCCATAGTGACGCCGTCTTTCACCGTCGCGCTGAGCAATTGCACGCGCACCGCCACCACCCCATCCCACGACGTGACGCCATCGGCACTGACGTACTTGCTGACGGTCTGGTTGCCGGTGTCCACACCGTAGGTGATGACCATGCGGTCGATGCCCTCCGCGACTTGTTCGGGCACCGGCGCGAGCAAGGGATTGACGGGGTTGGGGAAGCTCAGGCGCCACAGCGAGTTGGTGCCGACCTGGGTGCCGGGGGCGATGTAGTAGTGGTTCGTCTGGAGCCGGTACACGGCGGTGTCGCCACGGAAGACATGGCCGAAATCGTTCGCGATATTGCCCGGGTTGAACACCCCGCCGACCGCGTGCGTCAGGTTGCCGGTGCCGACCGGGTCGGCGTCGGTGACCTGGAACACGGCGCCTGCCTTGCAATTGGCGATCAGCACGATGGCGCCGGAGGCCAGGTTGTTGCCCGGCGTGTTGATGCCGATCTGCGGCACGCCCGAGGCCGAGACCATCGGCGCCAGCAGGCCGAGGGACAGGGGTTCAACGGGAACCCGAAGCGAAATGAAATCGCTGTCGAGGTTCGGCGTCAGCGCGGCCAGCGTGGCGTTGAGCGCCGGCGTAAAGGCACTGCCATCGCCGCGCGAGCCGCGCACGCCGGCGACGTCGGTGGTGGTGTCAAGGAAGCGGTTGCCAGGAGCAAGAAGGTTCAACGGAGGGTCGGCGATCTGCGAGCGGCAGCCCAGGAAACCGGCGCTGCGCAGGTCTTTGTGCAGCAGTTCCATCGCCAGGCGCGAGTTCTCGCTCATGCGCGTGCCAGCGGTGCTGACCACCTGCAGGGTGCGGGTGCTGACGAAGATCGAAATTGCCGCCAGCGCGACGAACAGGCCCACGGCCAGGCCAACCATCAACTCCACCAGCGTGAAGCCTCCACGGCTCCTCAGGGGGCTCGTACGGGCCGGCATCACGGCCGAATCTCCGCGAAGAATCGCGTCGGACCGGTGCTGGCGCTGTCGGTCCACCAGACCTTGACGACCAACACGCTGCGCTCGGTCGGCAGGGCGCCGACGCCGTCGCATGCCGGCGCGACTGGCGTGCCGTCGTCGGGCGTGCTGTCAACGCAGACCACGCCGCTGCCACCGGGGAGTTGTGCGGCAATGTCGTCCGACCACTCGGTCATGTCGGCCACCGCCAGGGTAGCCGGCGTGCAACCGACGCTCAGGCAGGCTTTGCTGCCGACTGCCGGGTTGTCATACGCGCCCAGGCCGTAGCCGGCGCGATTGGCGCGCACCCGGTCCATCATCTGGTAGGTCAGCAGCACTGCCTTCTGGCGGGTCTGGGCACTCGAACTCATCTTCATGCCCAGCGTCTGCAGCCGCGCCGCGCCGATGAAGCCGACTGACGCGACCACCACCGCGACCAGCGCTTCTAGCAGCGCATAACCGAGTACACGACGAATCTGCAGTGCCCGGCGTGGTGGCCGCGCTTGAAACGGCCGGCGCGGCCGGTGCGGTATTTCGATCATGGGCATGCAACACCCTCCGTCAGGTCGGTCAGGCCGACGCGCTGCAGCGCAACCGTGTACCCCTTGGTCGAGTCGTTCTTGCCGCAAACCTTGAAGCTGACCGCAGCGGTGGCAAAACCAGTCGGCCTGAACACCACCGGTGCGGCGCCAGCGGTGACGCCGAGCTGCACCGAACCTGCGAAGCCAGGGTAGTCGCGAACAACGGTTTCACCGGCGGTGAGCAGGCCGTCTTCGTTGTCGTCGACCCAGACCTTCCAGCCGGCGCCGAATTCGTTTCCGGCGACCGGCGCGGTGGCCACCACGCCCACCGAGATGCCGCGTTTGGTGGCCTCGCTGCGCGCCAACCGGAGTGACGAGACCAGTTCCGACTGCGCCGACCTGACCTTGCTGCTGCGCACGAAACCGGCCAGGCTCGGTGCCACGACGACGAGCAGGATGGCCATCACGGTGATCGAGATCATCAGTTCGATCAGCGTGAAGCCGCCAGCCCGGGCGGACCGGCTCTGCGTGTGTGCAAGCCCGAGATTCATGCAACGATTGTGCGGCGCCGGTGAGCCGCAGATCAGTTGCCCCGCCGCCGCCCGTCCGACGCGCGGCGCCATTCGTCCAATGCGGAGCGCAAGCCACCCCCCGGCGCTCAGCCCAGGCCTGGAAAGCGACTTCGGTCAATGCCATACAGGCGCGCATGTTCGCGCAGCGCGAAGCGGTCGGTCATGCCCGCGATGTAGTCGGCAACCGCCTGCTGCGCAGGTTGACGTTCGGCATGGCGGGGCGGCATCTGGCCGGGTTGCGCGGTGTAGGCGTCGAACAGTTCGCGCACCACTTGCTTGGCGGCCTCGGTGGTCTCGGCTACACGCGGGTGCCGGTAGAGCTGGGCGCGCAGGAAGGCTTTCACGCTGGCCGACTCCGCCGCCATCAACTCCCCGGCGCGGATCGGCGGCATGCGCAGCCGCACCGCATCGGCATCGCGCGGCGCGTGCTCGCGCAGCCACTGAGTCACCGCAGCGATCAGGTCGTAGACCTGGGCCGAGAGCATGCGCCGCAACACGTCGTACAGCAGCCGCGTGCCGACGAGGCCGGAATGCTCGGCCAGCGCTTCGCGATGGAAGCGCAGGAACAGCGGCAGCGCCAGCAGTTGCTCATGGACCAGCAGGCCGGAGCGCACGCCGTCGTCGATGTCGTGCGTGTTGTAGGCGATCTCGTCGGCAAGGTTGCAGAGTTGCGCCTCCAGGCCCGGCTGCGTGGCGTCGATGAAGCGGTGCCCCACGCCGCCGGGCTCTGCCGCTTCAAGCTCGTGGGCGCGGCGCCGCGAGCAGTGCTTGAGGATGCCTTCGCGCGTTTCGAACGTCAGGTTCAGCCCGTCGAACGCCGGGTAGCGCTGCTCCAGCGTATCGACCACCCGCAGGCTTTGAAAGTTGTGTTCGAAGCCGGCGCTGGCCGGGTCGGCACGGCGCATCGATTCGTCCAGTGCGTCCTGCCCGGCGTGGCCGAACGGCGTGTGGCCCAGGTCGTGGGCGAGCGCAATCGCCTCGCACAGGTCTTCGTTCAGGCGCAGGGCACGCGCCATCGAGCGTGCCAGTTGCGCGACTTCGAGCGAGTGCGTCATGCGGGTGCGGAACAGGTCGCCCTCGTGGTTCAGGAAGACCTGGGTCTTGTAGACGAGGCGGCGGAACGCGCTGCTGTGGACAATGCGGTCGCGATCGCGCTGGTAGTCGTCGCGCGTCGGCGCGGACGGCTCGAGGCAGCGCCGGCCAAGCGTTTGCGCGGGGTCGCTGGCGCAACCCAGAAGCTCGGTCTGCACAGTCTGCCCAGTACGCACGGCCTGCACGGTTCGCACGCTGGCAGGCGCTACCGCGTATGCGCCTCGAGCACCTGCGCCACCACCTTGTCGTCGGCGTTGCGCAACCCCGCGCGGCCCGGCGCTTCGATGACGACGTAGCGGCTCTGGCCGGCCTGCGCCTTCTTGTCGAGGCGCATCAATTCAAGGTAGCGCGCCATGCCCAGTGGCGGCCCGACTACCGGCAGGCCGGCGCGTTCGATGATGCGGCGCAGCTGCTGCGCATAGCCTGCATCGATCAGGCCGAGGCGCACCGACAGGTCGGCCGCCATCACCATGCCGCAGCCCACCGCCTCGCCGTGCAGCCAGGCGCCATAGCCCAGGCCGGTCTCGATCGCGTGGCCGAAGGTATGGCCGAAGTTGAGGATGGCGCGCAGGTTCGATTCGCGCTCATCCTGCGCCACCACCCATGCCTTGATTTCGCAGCAGCGCCGCACCGCATGCGCCAGCGCCGGCTTGTCACGCGCCAGCAGCGCGGCCAGATTGGTGTCGATCCAGTCGAGGAACGCGGCGTCGGCAATCGGCCCGTACTTGATGACCTCGGCCAGCCCCGCGACCAGCTCGCGCTGCGGCAGCGTGTCGAGCGTGTCGAGGTCGGCCACGACGCGCAGCGGCTGGTTGAACACGCCGATCATGTTCTTGCCCAGCGGATGGTTGATGGCAGTTTTGCCGCCCACCGATGAGTCGACCTGCGCGAGCAAGGTCGTGGGCACCTGCACATACGGCACGCCGCGCATGTAGCAGGCTGCGGCAAAGCCGGTCATGTCGCCGATCACGCCGCCGCCGAGCGCGAACAGGATGGTCTGCCGATCGCAGGCGGCGCCGAGCAAGGCGTCGAAGATCAGGTTCAGCGCCGGCCAGTCCTTGTGCGCTTCGCCATCGGGAAGTTCGACGATGTGCACCTGCGCAAAACGGGGCTTCAATGCCGCCGTCAGCCGCGCCGCCAGCAGCGGCGCCACGGTGGGGTTCGTGACGATCAAGGCCGTGGTGGCACTGGGCAGGCCGGCCCATGATTCGGCATGGTCGAGCAGGCCGGCGCCGATCAGGATGTCGTAGCTTCGATCGGCGAGATCGATGTGGACGCGGTTCACTTCGGGGGTCATGGCAGAAGTGTAGAGGCGGCTCTTCTCGGCCAACAGTGCGTGACCCGCTCAAGTCGGCAAAGTGCGCGCCGCGTCGATCAATGAAGGCACATGGTTCGGATCGATCTCGCCAGCCAGTTCGAGCTGCATCAGGATCATGTTGACCAGTGTGGGCACCGAGGGGCGACCAGTTTCGATGATGAACCGCGACGCCTGCCGGTACAGCGGATCGCGCTGGGCGAACAGTTCGCGCAGGCGGCCCAGCGGGTCCGCCACTTGCAGCAGGGGGCGCTTCATGTCGTGGCGCAAGCGCCGGAACAACTCTTCCGGTGAAGAGCGCAGGTAGACGCAAGTGGTGCGTTCGAGAAGCAGGCGGCGGTTGGCGTCGCGCAGCACGATGCCGCCGCCGGTGGCGATCACACCGGGTGCATCGGCGATCAATTCCGCAAGCACGGCCGATTCGATGTCGCGAAATTGATCTTCGCCTTCGCGTTCAAAGAAGGCGCGTATGGAGCAGCCGAGGCGTCGCTCGATGGCGGCATCGGTATCCACGAAGGAGGCGTCGAGGCGCCGCGCCAAGTGGCGGCCGACGGTGGACTTGCCACCGCCGGGCATGCCGACCAGGCTCAACGGCCTGGTCGGGCCACTCACTTCGGGTCGGTGCAAACGGACCCAATGCCATAAGGGCTGAGCTGGTAGGCGGGGCTGACTACGATGTTGTTGAGTGATGCCGCGTCGACTGGAACTGGAGCAACGAAATACTGCGCTCGACCCTCCGAACCGCTGACACCGGAAGCCGACACGGTGATCATCGCATCGACCCAGCTTCCGTGATCCTTGGCGTATTGAATCTGCAGGATCGCCGTGCCGTCGATGCCGGTCTTCGATTGCAAGAGGGACACGATGACGTCGGGCTTACGCGGCCAGAGTTGACCGTCACCGTTCACATCTTCACCGTTTTCGAGCACGCCGTTCCGATTCACGTCCTCGTTGGCGCAGCTCGGCGCGGAGTTGCCATTGAAGGCGGCGGGGCCGGACTTGACCCACTTGCCGCCTGCGACAACGTACTGGCCCTTGTGGTAGTACGGCAGGTCGAGCGATGCATCAAGATTGACGTCTGGCTTGGCGACCCCCGCCGAGTCGGACACGGTGATGACGAACTGCTTCACATACGTCAATGTGTTGACGATGATCAGCTCATTGGTTCCGATCGACACGCCCAGTGGCTCTGCGGTCACCGTCAGGGTCACTAGCTTCGGGTTGACGCAATTCAGCAGGTTCGGATCGTTGTCAGTGAGGCCGTAGCACATGCGCACCGTCAGACCATTCGTCGGGCTCGACCGCGTGCCGGGTACGTAGGCCGTCGTCACGACGCCATTCGCGTCGCTGTAAAGCGTTGTGATGCCTGTGGTGAAAGTTCCGCCGATCGAATTGATGTCGCCATTCAGATCGAATTTCGCTCGGACATTCTTGATCGGCAGATTGTTCGCCCCGAGGAACAGGCCGCGAATCTCGGAACGGTTGGCCTGGCTGTTGGCCAGATTCACCGCCACCACGCTTGGATTGGCAGAGGCGGTCGCTGCAAAGATGGGCCCGTTGGCACTCGCCACCACACCGACGCTTTGCACCAGCAACGTTTGAACATCAGTCTTGCCGGCGATGGTGGCAGTGACCAGGTAGCTACCGTCGCTCGATGGCGAAACGTAGTTGAAGTTGTAGTCACCGTTGGCACCCGTGGTGCCGCTCGCTTGAGGCGGCGTGAACCCACCCGCAACGATTTGCACGGACTGACCGGCCATCGCATTGCCGGCCTGATCCACGACGCGGTACTGCACCGCACCTGCGGTGCTTTGCGCGGTCACGGCGGGCACCAACGTGCTCGTGATCGTGGTGCCGACCACCTGCACCGTTGCCTTGCGGGTAATGGCGCCTGCTGTTGCGGTGATCGTGATCAAACGGTTGGACCGGTCGAGACCGACAAACAGGGTTGCCGAAACGCTGCCATTTGCCCCGGTCTGCGGCGCAGCTCCGGTCACCACACCGCCCGCATCAACGCTGATGCTGACCGGCACGGAGGCCACGGTGTTGCGGTTCGCGTCGATCGCAGTAACTACGATTCCAACCGATGCGCTGCCCGTGTTAAAGATTTGCGCCGAGCTTGTTGTCAGTATCAAATCGGCGTTCGTGATCGCAACTTGGTAGCCTTGCGAGGCGGTCAGGGCCGCTGCGTTGAAGTTGACCGTTGCCACGGCCAGGTCGGCGCCAGTCGTGCTGACTGACGACGGTGAGAGCTTGGTCACTGCGTTGCCGCTGGCGTCAGTCAGAGCCGACGAAGGGCTGAACGCCCCCAGGTTTCCCGGGGAAGAAAACGTGACCACTTGGCCGGCAACTGGCGCATTGTTCGCGTCCTTGACCGCTGCGGTGACAACTGCCGGGGTGGTCGTGGTCACGGTCGTTGTAGACAACGACAACGCAATCGACGGCGTACCCACAGTTCCGTTGGTCGGAACCACCTGGTAACCGACTGTGCCCGTCACCTTGACGGCGTTGAGGGTCGCAACCGCGACGACCGAGTCAGCGCCATTGGAACTGGCGGAGGCCGGCGCAAGCTTCACAGTTGCCGTGCCGGCGGCATCGGTGAGCGCAGAACTCGGGCTGAAGGTGCCGAGCGCGCCTGGGGCCGAAAAGTTCACAACCTGACCGGACACCGGTGAACCTGTGCCGTCCTTGAGTAGCGCGGTCACCGTGACGGGTGCAGCGCTCGTCACCGTCGTCGAAGACAGTGAGACGGTAACCGTTGGAACGCCGGCAGCACCCCCGCCCGACCCGCCACCTGAAGATCCAGTAGCACCCGAACTTCCACCCCCACCGCCGCATGCGGCCAGTACTGCGCTCAACCCAAGGGTGGCGAGTGCTTTGATCCAATTCATCGGAGCTTCTCCAGATTCATCACACGGCGATTCACGCCCGGCTCAACGAGCCGTGGCGCGGTCGGACACCACCTTGGGCGTCAAAAATATCAGCAGTTCGGTCTTGGTCGCAGACTTGGTCCGCGTCTTGAACAGGTTGCCGAGGTAGGGCACATCGCCCAGCAGCGGTACCTTGGTCACGTCTTCACGGTCGGCCTGTTCGAAGATGCCGCCGATGACGACGGTGCCGCCGTTCTCGACCAGCACCTTGGTCTGGACGTGCTTGGTGTTGATCGCGAAACCAGCCGGCGTGGTGTTGCCTCGGCTGTCCTTCGTCACATCCACATCGAGAATCACGCTGCCTTCCGGCGTGATCTGCGGCGTGACTTCGAGCTTCAGGTTGGCCTTGCGAAACTGGATCGATGTGGCGCCGCTGCTGGTGGCCACGTTGTACGGAATTTCCTCGCCCTGTTCGATCAGCGCCTTCTGCTGATCGGCGGTGATGACGCGCGGGCTGGACACCACCTTGCCCTTGCCATCGGCCTCCAGCGCCGAAATCTCCAGGTTCAGGAACCGGTTCGCACCGGCCGAGAACAGCGACAGGGCAAAGCTTGCGGGGTTGAAGCCGCCTTGCGTACTGGCCGGCAGGTTGACGAAATTGGTGTTGCCAAAGTCCGAGGTCGAACCGGGTTGCCCGGTCTGATTGCCGACCGCATTCAGATTGCCGCCAAACGTGATGCGGTTGCCGCCACTCACGCCGTAGCCCGCGTCCCCGCCCCGTACGCCGCGCAGGTCCGACCCACCCAGCTTCACCCCCAGCGAGCGGCCGAACGTGTCGTCGGCAATCACGATGCGCGCTTCGATCAACACCTGGCGCACCGGGATGTCGATCTTCGTGATCATGGCCTGGATCTCTTCGAGCTTCGACGGGATGTCGCTGATGAAGAGCTGGTTCGTGCGCACCTCGTAGATGACGCTGCCACGCGGCGAAAGAATGCGCGATGCGTTCGAGCCGCCCTGCCCTGAAGACTGGCCGGTCAGGCCGGTGGCGACGTCGGCCGCCTTGGCATAGTTGAGCTGGAATGCCTGCGTGCGCACCGGCTCCAGCGCAGCGATCTGGGCTTTCGCTTCGAGCTCGACCTTTTCCTTCGCGTTCAACTCGTCCTTCGGCGCGATCAGAATCACGTTGCCCGACTTGCGCAGCCCCAGGCCCTTGGCCTGCATGATGATGTCGAGCGCCTGGTCCCAGGGCACGTCCTTGAGGCGCAGGGTGACGTTGCCGGTGACGGTGTCGCTGGTGACGACGTTGAAGTTGGTGAAGTCGGCGATCACCTGCAACAGCGCACGCACCTCGATGTTCTGGAAGTTCAGCGACAGCTTTTCACCGGCATAGCCGCTGCCTTGCACGAGCTTGTTCGGGTCGATCTTCTGCGGCCGCACTTCGAGCACGAACTGGTTGTCGCTCTGGTAGGCGCTGTGTTCCCAGTTGCCGCGCGGCTCGACCACCATCCGCACACGGTCGCCGTTCTGGCTCGTGACGATGGTTTGCACCGGCGTGCCGAAGTCAGCCACGTCGAGCTTGCGGCGCAGGTTGGCCGGCAAGGTCGAGCGCAGGAATTCGACCACCAAGGTCTGGCCCTGTTGGCGGATGTCGACCCCGACCTGGTTGTTGGCCAGGTCGACGACGACCCGCCCGGTGCCATCATTGCCACGCCGGAAGTCGATGTCCTTGAGCGCCAGCGGGCTGCTGTTCAAGCTCTCGGCAAACAGGATCGGCGGGGTGGCGGCCGCAGGCGCTGCCGCGGCGGTGGCCGCAGCGACTGGCGGCGCGGCGCCGTCTAGCACCACGATCAGGAACTTGCCCTGCAGTTCGGCGCGGTAGTTGGCGGCCTTCTTCAGGTTCAGCACAAGCCGCGTGCGCTCGCCCGACTGGGCGATGTTGACGGAGCGAAGGTTGCCCTGATTGACCTCGACGCTCGACTTGCCCATCGAATTGCCGACGTTCGGCAGGTCGATGGCGATGCGCGGCGGGGTCTGGATCGAAAAGCCCGCCGGTACGGCGCCGAGCGCTTCGGTGAGTTCGATGCGCAGCACCTCGGAGCCGGATTGCTGGCTGCTGTTGATCGCCTGGATCGAGTTCTGCGCCATCGCGCTGACGCAGGCGCCGAGCGACACCGCGAGCACCCAGGCACGGGAGCGCCACTTGCTGACCATCTGAGTCTCCTGATTGCTCTTCATCGCGCCTTCTCCTGAAGCTGGAGGGCGCTGGTGCGCTCTGTCCATTCGCCCGCTGCGTCCTGGACGATCTCGCGCAGCGACACGTCGGTCTCGGAAATCTTGGCAATCTTTCCGTAGTTCTGGCCGAGGTAGTCGCCCTGCTTCACCTGGTACAGCAGGTTGTCGACGCGCAGCAGCGCATACGGCCGGCCGGCCTTGATGACGCTTCCGACCATGGCCATGCTGTCGAGCGGGTACGCCTCGAGCGGCTCCTTGCGGCGGTTGATCTCGGCCGCCAGCAACGAGTTGGGCTGCCGCGCTTCCTGCTTCAATGCCACGCTGAGCTTTTGGGTGCTGAAGGGCTCCACGCCCGCCAATGCGCCATACGCCTGCGGGTTGAATTTCTTCGGTGGCGACAGCGGTTGCACGCTCGGCTTGACCTCGCGCTTTTGCTGTTCCATCCACTGCGACAGCTCGCCCTGTTCGCCGCCGCAGGCTGTCAGGCTCAGTGCCATGGTGGCCGCCGTCACGGCCGCAGTGGCAGCGCGAATGCCGCGCCGCGATGAAGTCGAGGTGGGCAGGCGGCCCACCACCGATGCCAGTGCGGCGATCACTTCTTGGCCCCCGCCTTGGCCTTGGCCGAGTTCTTCCGGATTTCCTCGATCTCGCTGGTGTCGAGGTAGCGATAGGTGCGCGCGGTGGCTTCCATCGTCAGCGCGCCCGAGGTGTCGCGCGGTGAGCCGACGATGCTCATGTTGTGCAGGGTGACGATGCGCGACAGGTTGGCGATGTCGCCGGCGAACGCGCCGATGTCGTGATAGCGGCCCGACACGCGGATCGAGATCGGCAGTTCGGCGTAGTAGTCCTTCACCAGCACCACGCCCGGGCGGAACAGTTCGAACTGCAGGCCGCGGCCGAGGCCGGCCTGGTTGATGTCGGACAGCAGCGCATCCATCTCGGCCTTGCCCGGCAACTGCTTCTCGAGCTGGGTCACGTATTCCTCGACCTGCAGCTTCTGCTTGCGCAACTCGGCCAGGTTGACCGCCTGCCCGAGCTTGGCCCGGTAGTCTTGCTTCAGGCCGGGTTCGCGAGCCCGCTCGGCGTCGAGTTCGTCGTGCGCCGTCGCCAGCAACATGAACCAGCCGAGCGCCACCATGACGATGGCCACGACAGTCCAGGTCACGATCTTGGGCAGCAATGGCCATTGACCGGGCTCGTTCGGGTTCAGGCTGCGGAACTGCGATGCCGCGCCTTCGAAGACCGAATTCAGATCGAGGTTGGGTGATTTGGAGGAGGTTGCCATGTCGGCCTCAAGCCTTCTTCGCAGGCACCGCGCCAGCCGGCGCGCTGGCCGCAGACGCAGGCAGTGGCGACCCTTCAGCCGAGGCCGCAGGTTTGTCCTGCGGGCGCTTCACGGTGACGCGCACCGAGAAATCGAACAGGCGTTTCTGCTCGCGATTCGCGGCGCTGATCGTGGTGGCCCGGCTCTCGACCAGTTCGGGTTTGACGAGCCACTCGGAGTTGTAGGCGGTGTTGCGCAGGAACTCCGAAACCCGCTCCTGAGTCTGTGCGATGCCGTTGATGCTGAGCACCTGGCCCTCTTGCTTGACGGAGGTGTAGTACATGCCTTCGGGCGTCTGCTTGACCAGTTCGTTGAGCAGGTTCACCGGCATGTTGCGGTCGATCTGCAAATCTTCGACGGCCTTCTGGCGCGCGGTCAGCGAAGCGATTTCGGCATTCAGCGCGGCGATGTCCTTGATCTCTTTTTCCAGCTTGGCGATCTCGGCCGACAGAAACTGATTGCGATCTTGCTGCGCTACCGTCAACTGCTGCACCACGGCATACCAGACGCCGACGATGCCCAGTCCGGCAATGGCCGCCACGCCAAGGCCCGCGAAAAACGCAATCTTCCGGCGCTTGCGTTTCTCCTCGCGGTGCGGGAGCAGGTTGATCAGGATCACTGCACGAACCTCCGCATCGCCAGGCCGCACGCCGTGAGGTACGAAGGCGCCTCGCGCCGCAGCTTGCTCTCGCGCACTGCCGAGCCGAGTTTCATGTTCTCGAACGGGTTCACGACCATCGAGGCGAAACCGGTCAGTTCGGTCACACGGTCTTTCAGGCCGGGCAAGGTGGCCGTGCCGCCGGCCAGCATCACGTAGTGAACCTTGTGGTGCGGCGTGCTCGTGAAGAAGTACTGGAGCGCGCGGCCGATCTCTTGCGACAGGCTGTCGACGAAGGGCGCCAGCAACGAGGCTTCGTAGTCGTCGGGCAATTCGCCGGCGAGCTTCTTCTGCTCCGCCTCCTCATACGAGAAGCCGTACTGGCGCGAGATGAGCTGAGTGAGTTGCGAGCCGCCGAAAGCCTGGTCGCGGTCGTAGAGCATCTCGTCGTCGCGTAGCACCTTCAGGCTGGTGGTGTCGGCGCCGATCTCGAACAGCGCGACCAGCGCGTCGCGACCTTCATTGGGCAAAGCCGCCACGACCCGGCTCATCGCGAGCCTGGACGCGTGAGATTCGATGTCGAGGACCACTGGCTTCAGGCCGGCAGCTTCGGCCAGACCCTGGCGATCTTGGACCCGGTCGCGGCGCGACGCAGCGATCAGAACTTCGACATCGCCGACTGAGGTGGGGCTGGGCCCGATGACGCAAAAATCGAGGCTGACTTCGTCGAGCGAAAACGGAATGTATTGATTGGCTTCGGTCTCGACCTGAAGCTCAAGCTCGGACTCGCGCAGGCCCGCCGGCAGCATGATCTTTTTCGTGATGACAGCCGACTGCGGCATCGCCATGACGACCTGGCGGGTCTTGGTACCGCTGCGTGCGACGACGCGCTTGACGGCCTCGGCGACTTCATCGAACTTCTCGATCTGGCCGTCAGCGATCCAGCCTTTTTCAAAACTTTCAACCCCGAACCGTTCCAACACGTACTCACCGGTGTCGGTCTGTCCCAGCTCAACGAGCTTGACGCTGGACGAGCTGATGTCCAGCCCGATCATCGGCGGATGCTTGCGGCCCAACAACGTGTCTAGGAAGCTCACGACGCCTTTTCTCCAGCCATGAAAAATGGCGCTGGACTGTTAATAAGTTACTTGAATGCTAGCAGTAAAGCCTTTGTGGCATAAAGAAAAAACCGGCTTTCAACCCCCTGTCTCGTTGCGAAAGTCACACTTCGTAAGTTGCTGTGAAGCGAGGTGGAGGGTGAACCCTGGGTTGGCGCGCCCGGCCTCGCGGGAGCTGTTGCGCACGGGTCGGCGGGCCTCGATGCGCGGACCCCGACTTTCTATAATGCGACGTTCCCCTGTTGGAGTCTCATGAGCGAATCCGAGCGCAAAACCCCGCGGTCCGACGACCCACCGATGCGCTCGTCGGGCGTCGCATCGTGGCCGGCATGGACGCACTGGCTCGGGCGCAGCGCCCTCTGGCTGGTCGGGCTCACGGCAGCGGCGGCGCTGACGGTGGGCGTGCTGGTGAGCATCGCGCTGGCGGTCGCTTACCCGAACCTGCCCGAGATCAGCGGCCTGATGGACTACCGGCCGAAACTGCCGATGCGCATCCTGTCGGCCGACGGTGTGCTGCTGGGCGAATACGGCGAAGAGCGGCGCACGTTCACGCCGCTGGCGCAAATTCCGAAGGTGATGCAGCAGGCCGTGCTGGCCTCTGAAGACGCGCGCTTCTACGAGCACAGCGGCGTCGATATTCGCGGTGTGCTGCGCGCCGGCCTGGCGCAGTTCAACCGTTCGCGCAGCCAGGGCGCCTCGACCATCACGATGCAGGTGGCGCGCAATTTCTACCTGTCCAGCGAGAAGACCTACACCCGCAAGATCTACGAGATGCTGCTGGCGTTCAAGATGGAGAGCGTGCTCACCAAGGACCAGATCCTGGAGGTCTACATGAACCAGATCTTTCTCGGCCAGCGTGCCTACGGGTTCGCGTCGGCGAGCGAGATCTACTTCGGCAAGCCGCTGCAGGACATCTCGATCGCCGAGGCCGCGATGCTGGCCGGGCTGCCGCAGGCACCGTCGCTGTTCAACCCAATCAACAACCCGAAGCGGGCCAGGGATGGGCAGTTGCGCATCCTCGACCGCATGCTCGACAACGGCTTCATCAACGTGGCGCAGCGCGACACGGCGCGCACCGAGACGCTGCGCTACCGCGAGCCTTCCGAGGTCGCGGTGCATGCCGAATACGTGGCCGAAGCGGCGCGCCAATTGATCTTCGCGCAGTACGGCGACGATGCCTACACGCGCGGCCTGAACGTCCACCTGACCCTGAAATCGAACGACCAGATGGTGGCCTACCGGGCGCTGCGCAAAGGCATCATGGACTTCGAGCGGCGCCAGGTGTACCGCGGGCCGGAGGACTACACCGACCTGCCGAAGAACGCGACCGACATCGATGCGCGGGTCGCCGAAGCGCTGCAGGATCATCCTGACAACGACGAGTTGAAGTCGGCCGTCGCGATCGAGGTGAGCCCGAAGAAGGTCGTCGCGATCCTGCAGAGCGGCGACTCGGTGACGATCACCGGCGACGGGCTGAAGCCGGTGGCATCGGGCCTGGCGCTCAACGGCAACCCGAAGACTCAGATCCGCGCCGGCGCCGTGATCCGCCTGATCCGCAACCCGAAGGGCGACTGGAGCATCACCCAACTGCCCGAGGTGGAAGGTGCGTTCGTGGCGCTCGACCCGCGCACCGGCGCCGTCCGCGCGATGGTCGGTGGCTTCGACTACGCGAAGAGCAAGTTCAACCACGTGACGCAGGCATGGCGCCAGCCGGGATCGAGCTTCAAGCCCTTCATCTACTCGGCCGCGCTGGAAAAAGGCTTCACGCCGGCGACCGTGATCAACGACGCGCCGCTGTTCTTCGACGCCGGCGCCACCGGCAGCCAGCCGTGGGAGCCAAAGAACTACGACGGCAAGTTCGAAGGGCCGATGACGCTGCGGCGCGGCCTGGAAAAATCCAAGAACATGGTCTCGATTCGCATCCTGCAATCGATCGGCACGTCGTACGCGCAGAAGTGGATCACGCGCTTCGGCTTCGAGGCCGAGAAGCACCCCGCCTACCTGCCGATGGCGCTGGGCACCGGCTCGGTCACGCCCTTGCAGATGGCGCTGGCCTACAGTGTGTTCGCGAATGGCGGCTTCCGCGTCAATCCGTTACTGATCAGCAAGATCACCGATGCGAAAGGCCGCGTGCTGAGCGAATCGATTCCACCCGTGCTGAATGAATCGATGCGTGCCATCGATGCGCGCAACGCCTTCGTGATGGACAGCCTGCTGCAGTCGGTCGCCCTGCGCGGCACGGCTGCACCGGCCCGTCGCGCCCTGGGCCGACCCGATCTGTACGGCAAGACCGGCACGACGAACGATTCGATCGACACCTGGTTCGCGGGCTTCCAGCCGACCGTGGTGGGCATCGTCTGGATCGGCTACGACTCCCCGCGCAAGCTCGGAGACAACGAGACCGGCGGCGGCCTGTCGCTGCCGATCTGGGTCGACTACATGCGATACGCACTGGCCGGCGTGCCGGTGCAGGAATACGCGGTGCCCGAAGGCCTGGTCAATGCGGGCGACGAGTGGTTCTACGAAGAGTTCACGCGCGGCAGCGGCGTGGGCAGCGTCGGGCTCGACGACAAGCTGCCAGCGCCGCCGACGCCGCCGAACGAGGAAGAACGCAAGAGCATCCTCGACCTGTTTCGGCGTTGATCGTCGGGCCCGCATGACGGGCCTGGCGGCGACGTTTGCGTCAGGTCGGCGGCAGGAACCGCAAGGGCTTGCCGGCTTGCTCGCTGGCGCACGCGGATAACGCATCGAACAGATCGGCGCCGCCGCGCGTGTCGACCCATTGGCCGGCCGCATACCGGTAATGGAAGCCGCCGGAGCGCGCCGCCAGCCACAGTTCCTGCAGCGGTGCCTGGGTGTTGAGGACGATCTTGCTGCCGTTCTCGAAGCTGAGTTCCAGCAGGCCGCCGCTGCGGTTCGTGTCGATGTCAACCACGTCGTCTTGCAGCCAGGCATCGATGCAGGCTTCGACGCTGGCCAGCACCGCGTGGGCGTTCGCGCGGTACTCGGCGTCGCTCAGTGTTGCGGGGTGCGAATCGGCAGGCATGGTCGATAGAATCTCGGGATGTTGCAGTGCAAGATCAGTGTAGCGGCCGCAGCCCGATCTGCGTCGGCGTGTGGGTTGGCGAAAGCCTCGGGTTGGGCCCTGGTCGCGCTCCTTGCGGCGTGCGGTCAACGCGGTCCGCTTTACCTGCCGGTGCCCGCAGCGGCGCCCGCCGCGTCGGCCTCCCCGGCGACCCTTCCTGCATCGGCCGCCACCCCCCGCCCATGACCTTGCCCGGCTCCCCCCAGCTCGCCTACCTCGGCAACGAGCTGTTCCTCGAAAACTGCTCGCTCGCCGAGCTTGCGCAGCGTTACGGCACGCCGCTGTACGTGTACTCACGCAGTGCGATGCTGGAGGCACTGGCGGGCTATCAGCGCGCACTGGCGGGGCGCGATCACCTGATCTGCTATGCCATGAAGGCGAATTCCAGCCTGGCCGTTCTGCAGATCTTCGCGCAGGCCGGTTGCGGTTTCGACATCGTCTCCGGCGGCGAACTCGAACGTGCGCTCGCGGTCGGCGTGGCGGCGTCGAAGATTGTGTTTTCCGGCGTCGGCAAGACCCGCGCCGAGATGCGGCGCGCGCTCGAGGTGGGCGTGATGTGCTTCAACGTTGAGAGCGAAGCCGAGCTCGAGGTGTTGTCGGAACTCGCGGCCGCAACAGGCGCAGTGGCCCACGTGAGCCTGCGCGTGAACCCCGACGTCGACGCCGGCACCCACCCCTACATTTCCACCGGTTTGAAGGGCAACAAGTTCGGCATCGCCCACGAACGTGCGGTGGCCTGCTATGAGCGCGCGGCGGCGCTGCCGGGGCTGAAGGTGGCCGGCATCGACTTCCACATCGGCTCGCAGATCAGCGAAGCCGCGCCGTATCTCGACGCGCTCGACCGCATGCTCGACCTCGTCGACGCCATCGAGTCGCACGGCATCGCCATCCACCACCTCGACCTCGGCGGTGGCCTGGGCATCACTTACGCCGACGAGACGCCGCCTTCCGCGCAAGCGCTGATGAAGACACTACTCACGCGCATCGACGCACGCGGCCACGGGCACCGCAAGATCATGGTCGAGCCCGGCCGCTCACTGGTGGGCAATGCGGGCGCGCTCGTCAGCGAAGTGCTGTACTTGAAGCCGGGCACGGCGCCGCACGGCGACCCTTCGGGCGCGGAAAAGAACTTCTGCATCGTCGATGCGGCGATGAACGACCTGATGCGCCCGGCGCTGTACCAGGCCTGGATGAACATCGTGGCGTGCCGATTGAGCAACGAGCCACCGCTGCTCTGCGACGTGGTCGGCCCGGTGTGCGAGTCGGGCGACTGGCTGGGCCACGACCGCTCGCTGGCGGTGCGCGCCGGTGACTTCATCGCGGTGCTTTCGGCCGGCGCCTACGGCATGAGCATGGCCAGCAACTACAACACCCGCCCGCGCGCGGCCGAGATGATGGTGGCGGGCGACCAGGCCTGGGTGATCCGGGACCGCGAACAAGTCAGCGACCTGTTTCGCGGCGAGCACCTGCTGCCGCTCGGTTCGCGGCGAACTTAGAGCCGCGTCGGAAAAGACAACTCACCACCGCAGAGGCTCAGAGAACGCAGAGGAATCGCAGAAAAATTAAATCTTGTCTTCTCTGCGTAACTCTGCGTTCTCTGCGCCTCTGCGGTGAGTGAGTTGATTGCCTTCCCGAAGCCACAGCCTCTATATCCGCCCCTCCTCAACCGCGTGGCACGCCACCAGGCCGGCGTCGATGCGCTGCAGCGCCGGCCGCTCCAGCTTGCAGCGCTCGTTTGCGTGCGGGCAGCGCGGGTGGAACGAACAGCCGCTCGGCGGGTTCAGCGGGTTCGGCACTTCGCCCTGGACCGGCGTGCGGGCGCGGCCGCTCATGTGGATGTCGGGGATCGCGTCGAGCAGCATGCGCGTGTACGGGTGGCGAGGGCGCGCGAACAGCTCAGCCTTGTCGGCCAGTTCGACCAGCCGGCCGAGGTACATCACGCCGACCTGGTCGCTCACATGGCGCACCACCGCCAGGTTGTGCGAGATGAACAGATAGGTCAGGCCCTGCTTGCGTTGCAGGTCTTTCATGATGTTGAGCACCTGGGCCTGCACCGAGACATCGAGCGCCGAGGTCGGCTCGTCGCAGACCAGAAACTCGGGCTGCGTGGCCAGCGCCCGCGCGATCGAGATGCGCTGGCGTTGGCCGCCCGAGAACTGGTGCGGAAACTTCTCGACGTCGGCCGCCGCCAGGCCCACCGACTGAAGCAACTGCGCGACCCGCGCGCGCATCTCTGTCTTGTCGATGCGCGCCGCAGCACCGCCCACCAGTCCATGTTCCTTGAGCGGCTCGCCGACGATGTCGGCCACCTTCCAGCGCGGGTTCAGGCTCGCGTACGGGTCCTGAAAAATCATCTGCATGCGGCGCCGCAGCGCGAGGGCACCGCTGCCGCGCAAGGTGGTCGCGGCGTCGATGCCGTCGAAGCGCACGCGGCCCCGCGTCGGCTCGTGCAGGCCGACCAGCAAGCGCGCCACCGTGCTTTTGCCGCAGCCCGATTCGCCCACCAGCGCCAGCGTCTTGCCGCGCTCGATCGCGAAGCCCACGCCGTCGACCGCATGCACGAACAGCCGCGGCTTGCGCTCGACGACGCGATTCAGCCAGGGTGGCGACACGTCGAAGGTCTTGGTCAGGTCATCGACTTCGACCAGCGGGGCGGCCAGAGCGAGATCGACCCCGGCCGGTGCGCGCACGGCGCCGCTCATGCGGCCACCTTCGCTGCGGCGTGCAGCCAGCAGGCGGCCCGCGTGGCCGCCACCGGCTGCAGTTCGGGCCGTTCGACGCGGCAGCGCTCGAACACCTTCGGGCAGCGCGGGTTGAACGCACAGCCGCTTGGAATCGCCGTTAGCCTGGGCATCGCACCGTCGATCTGCAGCAGGCGTTCGCGGTCGTCGTCCATCGCCGGGATCGAGCCCATCAGCCCCGCCGTGTACGGATGCGCGGGTGCGTGGATCACCTCATGCACCGG
>JANXZA010000180.1 GCA_025355745.1 Rhizobacter sp. | reverse complement strand
CACACGGGCAGGCTGTCCGTCACACCAGGAGCAAAGTCACCATGACCACTCAAACATCACTCGCATCCGGGCTGTCAGGCGCTATCGGCTGCAGCTTCCGCAGCCTCCAGAATCAGCTGGTCTTCGTCGAGTTCGCCGGCAAGGTCTCGGCACTGGATCTCTTTCCAAGCGCCGTGGTCGTCTCGCAAGGCACCACGGTTCTCAAAGGGACTTTCACATTCGACCTCGACAATGGAGTGCAGGGCGGTGTGGGCCCAGGCTTCGACATCTGGTGGGAACAGATGACCAACGTCGCGCGACAAATGGTCGCGCAGAACAACGCGCGCATTGTCAACCTCGGCGTGGGTGGCTTCGCGGGCATCACGGCCAACGGCCTGCAGGCCCTGCCCTACGGCACGGCGCCGATCCCCGGCAACAACGACCCGAGCAACAAGCTCGTCAATGGCGATGTGTTCGCCGTGCTGACGAACCAGGGCAACTTTGCCAAGGTCGCGATCCTGAACTATGGGTACGACCTGACGATTCAGTGGGTCACCTACCGCCTCAACCCAGCGTACATGGTGCTGGGCACCGGCTACGGTCAGCCGGAAGACGTCAAGGTCGGCCTTGACAACCTTCACGCCTACGTCACCGAACGCGGCGGCGCCCTGCTGAAGATTGCGCTGAGCAACGCCAATCGGGCCGCCGCAACGGTGGTCACGACGGGAATGGCGGCGCCGCAGCAGTTGTTCCTCGATGAAGCCCATGGCGCCGCCTACGTGGTCGAGTACGCGTCGCCCGGTCATCTCTGGCGCGTCAACCTCGGCACAGGCGCTCGCACGGCGGTCAGTTCGAATCTGGAAAACGCGGTCGGCGTGGTGCTCAGTGCCGATCTGCAGTTCGCCTACGTCAGCGAGCAGACGGCGGGTGCCGACAAAGGGCGGGTGAGTCGCATCCAGATCAGCAACGGATCGACCGTGAAACTGACCACCGGACTCGTCAACCCCTTCCACCTGACGTGGTCCGACGCATCGCAAACAACACTGCTGGTGGCCGAGCGCGACCCCGCGAATCGCATCACCAGCATCAGCGTGAACGGCGGCGCAAGTACCGTGGTCGTGGCAGGTGTTCCTTCGCGGCCGTCGTCGGTGGCGATGATGTCGGCCGGCCACATGCTCGTGTGCGGCGATCAGGTCATCGAGCGAGTCGATTTCACCTTGTTCCAGGCGGCCGGCCCATTGCTCATGGGCATCGGTTTCATTCCCTTCGACAAGGTACTTGCATCCGGGCTGGCCACGACGGATCCGGGTTATTTTTACCCGGTGACCAACGTGCCGTTTGGTGGCACCTTGCCGCTGATGGTGAACTTCCAGCGCGCTGCAAATGATGGTGCTGCGTACTACCGCGTCAAGATTGATGGCGTTCTGCGCAACGACTCCTGGTCCGACTATCGCTGGAACGGCACGCAGTACGTGTTGCAGATGGTCGGCCCCGTCAACGTGGGTGGCAGCCCCAACTTCTATCCGGTGCATTCGATCGCCGAACTGTTCTTGTGGATGAATCCGTCGCTCGGCATGCTGACCGACTCGAACAATCTCTCGAACGGGATGCATGTGATCGTGCTTGAGTTCAGCAACGCCACGGGCGTGGTGATCGAAACGAGTACGCCGCTTTCCATCATGGTCAACAACCAACATTGCTCCGCAGCACTTGCGGCACCGACGATTGGCGGGGTTGGTGCCGACAACGTCTGCGGTCTGCTGCACTACGGCACCAAGGCCAATCCGCTGCCGGTCACGATGGCAGTGTCGGCCACGCACCCAGCCAACTTCGCCACCTACTCGTTTTCGCTGATCAAGGGTGTCAATCAAGTGCTGAGCACGGGCGGGGCCGTGCCGGCGCCGGCGGCGCCCGTCACGGCCACCGTCGCGACGCTGCTCGGCACCTGCGCCGTCGCCGGCTTCGCCGAATACCTTTACGTGGCAGCGACGATCAACAATGGCTGGTCGCGTCAAAGCCAGTACGACGCTTCAGCCGCCTTTGCTTTCGTCTTGGCGGCGTGACAACCCGGCTTGATGTCTTCTTGGGGGTTGATGGTCGCGAGCGACGTTGACGATCTGCGTCCGCCGATTCGAGGCGCAGACGTCCACAGAACTGCCAGTCCAAGCGACGCGTTCCGCGCGTCGCGCCCCCAAGCACTCAGTGGCGTGACGCCATTGGCCACCTCGTGTTCGAGGTGGCCGCGTAGTGATGACGTTGCCGTGCGGCATCGCCCTTGGCTGCCGCTCCGGCGTGCAACTCGGTAGCTTGGTCAAGCAGTGGGGCTTCGTGACCTTTGGCAGAACACTTTTGCTGGCCACCTCGCCACGTCGGTCGGTACACGCTGGATGCACTGTTCTTCGACTCCCGTCGGGATCATTCGACCGCACCCTGCATCGTAGGGATGGCGATTGCCCGTGCGTCGCCTACGCTTGCAAAGCGAAGCCCTCGCCGTATCAAGTCGCGATGCAGGGCAGCGCCCGACGCGTCTGCGCCCAGTCAGTTTGATCTCGTCACCAAGGGAGCACGGCATGGTCACGACCACGTACCCACAGGTTGAAACCCACGGCAACGCCACCACCCCGCCCGCCTCGCCGCCGGGCGGTAACTCCGATCCCTGCGACTCGAACGCCGCGGCGCTCGAGGTCAGCGCGCTGCCCTTCGGTCCCGACCAGGGCCGCATCGATCAAGCCGTCGCCGAGCTGCTTGCCCATCCGCAAGTGCAGGAGCGACTCACCACCGGTGAGAGCCGCGTGCTGCGCTTCGCGATCGACCACGACGACCCGCCCCACCCCTGTACCGGGCGTGAAAGCAAGCGCGTCGATGCCTGCACGCCAGATCGATTTGTCGCCTCGATCTATGACTACGCCGAACGACGCGTGCTCGAAGTCAGCGGTCCACTGCATGCGTTGGACGAGCGCGCTCCCGGCGAGATCAATACAACCTGGCTCGGCCACCAGCCGCTGCCCGACGGCGACGAGTTCGCTGCGGCGGTCGAGATCGTGCGCCGTGACCGCGAACTTCGGGAACGACTCGCCTCCGGCGCGATTTCGTTGTTCCGGCCGATGCCGCCCTTCATCGAACGCCAATTGGCCGACGGGCGCGTGGAACGCACGTTGACAGTCGGTCTGCGCTCGACCAACACCGACGCGCCGTTTCACGAGATCGTCGCGGTCAGCATGTTCGAGCGGCGCGTCCTTCGCGACGGCCTCGACGGTGTGGTACAGCGCGGCGAGCGCGTCTGCGAGCCGCCGCCAGCACGCGACACATTCGGCCAGAGCCACGTCGCCGGCCAGTGCTGGATCACGGTGACGAGCGGCGGTAAGACGCTGTGGCGCTTCCTTGCGGTGCGGCCGGCAGCGTCATCGGGCACGAATGGCTCGGGCATCGAGCTGAAGTACGTCGACTACCTCGGCAAGCGGGTGTTGTTCCATGCTCATGTACCGATCCTCAACGTCGAATACGGCACCGACGGCAAGGCCATCGGCTGCGGCCCGACCTACCGTGACTGGCAGAACTCGGAGACACCATTCGAGGCCAACGGGAGCGTGGTCGCACCTGGCTTCCTCCTCTGCCCAACGCCGGCCCGCACCATCATCGACAACGGCACGGATGTCGGCAACTTCGCCGGCGTAGCTATCTATGTCGACGGCCAGGAAGTGGTGCTCGTGAGCGAGATGCAGGCCGGCTGGTACCGCTACATCAGCGAGTGGCGGCTGCATGCGAACGGCACGATTCGGCCGCGCTTTGGCTTTGCCGGCACGGAGAACCGCTGCACCTGTCACCTGCACACGCACCACGTTTACTGGCGATTCGACTTTGACATTCGAACGCCGGGGCACAACGTCGTCGAAGAGTTCAACGACCCGCCGATCGTTGGCAACAAGCACTGGCACACCAAGCAGTTCGAGATCCGCCGACTCCGCGACGCCGCCCACAAACGGCGCTGGCGCGTGCGCAACACGCTCAGCGGCGAAGCCTACGACATCGTCCCGGGACCGCACGACGGCGTGCCCACAGCGTATGGCGTCGGCGATGTGTGGGCCTTGCGCTACCACGCCGACGAGGTCGACGACGGGCAAGGCTTCACGACCGACCCGAGCCTGAGCCGCGCCCAACTTGAGCGGTTCATGACACCACCTGAGTCTGTCGCGGACACCGACGTGGTGGTCTGGTACGCGGGGCACTACGTGCACGACGCCGGCGTCGAGATCGGAAATCGCGTCGGACCGGATCTGGTGCCTTCGGGCTGGTGAGCGTCCCGAACGAGGCAAGCCGTTTCGCGATTGCCGGCTGACCGCCCAGCCGCTGCGTGGCAAGACCCCAGCACGTCGTGAGGAAGCCAACGCGGTGACGAAGCCATGAGTGGCCGCCTGACTCGAGGGCAGTCAAGAGCCTGCGAGAGCAGGGTCATGGCGTCTTCGTCGCAGCGTGAAGAGTGCTACGGCGCCGAGCCCCACTGCGAGAAGTGCCAGCGAGCCGGGCTCGGGCACTGCGGGCGCGACATCGAACGTCACGATCGGTGTCCCCATCGCGCTGTAGCCTCCAGCCGCTGCGAAGGTCTGCACCCGCGGTTGCTCCGAATCGAGATCCAAGACGATGAACGCGCCAGCGGGATCGGCGGTGGGAAGCTCATTGCCCTGGCCGTCCAGGATGGCGAATGAAAACTCGTCGGGCGTTCCGCCGGCATCGATCGCCGTTCCAAGCGTTACGTCGAACCGCAAATGGCCGCCCGGGGTGAACGCCTGCACGATTGCGTTGAAGAACGAACTGTCGGTGAGCGTGGCGCTCGTGGCCAGATTGCCCGACGCGCCGCCGGAAAGCGATGGCGGTGCAGACACCGCACCGCCGGCAAAGTTGAACCCGGACAGCACAGCGCTATTGTTGGCGTCGTTGCCGCCGCTGCCATCGATCAACTGGAATACCAGTTGGTAAGGGCCGCCGGCATTGCCTTGAAGTATCGAGGTGTCCATATCAACATGGAAGCTGATGTCGGCGCGAGCACCGGCGCACGCGAGAAAAACAAGAAAGACAAATGACCGCAGGACGGTGAGTTGAAGGCGAATCATGGCAAAGCTCCTCAGCGTGGTCCGGTGCCGGCAAGCACCTGGGTGGAATAGCGAATCGGCACGTCGGCGGGATCGCCGAGCCTGAGCGTGATGGTGACCTGCGACCCCGCCGCAAGCGAAGCAGCGCCGGCATTGATGAACGGGCGCCCCGCCGGCGTTTCGACCAGCGTCGTGCCGGTAGCGTTGACCAGCGTCACACCGGCGGGCAGGCCGGCGAGCACCAGTGAAACCGGCCCCGTCACCGTTGCGGCGCCGGTGTTCGTCAGCGTCACGTCCTGAAAGAACGCCTTGAGATTGCCGCTGTAGCGCAGACCATGTCGTGTGACCATGACTTGAGCAGAGACATCGGCCGCGCCGGGCGTCATCAAGAAGGCGCGCGTCACGCCGCCGAGCACGCCTTCGCCGACGATCTGGCCTGCGTCGTCGATCGCCCAAGCGCGTTCCAGGCGCCAGCCGAGTGCCGGATCGACAAGATCGCGCAGTTCGGTGAGTACGCCCTTGCGGTAGAGGAACGCGCCGCTTTGGCCGTTGGCGTTGGCCAGCAGCGTGTAGCCAACTACATCGTCTTGCTTGTTGATGCCCAGTGCGCTGTAGCCGCTCGCAACACCGATGCCGTGGAACTGGCTGCCGTCCCAGTAAGCGGGCAGCAACGCGATCTGCCCTTGCGCATTGGCAAAGACCCGATTGCCTGCCGCGTGCCCCACGGCGTTGATGGCCACCATCGCGCCCGCGCCTTCCTGATTGTTGTGTTCGAACGGCGGGCCGAGCACGTCGCCTGCAGCGAGGGTGCCGAAGTCATACGGGTTTTGGGCCGGAAAGCTGACGGGGCCGTTGTTGTGGATGAACGGCCGGCCGTAGGGATCGAGCACGACGCTGCCTGTCACTTGGCCGCTGTCGTTGATGGCGTCGGCGTAACCGAAGTTGTTGTAGCCCGGCGCGTAGTACGGCCCGTTGGCTCCCTGGGTGAGGGTGTGGTTGGTGGCGCCGGTCGTGCCGTTGCGCGCGTCGGGGGTCCAGGCGAAGGCCGTTCCCGGGTACATGCGTCCCACCACCTGGCCGAGGTTGTTGATGCCGAAGACCGAGCTCGGAAACGATGTCGACACGATCGGCAGCGCCGAGCCGGTACTGCCGCGCGCAGCAGTCGGTGTCCAAAGAAAAGCCACACTGCCGCTCACCCCGGGCCAGCTGCCGTTGAGGATTACCTGCCCGTATTCGTTGATCTTCATGGCGCCGCTGCTGCCCACCTCGGCCGCGCCGAGATCAGTCATGCTGCCGATGCTGGAATTGACTGCCACCGGCGTCCACAGAAATCCGTGGACGGTGCCCGTGAGAACGATCTTCGGGTCGGTCGCAGCACTGCCGGACACTTGGCCGAAATTGTTGATGCTGTAGCCAGCGGAAGCCGCGAAGCCGGGCAGCGTGCCGAGATCGGTGATGACGTAGGGTGCTGCCGCTGCCGGAGAAGCCGCCGCCGCCAGAATCAGCGCCCTGAGGCTGCAACCCATGGTTCCAGCGAGCAAGTGATTCATGGAAAGTCTCCTTCAAGGTGTGAATCGATCAAGGTGTTCGCATCCATTTGCCGAGAGTGAGAACGCCGTTGTCGCAACCGCGTGATCGACACGGCGCTGATGTCGCAAGATCTGACAGACATCGCTCGCCACTAAAGCGTGCGCAAAAACGCGACCAGGTCATCTTTCTCGCTCGCGCTCAAGCCGACGCCGAAGCGCTGGTCGTAGAAATCGACGACATCGTTCAACCGCTTGGCCGAGCCGTTATGGAAGTAGGGAGCACGTGCTGCCAGTCCGCGCAAGATCGGCCCCTTGAAACGGCCCACGTCCTGCCATTTGCTGGTGAGCAGCGCACGTCCCGGGTCGGTGGTCTCTATCAGCTCTGCGGTGAACTTGTTGCGAAGCGTGTACAGCGGCATGTCCGCCGTGCGGCGCGCCACGTCCGTCAACCCGATGTCCAGCGGCGCAGGCACCGAATGATTGCTGGCGTTG
The DNA here is from genome assembly GCA_025355745.1 of Rhizobacter sp. Taxonomy (GTDB): domain Bacteria; phylum Pseudomonadota; class Gammaproteobacteria; order Burkholderiales; family Burkholderiaceae_C; genus LMDS01. The sequence goes on along the minus strand of JANXZA010000180.1, from coordinate 8,347 downwards.
GTGGTGTCGTGACAGGTCGTGCAGCTGCCATGGATGACCGGCAGGTGCAGATCGTCGTTCAGCCCCTTCACCTGGGTGATCTGGATCGGCTTGGTGTTGAACAGCGCCTGACCGCGTGCCACGGCTCGGCGTGCGTCCACCCGCTCGTGGTCGTCGCCCCGTTCGGCCGGCGGGTTCGCCCAGGCGTCGAACTGGCCTGTCGAAGACCAGCGTCGCCAGGGCGGCCCGCGAAGTCGCCGTGCACACTTCGATCGCGTGTCATATGGCAAGACCGCGTCAACTTTTCGCTTGTTCCCACTCTCCGAAGCGGTACCCTTCGACCGATGCGACGCGGGGAATAGGACCAGCCGCTGAACGTAAACCTAGGCACGTCAGGCACGCACTGGGTTTGATTGCCGGCGTGGGTCATGTTCACCACATTAAGGAGACATCCATGTCCTTCTCAGCTCTGCCTTCGTCAAAGGCGTTGATCGGCACGTTGCTGATCGTCGCCGCGTTCTCCGCGTCGCATGCGGCGGATTCCCCGCCCCAGCGTGGTGATCGTTTCTATGCCGTGACACCGCTGGTTTCTGACGGCGGCGTCGTCGCTCGGTTCAACGACCCGAACCTCAAGAATGGATGGGGCGTCGCATTCAACCCGAACGGGTTCGTCTGGGTTGCCAACAACGGCAGCGCCACCTCAACGCTGTATGACGGGGACGGCAAGCCGCAGAGCCTGGTTGTGAGCATCCCTGGCGCGGGTGGTGCAGCCGGCAAGCCGACCGGCATCGTCTTCAGTGGATCGACCAGCTTTGCGGTCACGAAGAACGGCGTCAGTGGGCCCGGGCGATTCATCTTCGCCGGAGAAGACGGCACGATTTCGGCCTGGGCCCCCAACGTAGACCTGACCCACGCGATTCTGGCGGCCAACAACTCGGCCGAGCACAGCAGCTACAAGGGCCTCGCATTGGCGGCCAACGGGAAGGGTAATTTTCTGTTCGCGGCGGACTTCCACAATGCTCGAGTCGACGTCTACGACGCGGCCTTTCAACGCGTCCAATGGCTGGGTGCTTTCGTCGATCCGAAACTGCCAGCGGGCTATGCGCCGTTCGGCATTCAAAACCTGCAAGGCAACCTCTACGTGAGCTACGCGAAACAGGACGTCGACGCCCGCGACGCAGTGAACGGTCGTGGGTTGGGCCTGGTCGACGTGTTCGACGCGAACGGCAAGCTGCTGCGGCGCGTCACGACGGGTGGCCGCTTGAATGCGCCATGGGGCATGGCGATGGCGCCGGCCGACTTCGGCCGCATCAGCAATACCTTGCTGGTTGGCAACTTCGGCGATGGTCGCATTTCGTCCTTCGACGCAAAGACCGGCGAGTTCGTCGGCCAACTGCGCGGACCTGATGGGCACCGCATCGCGATTCCCGGTCTGTGGGGCATGGCTTTCGGTAACGGCCTCAGCAATCAATCGACCGGGGCATTGTTCTTCGCGGCCGGCCCGAACGATGAGGCGAACGGGCTGTACGGCCGCATTGATCCGGCGGCTGGCGCGTCAGACCGCGTGCGCGACGACGAGGACGACTGATCGTTCCACTTGCCAGCCCGGCCTGAATGCAAGCTGCTGTCGTGATGGGCTGCTGGCTGCGAGTTGCCCTGTATGAACGTCGGACCTTCGCAGCCCTGTGAGCCTGCATTGAACGGCTTGAACGACTGTGCCGCGCTCGCGCTGCCCATCGCCTGAACCGCGCACCTGAGACTGGATACCGGAGCGTTTGCGATGGTAGCGGTGGATGAAAGTTCACCGCTGCCAGTTCATCGGCCCCCACATCCGGCGAGCACCAAGGTCAATCAGGAAGACCAGCGCCAGGCCGCTTCATTTCTATGTGCTGATGAGAATACTTCGGTTGTCGATCAATCCATCAACACCCGGCGTCGCCTCCGTGTACTTGCGCAAACCGGGCCGAGCCCGGGGCTAACGAGCGCGAGCGATCCGGGTTCGGCGACGTCGGCAACGACGGTTGGCATGAACATCACCCACGTGGCATTGGGGCCAGCGCCACATCCACCGATTCGACGCTCGACGAATCATGAGCGGTTCGCGAGGAGTTCCGCTCAGAACGCGCCGAGAACGCGTTCGTCGCAGACGCCGCCGGGTCGGGTCAGAGCGACTGCACCGGGGCCTCGCCTGGCATGGCTGGCCGCGCGCGCTGCTCGTCGCTGAAGTCCTTGCCGAAGCAGATCGCAGCGCGCCCTCCCGAGCTCTAGGGGGTGCGATTTCGCGCCCATCGGCTATCTTGAACGTGAAGGCGTTCAATGAGTCGTGTGCCGCGCGAACGCTGGCTCGACGGGCCGGCGCGTGGACGCGGCAGTACCTGGACAGCGGGTGCTCTACGAACCCCTTCGATGCGGCATGGCTGCCTGGACGATGAACAGGTTCCCGCTTGGGGCCGGCCGCGAGGTTCCAACGATCGAAGGAGAAACATCATGGTAGACAAGGCGTTCACCGAGGTTGCGAAAGCGAAAGAGATCGGCAAAGACAAGGAACTCGTCAAAGAGAAGGACAAGGAGCACGGCAAGCCCGAAAAAGACGTGAAGGATCACAAGGAAGGAAAGGATCACAAGGACAACAAGGAACACGCCGACAACAAGGCGCAAAAGGACAGCAAGGATTCAAAAGACCAGAAAGACAAGGACAAGGACAAGGACAAGGACGGCAAAGACCACAAGGACGGAAAAGATCACAAGGACGGCAAGAACGAAGCCAAGGACAAGCACGAAAAGGAGAAGCACGAAAAGGAGATCAAGGACCACAAGGAACACAAGGAATTTGCCAAGGAGAAAGAGCCGAAGGAACACAAGGAGTTCGAGCAGCCGTCGGCTGCGGATCACTTCCCGCATGCGGCGGCCATGGCAAGCGTCGATCCCGGAACGGCACAACGCCTCGCGGCGCTCGAAGCCACGCTGGCGCAACTGCTCCACTTCATTCCGTCCGACCTTCGACCTGACCTCTCCGCCGGGGCACTCGCCCAGGAACCTGACGCGAAGAAGGCGACCGGGGGCGTTGCCGACGCCATCAAGCCCGCAGCATCGTCCATTGACGACCCCAAGAAGAAGTAGCCCGAAGGGGCAAGGTCGCGACACCGCGTTGTCAGGCACAGGGAGCAGCGCCATGCACCTCGTTCTTTGCTCGTCGTCAGACACCTCCGCAATCTGGGCTTGCAACGGTCTCGCAGCCCTCGGGCTTGCACCCATGCGATTGGTCACGAGTGAGATGCTGGCGCTGAGTACCGGTTGGACGCACCGCCTCGGAGCACAGGGCATCGCCACGCGCTTCACCTTGCCCGACGGAATTCGCGTTGACAGTGGCAGCATTCGAGGCATCCTGAATCGCCTGCTCGCGCCACCGGAAGCGCTCGTCGCGCAGTCGGTTCCCGAGGACCGTGACTACACGCAACAGGAGTTGACGGCGCTGTACTTGAGTTGGCTCAGCGCCATCTCGGCGCCGGTGCTGAACCGGCCTACGCCGCAAGGCCTTTCCGGCCGATGGCGCCACAGCAGCGAATGGGCCATGGCGGCTCACGCGGCCGGGTTCTCGGTGCCCGTGTATCGGCAAGAAGCTCGCGATGATCCTTGCAAGGGCTATGCATCGCTCGCGCTCGCAGGTGCGTCGGTGACGCATGTGGTTGTCCTCGACGGGGAAACATTCGGCCCCGCTTTCGGCCCCAAGTTGCCAGAGGCTGCGCAAGAACGTTGTCGTCGCCTGGCAGAGATTTGCCAGACGCAATTGCTGGGCGTGGACCTCTTCGCCTCGCCGACCGATCCGTGGGCCTTTGCCGGCGCCACGCCGCTGCCCAATCTTCAAGCCGGCGGCACGGCGCTGTTGCGGCGCATGGCCCGGGTTTTTCAGAATTGGAGCTCAGCATGATCCTGCTATGCGGCATTCCTTCCGAGACGCCATTGCGAATGGTGCGCGAGCACCTCGATACCCTGGGTGCGCGTTATCTCGTCTTCAATCAACGGCACGTGGCCGACTGCGACATCCATTTCGAGATCGACTGCGGCCAGGTGTCGGGTGAACTTCGCTTGGGTCGAACCCGCCATTCGTTGCCCACGTTTGGCGCGATCTATGCGCGGCTGATGGACGACCGTTCAATGCCCGAACTCGAAGGCGAGCCGCCGGACTCACCGGCACGACAACACAGCCGCGGATTCCACGACGCGTTGAATCATTGGATGGAAGCGTCGCCCGCCGTGGTCGTGAACCGCTTCGTGCCGATGGGATCAAACTCTTCCAAGGCGTACCAGACACGGCTCATTCAGGCGCAAGGCTTCCTGATCCCGCCGACGCTTGTCACCAGCGAACCCGACGAGGTGCTGGCATTCCAATCCCGCCATGGTCGGGTGATCTACAAGTCACTGAGTTCGGTGCGGTCCATCGTGCAGCAGCTTGACCACGCGGCCCTCGCGCGCCTAGAGCGCATACGCTGGTGCCCGACGCAGTTTCAGGCCTTCGTTGCCGGCACCAACGTGCGAGTCCATGTGATCGGTGATCGAGTGTTTGCAACGGCGATCAGCACCGAGGCGACCGACTACCGCTACGCCGCTCGACAAGCCGGCACGGCGGCTGATTTGCGTGAAGTGAAACTCTCCGATGAACTGGCGCGGCGCTGCATTGACCTGGCGCGATACCTTGGGCTGGAGTTCGCGGGCATTGACCTCAAGGTGACCTCGGACGATGAAGTCTATTGCTTCGAGGTGAACCCGAGCCCGGCGTTCAGCTACTACGAGAGCAACACAGGTCAGCCGATTTCCCAGGGACTTGCGCTTCGATTGATGGATGCGGACGGCCAAGCAGCGCGGATCAATCGCGAAGACACGGTTGCTGGTTGACTTTGAGCTTTGTGCCGGCGTTGAGTGAGATCGACCCAGGCCAGACGGCCTTCGCAGGCGCGCCATTCACCGTATTGGCTGACGCTGGCCCATTCGGAGCCTGACCTTGCCCCTGATCGACGTCGTCCATGCGCGATCAGGCGCACTTGGCGTGTCGGCGCCGATGCAACGTAAACCCCCATCCTGCGTGGCCCCGTAAACGGGCAGGACCGGACATGAGTACATGGCCCGGTCGGGGCGCCTCCGGCGGCCTGGCAGGGGCCTCGGATGTGATGGTCAACTCAAACCCAAAACCGGCTGCGGCACGACCCCGGGGAGGTGGCGTTTCTGGCTGATCGTGGACGCTTGAGCTGCATTCACCACCGGTGCCTGCGCGCCTCCCCGGCGCACCCTCTGGATCAGATCAAACGCGGGCTCAGGGAAGCCGCCGGCAAAGTCCAAGAAAAAGCCGGCGAGCTCGTCGGCAGCAAGTCCCAACAGGCCAAGGGCCTGACGAAGGAAGTCGAGGGCAAAGCACAAAAGGGCGTCGGCGACGCCAAAGAAGCCTTGAAGGACGCCGGCCGCAGCGCCGAGTAATCATCCAGCCGCAGTGGATCGGCGCCTGTGCCGTCGAAAATCTTCGGTCCCCGCGCCAGCTGTCTGCGGCGATAGTCGCACCAGCGACCAAGGAATCCTGATGAAGAAATCGATTGCCGCCCTTGCCTTTGCAGTCCTGAGTGCTGCCGCCTTGACCTTGCCCACGACCCAGGAGGTCGAGGCCGCAGTCCAGCAAGCCCACTACGCCCAGGCCGAGTCGATGATGAGCGAGGTTGTTGCCGCCAAGCCCGACAGTGCCAAGGCGCACTACGTCTATGCGGAGATGCTGGCGCACAACCGCAACTTCGCCAAGGCCACCCAGGAAGTCGCGCGAGCGCGCCAGATCGACCCGGCGATCAAGTTCACCACGCCCGACAAGTTCAGCGCCTTTGAGCAACTGCTGCAGCGCGAGCAGACCACTTCGCAGATACGGTCGCCGGCCTCGCCCTCCGCGCTGGCGCCGCGCCCGGTTCAGGCATTGCCCTCCTTCCCTGCCGTTCCGGGATGGGCGTGGGCGGCCTGCCTGGCTGCAATCGCCTTCATGTTGTGGCGGGGATTTAATCGCAGCCGTGCTGCCACGCCGGTACCTGGCTCGGCCGCTCTGGGGGGCACAGCACCCGTTGCAGGCGCTCCGTTCAACCCGGGCGCATCTCCCAGCATGGCTCCTTATGGAATGGGAATGCCGGGCGCTGCGCCCGGCGGCGGCATGCTGGGCACCGGCATGGCGGTGGCTGGCGGCGTCGCCGGCGGCATGCTCATGGGTGAGATGCTGCACAACCGCGGGGGTGCCGGAACAACGCTGCCGGATCGGCTCATGCCGGACGCCAATCCCCTGACATCAAACGACGCCGCTATCGAGCTCGAGAACCGGCCGGTCGACCTTGGCAACGGCGGCGACTGGGACGCTGGCGGCTCCGCCGATCTCGGGGGAGGCTCCGACGGTGGCGGAGGCTGGGACTGAGACGTTGATCGGTACTGCCGCTCGGTGAGTCGACGAAGGAGCTGCCCGGGACCACAATCATCGAAGGGCTCAGCCCATAGCACCCCGACGCCAGAAACGCCGCCGCTCACGCCGCCAGAACCGCCGCCGCCCGGGCCGGAGGATCCAGCACCGGGCCTATTCAGGCGCGCTCGGGTTCCAGATCGGCGCGCATGCGCTGCGCGCGACCGCGAACCGATTAAGAAACACAGGCCCGCTGATCGGCTTGCCCGACCAGCGGACCAGCGGTTCGCTCAATTTCCTCGTCGTGCCCGTCATTGCCTTCCTGTGGGCGTTCCTGCGCTACCGTCCCGCATCCCAGGGCAGCGACACCCTCAAGCGCGGCGCCGCCGTCCACTACGGCCGCCAGGCGCGCAAGGACACCCAGCGGATCAAGAAGAAGCACGGTTCCAGCATCCTGACGCTGACCGGCGTCTGGGTCCCGCCGGCCGACGAGACCAAGCACTTCAAGCTGATCGGCACTACCGTCGGGCAAGTCGACGGCGATCCGCGAGCTGCCGCACCAGGCGCTTCAGCGTGGCGACCGGGCCATATTCGCCGACGCGGACGGCGGCTACCTGTCCCGGTTCTACGACCCCGGCCGCGGCGACGTGATCCTCAATCCCTTCGACGCCCGCTCGGCGAAGTGGAATCCGCTCCTGGATGTCGATAACGCCTACGAGGCCGATCTGCTGGCCAAGGCCTTGATCCCGGGCGAGAGCGAGTGGAACAGCTACGCCCGCACCTTCGTTGCCGCCGTCGTCCGGCAATGCAAGGCCAAGGGCACGACCGACCCGGCCGAGCTCTGGCGGCTGGTCGCCGTGGCGTCGAGCGACGAGCTGCGCACGCTCCTGCAGGGCACGGCCGCCCATGCCTTCCTGGAGCCCGACAACGGCCGCATGTTCGGCTCGCTGCGGTCGGTGGCCAGCAACGCCCTCGCAGCGCTCGAATACGTCAACGAGCAGCGGGGACAAGAGTTCTCGGTGCGCAAGTGGGTGCGGAAAGGGCGGGGCGTGCTGTTCCTGCCCTACCAGGCCGAGCAGATCGCCGCACTCAAGTCGCTGATCGCGACCTGGATGCGCCTGGCCATCTTCCAGACCATGAGCCTGGGCGAGGCGGATCACCGCCTGTGGTTCGTGGTGGTCGAGCTCGATGCGCTCGGGCACATTGACGGGCAAGGGCAAGGGCAAGACGAAGAAGGCCTATGTGTGGGTGTACCGCACGACCAACTTCGTGACGCAGCGCGCGGTCTACTACGACTTCTGCAAAGACCGCTCGGGCGAGCATCCGCGGCGCGTGCTCGCCGAGTTCGACGCGACAAGGGTGAGCGACGATTACGCGGGGTATCACGCGCTGCATCGGCGCGGCGTGAGGGCTGCGCTGTGCTGGGCTCACGCGAGACGAAAGCTGTTCGAGGCGCACCGAGACACCGGCAGCGAGATTGCCGCGCAGGCGGTTGCGCTGATCGCCAAGCTGTACGAGGTCGAACGCGAGGCTCGCGAGCTTGCTCCAGATGCGCGGCAACGGGTTCGACAGCAACGCTCAAAGCCGATCGTCGATGCACTGAATACCTGGCTCGTGGCAAAACGCTGTGCGCTGGCGAAGGCGGACGTGACTGCCAACGCGATCGGCTATTCGCTGAGCAAGAGTGCCAGCCAGGTCATCTCGATGCGAATCATCGGCCGACCTCGCGCAGCCGGGCGCCAAGGTCGCGCGCGTTCGCGACCGACCAGTGCAGCTCGACACGGGTCGAACCGGCTTGCAGCTCGATGCGCACCGTGGCGGCCACCGCACCAAGCACACTCGCGGCGACGAAGCCGCCGACCTTGGGCGTGGACGTCGAAGCCGACACACCGTCCAGCCGCGCCTGCCAGCGCTGCGCATGGACACACCAGCTCGACAACGCCCTCAGCGGCACAC
>JANXZA010000241.1 GCA_025355745.1 Rhizobacter sp. | reverse complement strand
AAACACTCGTCGCCACTCGTCGTCATCCACATCGCTGACGGTGGTGGCCGGTGCGGGCAGCGCGAGGTGCGCGATCAACACATCAACCACGCCGGCTTCTTCAATGACACGGGCGGCCATTGATGGGTCTTCCCCCAATGGGCGCAGATCGGCCACGACGGCCGCACCGAGCGCCGTGAACACGCGCTCGAGCGCAGGGCCCATGAAGTCGCCGGCTTGGGTGATCAGCACACGCCGGGCTTGCAATTCGATCAGCTTCATGGCCGGGAGCTTAGCGGCGATCTTGATGGTTGCGGTGAGTCTCGGGTTCCGGCCAAGGCAAACCGCGCCAATCTCCCGCCGACATTCACACCGGCCGTTCCTCGGCTCTGGCTTGACCACTATTGCGCGGTGCTGCCCAGCCGCCCTGCCCGCGCGCCGCAGCGTCTCGATCCGATGCACCACGAAGGCCGCAACTGAGGCCGTGGCGAAGGTGATGCCGACTGCCGAATTGCGCTGCCGGGGATTTCCGCACCGCTTCCGTACCGCCAAGAAAAAAGCACCGAGCGTTTGCGCCAAGTGCTTGTTCTTCCCACTGACTTTCCTACCAAATCTGGTAGGCGCGAATGGACTCGAACCATCGACCACCACCATGTCAAGGTGGAAAATTGGAACATTTTGGGATGTCTTGGGACTGGGTTTTAATAGGGAACTGACCTTTCTCCTGTCCCAGAAAAGCACAGCCATGCTCGAAACCACCCAGGTGCTAGTCGAAGCTCGCGCCCAGCTCGCTGGCCAGTTGGCCGGCTTCGAAGCTCACGTTGCGGCCCTCACAGAGAGAGCCAAGATGCAGTGTCTGCGTGTTGCATGTGAACGTCTTCATTTCGTCGCGGCGGCAACCCCTTTCGCGGGAATCGGTACCACTCGCGCTGCTCCATGCACAGGCGTTTCCGCAGCGACCTCTTCAGCGCGCACGAGCAGCACCGGCACCGTCGCGCCGCGCACAATCTGCTCGGCATCGCTGCCCATGAGGAATCGCCCGATGCCGTGCCGCCCGTGGGTTCCGAGGACGATGAGATCGGCTTGCCAGTCTTGCGCCTGGGCGATGACCATCTCCGACGTTCGCGTTGCGAAGCACTCCATCAGAATCGTGTCAACGGTCACACCGGCTACGGCGACGCGGGCTTTGCCATTCATGAGGATGCTCTCGCCGGCCTTCTTGATCATCGGCAGAACGTCGTTCGTGTACGTGGCTCCGGTGTGGAAACCGGTGGGGAAAACGAGCTCGTCGAGAATGTGCACCAGACGCAGGGTCCCGCCGGTGAGCCTGGCCAGACGGATCGCTTCATCGAGGCCGCGGGTGGAAGTGGCGCTGCCGTCGATCGGCACGAGAATGCGTTGGTACATTGAGATCTCCTTAGGGCGGTGCACGGCGGTGCACGGCGGTGCAATAGGTGGAGACAGTTTCGGTTGTGCTGAACCCGGCGCGCTTGATCCCCGTCAAGACCATTTCCGCAATCCCGCCGTTGGGACAAGAATCCCGACGCCGCCTCGCACTCTGCTTGACCGTCGATTGGCACTCCGTCGGCGTAGTGGACGGTCCACTGTTCCCAAACATCCTCTTGACTGGCAATGAACGTCAGCCACGCGAACACTCGCTGAGGCGCTGGCGCGTAGCGTACGGCGGCGACCAGGAGGCGCTGGTTCGAGGTGCTGAGGTCGAAGCGCCGGTTGAAGCGATACGCGAAGTCGCGTATTTTCTTGAGGCGGACGAGTGGTAGCTGCCTGTGAGGCTGGTTTTCGCAAGTACGTTTTCGAAGGCAGGTCAATTCGACATGAGCGGCGATGTAGCTCGGCGTCCGGTCCGGGTGGTAGTGCCTGTGCACGGGCAGCAGGATCCTGTGTGCATGTCCCTTCGAATCGAATGCGGCGCGTCAATGGTGGACCTGAATCCGTGAGCATCAGCGCAGCCGATTGATTTCTTGGCGCAGTTTGATCGTGAGTATGCCGATCCCCACGATGATCGCGCCGCCACGCGGCTTGCGCGCGCTTGTTCCGGTGCCCATGACCACGCCGATGCGCTCACTCGCCTGGGCGCATCGCACACCATCCACGCCGCGACGCTCGCGGAGCGCGATTTTCTGGATCCGTGAGGTGCCGAGCTTGGGTCTGGCTGCGCTACGGGGTGGCTGCGATCAACTCGCCGTGTACCCGCGCGAAGGCCTTGGCCGCGCGGTCGTTGGCACCCAGCCCGAGGATCAACCTTCGGCCATGTTCGATCAGGCGCCCGGCGCGGTAGATCAGCTCCTGCATCACCGTCTTGATGCGCCTGCGCTTGGCGCTGTGCCTCACGGGCGCATCGGGCCCGAGCAAGCCGCGCTGGCCCATCAGGCGCAGGATGTTCATCGTCAATGCCGCGAGCTGGCACACCAGGTAGTTGGTATCGAATTTGCCCGAGGGCAGCCTTGTCAGATCGAGGTCGGTCTTGAACTCGGAGTGAAACTGCTCGCGCGTGCCATGGTCGGCGTACAGCGCGATGATGTTCCTGGCATCGAAGCTCGCGGGCAGGCTCGTCGTCCAGCCTTCCAGTGTCAGCTCAGGCACGATCAGCACCTGACCGTGCTTGTCGATGCTGCGCTCGATCAGGCGCAGCACGCGTCGCACGGGCCGCTGGATGCCTTCGATGCTCACGGCTTGCTCCCACAGCGTCACGCGCTTGCCCGCGCGTGGCTGCTCCCAGTGGGTGGTGGCATCGCCATCAAGGCGCGCGGCCAACGCGGCCACGTCGGTCTTGCGCGGGTTCCACTTGATGAGCCAGTCCACCTGGGGCCACTCGGGGCCCCTTCGTGGCCCTGGCACGCCGGTGCGGTTGCAGGCCTCGATCTCGCCCATCAGGCGCACGGAGTCGAAGCCCGAGTCCAGGCGCGCCAGGATCGGCGCCTTCGGACCCGCAGCGCTCAGGCGCTGCGCCATGGGGATGAGGCGCTGCAGGTTGAAGTCGGTCTCGCTGGCCGAGTGCTGCACGCCCGGGCGCAGCGCAAGTTCGAGGCAGAACCCGTGCGCGCCGAGATAGGCAGCCAACGGGCAGTAACCATCCACGCCCGCATAGGTGCGGCCCACGCCTTCCTTGGCGGTGCCGCCGTTGTCCATCGCGAAGGTGTCCACATCAAGGGGCAGCCAGCCACACGGCAGCACGCCGTAGTCCGGGCGCTGGCCGCACAGCAGGCTCTCGATCATCGGCGCGGCAAAGTCGAACATCTCGACAGCGCGCGCGTCCATACGCTGGCGCAGCGTCGGGCTGGAGGGCAGCAAGCCAATGCCCAGCGCTTGCTTGTAGAACGTATCGCCCCGGAAATTCTCGATGGCGTCGAAGTCACTCTTGCCTTGCACGAGCAAGCCGACGTAGCTGCGCACGATGTCGCTGTTGGCTACGCCGCTCTTGACGGGCAGGGCCGCATCGAGCCGACCGAACACGGGTTGCAGGGCCAACAGGTAGTGCCCCACCAGCGCCAGGCCGGCTACCGGGGTGAGGTCGTAGTCGAGTTGCGTGACGATCAATTGGCGCATGGGCTGCAGGGGTCTGTTGATATCGAAATCGATACCCCTGCTCAACTCACCCACAGGGTGATCGGCTGTCAGGATCAACCCTGCCAGTTTCCCCAATCACATCAACGACTTGCCACGATCGCGCTCGAAGCGGGTCACGGATTCAGGGTGGAGCCCGAATTCATCGGCGGTTTGTCCGCGCAATCAATGACGACGCATGCAACGCACCGCGCGTACCTTGATCTCGCGCAACCAAGATGGGGCGTTGCCCGTTGATACTATTCCCACCCACTACTGTCCGGTCAAAAGTCGGACAAATTCAACTGGTTAGCGGCATTGGGCATGTCGATTTCGGCGGCATCGGCGTGCAAGGCGCATGAAAGCTGGGTTTTCTCGAAAACCGAGACCGACAAGATCTGTAGACACGTATACAGCGAGGCATCGAGTTGAAGCTCCTTCTTGACGATGGCGATGAGCACGTAGGTGGCGACCGCACACCACACCTGCGTCTTCACAGCGTTCTCGCTGGTGCCCAGAAAGT
>JANXZA010000166.1 GCA_025355745.1 Rhizobacter sp. | reverse complement strand
CGAAGACCTCCATGCGCTCGTAGTCGGGGGCGAAGAATCGGATGATGTCGCCGTGGCGCGAGCCGGCGTAGAGGTTGTCATGACGGTCCAGGATGATGTCCTCAGGCCCCTCGATGCGGCCCAGGCCGATCGGTGTGGCCGGCCGCAGCCGGTCGTTCTGGGCCCAGGTGGTGCCGCAGTCGGCAGCGGTCGACGGCGCAGGCGGCATGCCGTGGTAGGTCGGGCTGACATAGACCTTGCTGACGATGCGATGCCGGTTCTTCAGCCAGCGGATGTCGATCACTGCGGCCAGCAGCAGGATGGCGGCCAGAACCATGCGGTTGTAGCCGCCCAGCAGCGACATCGTGGTCAGGCCGTTGATGATCAACAGCACGATCAGCGTACCCACCACGGCCTTCATGACCGAGCCCTTGCCGCCACCCAGGCTGATTCCGCCCAGCACGGCAGCCGTCAGCACGGTCACTTCCAGGCCGACGCCGATGTCGCCACCGGCCGTGGCCAGACGCGACGCAAAGAAGATGCCGCCCAGGGACGTGAGCACGCCACAGGCGACATAGCACATGGCGACCGTGCGCCGCACCTCAATGCCGGTGTTGTAGGCCGAGCGCCGCGAGCCACCAATCGCCGTGACATGCCAACCCGGACGCAGGCGGGTCAGGAAGATGTGGCCGAAGATCGCGACCAGGACATAGACGCAGACGACGGCGGGCACGCCGAGCCAGTCGCCATTGCCGATGAAGTCCCACAGTTTCGAGTCGGGCAGACCGCCGGCAATCGCGGTCGCGTAGTCGGCGGTGAGCAGGTCGTAGAGCGCGCGGTAAATGATCAGGGTGATCAGGGTCGTGAGGAATGCGCGCAACCGGAAGTAGCCGATCAGGATGCCGTTGACGGCACCGAGTGCCGCGCCGCACAGCAGTGTGGCCGCGATCGCCGGGCCGGCCGACCATTTCAACACGTGCATCAGGTACAGGGCGCAGAAGTTGGTCAGCGCGAACATCGAACCGACCGACAAGTCGATGCCGCCGACGATCATGACCAGCGCCATGCCCAGTACGATGAAGCCGATTTCACCGGCCTGGCGGCCGGTATCCGACAGCGCCACCGGCGACAGGAAGTTCGGTATCGCCTGCGCCAGCCCAAACGCCACCAGCAGCAGCACCGTAACGGGAATGGCGGTCTCCATCCAGCGCTTGGCGAGGATCTCGCCGAGCGCGTGGTCCGGCCAGTAGGCGTAGCGCCAGCGCGTGATCCGGTCGGTCAAGCTGTCTTTGATGCTGACCTGCGGCGTCAGGCCGGCCGGCCGGGCGGTGGCGTTAGAACCCGCCGGGCGGGGTTGGATCAAGGTCTCGTTCATCGGGCTTGCGTCTCCAGGTCGAAGCGGCCACCTGGCCTCGGCATGACACCGGGGCCGAATCGTTCAGCGCCATCGTTCAAGGCTCAGGCGTTGGGGGCCGAGCCTTTTTCGCCGCAGCGGCAGTTGCGCTCTCGCCCGTCTGGGCCAGGGTTGGGGTGAGGGACTTGTGATCCCTCACCCCCGCCCTGTTCCAAAGGCAGACCGAGCGAGAAAAAACACTCAGGCGCTCAGGCCTTGCCCAACTTCCAGCACGTCCCTTCGATCGAGGCGTTCGCCTTCGTGATCGGAATGATGGTGGTGTAGATGGAGCCCTTCGCCGTGCCGGTCTTGCCCTTGTTTTGCAGCAGCCACTTGATCGACGAGGCCATGTTGCTCGCCTGCGTGGGCACGTCGTAGCTCAGGTCGAGGTCGTAGGAGCCGGCCTTGACCGCATCACACGCACCCTTTTGCTCGCCGCCACCGGAGGTCGCGAGGAAGACCTTGCCAGTGAGCCCGGCCTCCTTGATGGCCGCTGCGGTGCCGGAGTCCATGCCATCCCAAAAGCCGACGATGCCGCACAGGTCGGGGTGTTGCTTCAACACGGTCTGGGTGATGCCCTTCGCCTTGGCGGCATCCCAGTCGGCTGCCTGGCTGGAGACGACCTTGATGTCGGGGTTCTTCGCCAGCACGTTCTCCACACCCTTGAGCGTGTAGGCACTGGCCGCTGCCGACAGCGCGCCCTGCACGATCGCCACCTTGTTCGACTTGCCCTTGCAAGCCTGCACCACGGCGTTGGTGGCCTTCTCGCCGATGTCGACCCAATCGACGCCGACGTAGAGCACTGACGAGTAGTTGGAGCGCATGTTGACCTGCACCACCTGGATGCCGGCCTCCTCGGCGCGCTGAAGCAGCTTGGCGTAGGTCTGCACATCGGGGTTGTGAACCACCATCACGTCAGGCTTTTCGCTGATCAGCGAAGTGACCGCCTGCGCGCCGGCGTTGGTGTTCCAGTTCGGGTCGCGCGCGATGACCTTCACGCCCAGCGGCTCAAGTTCCTTCTTCAGGCCTTCGAACCAGCCCTGCGCCAAGTCGAACCCCATGGCGATGGGTACGAAGGCGACGGTCTTGCCCGCCAGCGTGCTCTTGTAGCCGGCGCGGAACGGCTCGTCGAGGCCCTTGCCCTGCGCGAAGGCCGTCTGGCCAACGGTGAGCCCGACCAGCAAGGTGGCTGCGCTCAGGGTGGCGGTTTTCAGGACGGTCTTGAATCGGGAAGATGAGGTGCTCTTTGTCATGGTTGTCTCCGGTGGAACCAGGTGGTGGAATGTGGCTGCCTGCGCGCGGCAGCCTTGGGGTGCGCAACCGCCGGCGTCAGATGTCCCCCTGCTGGGCGGTTTCTTCGTTGCGCGGATTGAGGAAGGAGTCGATGAGGATGGCGATCAGCAAAATCACGCCCTTGACCAGGTTTTGGGCCGAGTACGACACATCGAGAATCGTCATGCCGTTGAGCAGGGTGCCGATCAGCAAGGTGCCGATGACGACATTGACGACCCCGCCACGCCCGCCCGACAGGCCGATGCCGCCGAGCACGACGACCAGGATCACGTCATAAATCATGGTCGAGTTGTA
>JANXZA010000153.1 GCA_025355745.1 Rhizobacter sp. | reverse complement strand
GGCCTGCGCCCCGACGCCGGCTGGCTGCGCTGCAACGCCGAGCTTGGCTACTGGCTTGGCGAGGCGCATTGGCGGCGCGGCGTGATGAGTGAAGCGGCAACGCTGGTCACCCGATGGGCCTGGGCCACGCAACCCGAGATCACGCGCATTTACGCCTCAATCTTCGCGGGGAACGAAGGCTCGCAGCGGGTCGCTGCAAGGGCTGGCTATGCGCTCGAAGCGAACCTGCCGCAAAGCGCGATCAAGGCCGGCCGGGTGATCGACCGGGTGCAGTACGCGGCGTACCGGGGGCGCTGAAGTGCGACGCAAAGCTGGCGATGCGCCGGCTTTGATCAAAATTCATACAGAGTTTTGGAAACTTATCAGTAATTGATAACATTCCAAAGATCACTACAGATCAGACAGCATGGACCCCATCAGCAACCCCTATGCGCCCGGTGCGGGATCGCCACCACCTGAGCTGGCGGGACGGGACGAGTTGCGGGCCGCATTGAGAATTGCGATCGAGCGGATCAGGCGCGGCCTGCAGGCCAAGAGCATGATCCTGATCGGGCTGCGTGGCGTGGGCAAGACCGTCCTGCTGGATCGAATGCGGGAGGAGGCGGAGCAGATCGGCATTCACACCGTCCGTCTGGAGGCCCCGGAAGGGCGCTCGCTCCCGGCGCTGCTGGCGCCGCCGTTGCGTTTGGCGTTGCTGCGACTCAGCCGTGTCGAAGCGGCCAAGGATCTCTCGAAACGAGGGCTTCAGGCCTTGGCAGGATTCGTCAAGGGCTCGAAGGTGACCTACAACGACATCCAGGTCGGCCTGGACTACGAGTCACAACCGGGGCTGGCCGACAACGGCGATCTCGAACAAGACTTGCAGGCCTTGCTCGAGGCGGTTGGAGCGGCGGCAAAGGGCGCCGGGACGGCGGTCGTTCTCTTCATCGATGAGTTGCAATACGTCAAGGAAAGTGAGCTGGCCGCGCTGATCAGCGCGCTCCATCTTTGCGCCCAGCGCAAGCTGCCGATCGGCATCGTCGGCGCGGGGCTGCCACAGCTCCGGGGGATCAGCGGCGACGCCAAATCCTATTCCGAAAGACTCTTCGATTTTCCCTTCATCGGACCTTTGAATCCTCAAGCCGCCGCGGACGCCATCGTCAAGCCTGCCCACGACAATGCGGTTGACTACACGCCCGATGCGGTCGCACTGATCATCGCGCAAACCCATGGCTACCCGTACTTCCTGCAAGAATGGGGCAAGCATTCGTGGGATGTGGCAAAGGCCTCGCCCATCACGGCTGACGACGTCAAGCTGGCGTCAACCGAGGCCACGGCGGCGATGGATGCCAGCTTCTTCGGCGTGCGCTTCGATCGGCTCGCACCCGCCGAGAAGCGCTACCTGAGAGCCATGGCCGAGTTGGGTCCGGGCCCGCACCGGTCAGGTGACATCGCGGCCGAGTTGAACCGCAATGTCACGTCGCTGGCGCCGACGCGCAACTCGATCATTGCCAAAGGGATGATCTGGAGCCCGAGCCACGGTGACACCGCGTTCACCGTGCCGATGTTCGACCAGTTCATGAAGCGCACCGTGCCTGGGGATGCCTGGCGCACCGCTGGCTGACGAACGAGACAACACCATGACCACCCAGCTCCAGGAACTCCTCGACAGCAATCGCCTCTGGGCCGCGAAGACCGAGGCGCGCAGCCCGGGCTTCTTCACCAACCTGTTGAAGCAGCAGGCGCCGCAGTATTTGTGGATCGGCTGCGCCGACAGCCGCGTGCCGGCGAACGAGCTGGTCGACCTGCTGCCGGGCGAGCTGTTCGTGCACCGCAACGTTGCCAACGTGGTCGTGCAATCCGACCTGAACTGCTTGTCGGTGATCCAGTTCGCCACCGACCTGTTGAAGGTCGCGCACATCATCGTCGTCGGCCATTCGGCTTGTGGCGGCGTGCGCGCTGCGCTCAAGGGCACCCGCATCGGCCTGGCCGACAACTGGATCCGCCATGTGCAGGAGGTGGGGAGTCGGCATCAGGCGTTCCTCGACACGCTGCCGCCCGCGCAGCAGGTCGATGCGCTCGGCGAGCTGAACGTGATCGAGCAGGCGCGCAACGTCTGCCAGACCACCATCGTGCAGGACGCCTGGGCGCGCGGCCAGGAGCTGGTCGTGCA
Source organism: Rhizobacter sp. (assembly GCA_025355745.1). GTDB lineage: Bacteria > Pseudomonadota > Gammaproteobacteria > Burkholderiales > Burkholderiaceae_C > LMDS01. The sequence goes on along the minus strand of JANXZA010000153.1, from coordinate 22,688 downwards.
CGGCTGGTTCTATGGCCTGCACGACGGCTTGCTGCAAGATCTGAAGATCACGGTGAGCGGCCCGGCCGAGATGGCCGCTGCGTTCGACAACGCGGTGGCCGCGCTGCATGCCCGCCGCACGGGCACCGCAACCGCATCCGCAGCGGCCGCCGCATGACCGTTACCGCTGCTGCATCGGACTTGCCGCGCCGCGTGCTCGCAATCGGCGGCGGCGGCTTTTCGGTCGAGCAGTACGGCCTGCAACAAGAGCGGCTGCTGCTGTCGCTGGCACGCCGCAGCCGGCCTCGGGTGCTGTTCGTGCCAACCGCCAGCGGCGACGGTGAGCTGTATCAATTGCGCTTCTTTCGCGCCTTCTCGATGCTGGCTTGCACGAGCGACGTGCTGCCATTCTTCCCGTACGACATGAAGCGCGACTACGCGCAATCGGTGCGTGATGCCGATGTGATCTTCGTCGGCGGCGGCAACACCGTGGCGATGCTCGCCGTGTGGCGCGAGTTCGGCTTCGACATCGCGCTGCGCCAGGCCTATGAAGGCGGCACCGTGATGGCCGGCATCAGCGCCGGCGCGAACTGCTGGTTCGAACACTATGTGACCGACAGCGTTCCCGGTGGCGGCGTGCGCCCCGGCCTGGGCTGGCTGCCCGGCACGTTCTGCCCGCATCTGGACACCGAAGCCTGGCGCCAACCGCTGCTGGCCGCTGCGCCATTGCCGGCCTGCGGTGCCGGCGAAAATGTGCTGGCGCTGTACGAGAACGAATCGTTTGCCGACGCCTTCAGCGCGTCGCCCGGGCCGGCGCTGTGCCTGCGGCGCGGCGGCGGCGACGCAGCGTTGGTCAGCCAGACGCTGCAGGCACTGCCGGCCGCACCCAGATCCGCTGCCGTGGCGCCGGCCTGATCGAACCCGTGGCGTGAGACCTGTTGCACAAGACTCATTGCACAAGAGTGATCGCTCCGAGCCTGCCCCGATGCCCCTCACTTTCCCGACCGCGCTGACCGACCCGCGCGCCTTTGCCATCGCGCAGAAGATGCTCGATGGCTTCGACCGCCACTACCGGTTGTTCCGCGAGGCCAGCGCCGACGCCAAGCAGCGCTTCGAGGCCGCCGACTGGCACGGCCAGCAGCGCGCGCAGCGCGAACGCATCGAGTACTACGACCTGCGCGTGGCCGAGGCCAGCGACACCTTGCAGCGCGAGTTCCAGGCCTCCGAGCTGCCGAAGGACACCTGGCAGCAGGTCAAGCTGCACTACATCGGCCTGCTCACCGGGCACCACCAGCCCGAACTCGCCGAGACCTTCTTCAATTCGGTGACGACGAAGATTCTGCACCGCAGCTACTTCCACAACGACTTCATCTTCGTGCGCCCGGCCGTCTCCACCGAGTACATCGAGAACGACGAACCCGCTTCGCTGCCGACCTACCGCGCCTACTACCCGACCAAGGAGACGATGCGCGAGACCTGGCTGCGCATCGTGGGCAACTTCCAGCTGCAGTGCCCGTTCGAAGACCTGGGGCGCGACATCGACAGTGTGGTCGCAGCCGTGGCCGCGCAGCTCGGCGAGTACCGGGCCCGCGCCAACTTTCAGGTTCAGGTGCTGAGCTCGCTGTTCTACCGGAACAAGGGCGCGTACCTGGTCGGCAAGATCATCAACGGCTTCAACGAGACGCCGTTCGCGCTGCCGATCCTGCACAACGAGGAGAGCCGCGCCGGTGCGCTGGTGATTGACACCGCGTTGTTCGGTGAAGACGACCTGCTGCTGCTGTTCAGCTTCGCGCGCGCCTACTTCATGGTGACGATGGAGGTGCCGTCGGCCTATGTGCAGTTCCTGCGTTCGATGATGCCGCGCAAGCCGCGCTCCGAAATCTACAACGCGCTCGGCCTGGCAAAGCAGGGCAAGAACTCGTTCTACCGCGACTTCCTGTACCACCTGAAGCATTCGAGTGACCGCTTCCGCATCGCGCCCGGTATCAAGGGCATGGTGATGCTGGTGTTCGATTTGCCGAGCTTCCCGTATGTGTTCAAGGTCATCAAGGACTTCTATCCGGCGCAGAAGGAAACCACCCGCGAGCTGATCAAGAGCAAGTACCTGCTGGTCAAGCAGCACGACCGCGTCGGCCGCATGGCCGACACGCTGGAGTACAGCAACGTGGCGTTCCCGCGCGAACGCTTCGAAGACGAACTGGTGGCCGAGCTGAAGCACTTCTGCCCGAGCCTGCTCGAAGACGACGGCGACGCGCTGGTGATCCACCATGTCTACATCGAGCGGCGCATGATCCCGCTCAACATCTATCTGCAGGAAGCCTCGCTGGCGCAGATCGAGTCGGCGGTGATCGAGTACGGCAACGCCATCAAGGACCTGGTGCGCGCCAACATCTTCCCCGGCGACATGCTGTGGAAGAACTTCGGCGTCACGCGCCACGGCAAGGTCGTGTTCTACGATTACGACGAGATCGAATACCTGACCGACTGCTTCTTCCGCAAGGTGCCCGAAGCGCGCAACGAAGAGGAGGAGATGTCGGGCGAGGTCTGGTACAAAGTCGGCCCGAAAGATGTGTTCCCCGAGACCTTCGGCCCGTTCCTGCTCGGCAACCCGGGCGTGCGCAACGTGTTCATGAAGCACCACGCCGACCTGCTCGAAGCGTCGTTCTGGCATGGCCACAAGGAGCGCATCCTCGCCGGTTACGTGCACGATGTATTTCCGTACGAGGCGGGCAAGCGCTTTGCTTCGCAGCGGCACGCGGACGCCGCGTCTTCTTCATCATCAGGGAACCCACCATGAATGACCCCATCGTCATCGTCTCCGCCGCGCGCACGCCGATCGGCGGCCTGCTCGGCGACTTTCAGTCACTGGCCGCGCACCAGCTCGGCGCCGTCGCGATCAAGGCGGCGGTCGAGCGCGCCGGCATCAGCGGCGACGCCGTCGACGAGGCGCTGATCGGCAACTGCCTGATGGCCGGCCAGGGCCAGGCGCCGGCGCGCCAGGCGGTGCTCGGCGCCGGGCTGCCGCAGTCGGTGGGCGCAGTCACCTTGTCGAAGATGTGCGGCTCGGGCATGCGCGCGATGATGTTCGCGCACGACATGCTTCGGTCTGAAACTGCCAGCGTGGTGATTGCCGGTGGCATGGAGAGCATGACGAACGCGCCGCACCTGACACCCATGCGCAAGGGCGTGAAGTACGGCCTGGCCGCGCTCTACGACCACATGGCGCTCGATGGTCTGGAAGACGCCTACGAGAAGCTGCCGGGCATCGACGGCAAGCCCGGAGCCGGCAAGGCGATGGGCGTCTTCGCCGAAGACTGCGTGGCCAAGTACCGCTTCACCCGCGCGCAGATGGACCAGTTCGCGATTGCCTCGACGCAGCGCGCCAAGCAGGCCAACGAAGACGGCAGCTTCGACTGGGAGATGGCGCCAGTGACCGTGCCCGGCCGGGGTGGCGATACCGTGATCAAGTTCGACGAGCAGCCCTTCAAGGCCAAGCTCGACAAGATCGCCGGCCTGAAGCCGGCGTTCACGAAGGACGGCACGATCACCGCCGCCACCTCGTCGAGCATCTCCGATGGCGCGGCCGCGCTGCTGCTGATGCGCGAGAGCACGGCGATGAAACTCGGCTGCACGCCGATTGCGCGCCTGCGCGCCCACGCCGTGCACGCGCAGGCGCCGGGCTGGTTCACGACCGCGCCGGCCGGCGCCATCGACAAGGTGCTGAAGCAATGCGGCTGGGCCGCGAAGGATGTCGATTTGTGGGAGGTCAACGAGGCCTTCGCGGTCGTCACGCTGGCGGCGATGGCAGAGTTCAAGCTGCCGCACGAGATCGTCAACGTGCACGGCGGTGCGGTCGCGCTCGGCCACCCGATCGGCGCCAGCGGCGCGCGCATCGTCGTCACCTTGCTCGGCGCGCTGCGCAAGCGCGGGCTGAAGCGCGGCGTGGCGGCCTTGTGCATCGGCGGTGGCGAGGCCACGGCGCTGGCGGTCGAGCTGATCTGAAGCCCACTGAGACGCACGAAAGCGCAGGCATGCTCGGCACCCACGACCTGCCACTGTTCGCCGCAACCGTCTTCGTATTGAACGCAACGCCGGGCGTGGACATGATGCTGGTGCTGGCCAGCACCTTGAAGCGCGGCGTGCGCGCCGGGCTGATGACGTCGCTCGGCGTGGCCGCCGGCTGCAGCGTTCACACGCTGCTCGCGACCTTCGGGCTGGCAGCGCTGCTGGGGGCCTCGGCGGCCGCGTTCATGGCGCTCAAGTGGGCCGGTGCGGCGTATCTGGTGTGGCTGGCGATCGGCATGTTCCGCCAGGCGCTGCAAGGTGACGCGAGCGTGATCGCGGCAGTCGATGGCACCGCGCCCGACACCGGCTGGGCCGCGTTCCGGCGCGGCGTGCTGACCAACTCGCTGAACCCGAAAGTGGCGCTGTTCTTCCTCGCGCTGCTGCCGCAGTTCATCGCCATCGACGCGCCACGCAAGACGGTGGCGTTCCTGTTCCTCGGCGCCTGGGTCATCGCGCAGGGCCTGCTGTTCCTCGCCGCCTTCGTGCTGCTGGTGGCGCCGCTGCGCCGCTGGTCGCCGGGCCGGCGCGTGCGCAGTGGCCTGAATGCCGCAGGCGGCAGCTTGTTCGTGCTGCTGGCGGCGCGGCTGGCCTGGCCGGAATCCGATTGATCTTCACTTTCATCAACTCGCGTCATCACCCCGAACCCTGACCATGATCCTCAGTGAAGACCACCGTGCCGTGCAGGACGCCGTGCGCGCCTACGTGCAAGACCAGATCGCGCCGCACGCCGCAGCGTGGGACAAGCGCCACCACTTCCCGGCCGCCGAGTTGCGCGGCCTGGCCGCGCTCGGCTGCTACGGGGTGGCGGTGCCCACCGAGTGGGACGGCGCCGGGCTCGACTACCTGGCGCTGGCCATCATCATCGAAGAGATCGCGGCCGGCGATGGCGCCACGTCGACGATCGTCAGCGTCAACAACTGCCCGGTCTGTTCGATCCTGCTGGCGTGGGCTAACAATGCGCAGAAGGCGCAGTGGCTCAAGCCGCTGGCGCGCGGCGACATGCTCGGCGCGTTCTGCCTGACCGAGCCGCAGGCCGGCTCGCAGGCCGACGGCCTGAAGACCACGGCCGTTCTGGATGGAAGCGACTACCTGCTGAACGGCGTCAAGCAGTTCATCACCAGCGGCAAGAACGGCGACGTGGCGATCGTCATGGCCGTCACCGACAAGGCGGCCGGCAAAAAGGGCATCAGCGCCTTCATCGTGCCGACGGCCACGCCCGGCTACACGGTGGCGCGCATCGAAGACAAGCTAGGCCAGCATGCCAGCGACACCGCGCAGATCCTGTTCGAGAACTGCCGCGTGCCGGCCGCCAACCGGCTCGGCGAGGAAGGCCAGGGCCTGAAGATCGCGCTGTCGGGGCTGGAGGGCGGACGCATCGGCATCGCTGCTCAAAGCGTCGGCATGGCGCGCGCAGCGTTCGAGGCGGCGCTGCGCTATTCGAAGGAACGGGTGGCTTTCGGCAAGCCGATCTTCGAGCACCAGGCGCTGCAGTTCCGCCTCGCCGACATGGCCACGCAGATCGAGGCGGCACGCCAGTTGACCCACCACGCCGCGAGCCTGAAAGACGCCGGCGTGCCGTGCCTGAAGGAAGCCGCGATGGCCAAGCTGTTCGCCAGCGAAATGGCCGAGCACGTGTGCAGCGCCGCGCTTCAGGTCTTCGGCGGCTATGGCTACGTGAGCGACTTTCCGGTCGAGCGCATCTACCGCGATGTGCGCGGCAGCCAGATCTACGAAGGCACCGCCGACGTGCAGAAGATTCTCATCGGGCGGGCGCTGGCGTGAGCCCGCCGGGCCGCCCCATGGGCGAACTGATCGCAGTGCGCAGCACGGAGCTTGCATGGTGAGCCGCCGCGCCGCCCGCCGCGCAGCCCTCTGGCGGGCGCTCGCACTCTGATGGACGAGGCCGCAGCGCGCGAGGTGCTGATGCTGCAGGCCTTCGAGACCGCGCAGCCGGCCAGTCCGAACTGGAGCGATGACGATCGCGCCTGGGCCACCCGGCTCGCGCTGCAGGACGGCGGTGCCGATGCGCCGACCTTCATCGCCCACCGCGCCCGGCATGCGACGCAGCGCCTCGCGCCACGCGAGCCCGGCGCCGCGAAATGGCTCGCGCGGCGCTTGTGGCGGTGGCGGTGGGTTGCCTGGGCCATGCTCGGCGGCGTGGTCATCGGCGTGCTCGCCGACAGCATCGGCAGCGGCCAGCGCATCAACCTGCTGGCGCCGCCGCTGTGGGGCGTGCTGGCCTGGAACGCGGTCGTCTACCTGCTGCTGCTCGGCCATGGGCTGGCCAGGCTGCTGATGCGCAGGACGCGGCCCGGCAGCCTGGTGCGCCTGGTGCAGCGGGCGCTGCGAATCGGGCGCGGCTTGCCGGGGGCGGGCAACATGTTCGCATCGGCATCCGCATCCGCATCGGCATCCGCATCTGCAACGGCATCCGGCAGCGCGCCTGCGCTGCGAACGTTCGCCGCCCTGTGGCTGCGGTGCAGCGCGCCACTGTCGGCCGCGCGCGCGGCCACCGTGCTGCACGCGGCGGCGGCGGCCCTGGCGCTCGGTCTGGTCGCCGGGCTGTACCTGCGCGGCCTGGTGCTCGACTACCGCGCCGCCTGGGAAAGCACCTTTCTCAGCGCCGCCAGCGCGCACGCCGTCCTGGCGACGGTGCTGGCGCCGGCGGTCGCGTTGTCGGGCATTGCACTGCCCGATGTGGCCGCGTTCGAGGCGCTGCGCAGCGTCCATGGCAGCGCCGCGCCCGGGGCCTCGGCAGCGGCGTGGATTCACCTGATGACGCTGACCTTGCTCGGCTTCGTCGTGCTGCCGCGCGCTGTGCTGGCGCTCGTCGCGGCACTGCGCGCGCGCTGGCTGGCGCGCCATGTCGAGCTGCCACTCGGCGATGCCTACTTCCAGTGGCTAACGAATCAACTGAGCGGCACTGCCGCGCATGTTGTCGTGCTGCCTTACGCGAGCACGCCGACCGCCCAGGCCGGGCTCGGCCTGCGGTCGCTGCTGGCGCCGGTGCTGGGCGACGGCCTGCAACTGCAGATCATGCCGACCACGGCCTTCGGCGCCGAAGACGACGCCGCAGCGCCGATCGCGGCCGGCACGACGCTCGTGATCGCGCTGTTCGAACTGTCGGCCACGCCCGAGCCCGACAGCCAGGGCCGTTTCGCGCAGCAGCTCGCAGCGCGCGCGCCGGCCGGCGCGGCCACGGTGCTGCTCATCGACGAGGCGGCGTTCAAGCAGCGCTTCGGCGCTGATGGGCAACGGCTAACGCAGCGGCGCGACGCCTGGCGCGGCCTTGCCGAAGGGCTTGGCTCGGTGGCCGTGTTTGTCGACCTCGCGGCGCCCGATCCGGCAGCCGGGGAGCAAGCGTTGCAGCGCGCGCTGCGCCGCCCGCTCGGCCGAGCCGCCCCATGAGCGATGCGCCGGCCTCGATCTCGCTCAGCCTGGTCTCGCACACCAACGCCGGCAAGACCACGCTCGCGCGCACCCTGCTCGGTCGCGACGTGGGCACGGTGCGCGACGCACCGCACGTGACCGAGTTTGCCGATGTTTTCACGCTGCTGGAAACGTCGAATGGCGAACGCCTGCTGCTCTGGGACACACCCGGCTTCGGCGACAGCGCGCGGCTCGTGAAGCGGCTGCGCGCGTCGGGCAGCCCGCTGGCCAACCCGATCGGCTGGTTCCTGAGCCAGGTCTGGGACCGCTGGCGCGACCGCGCCTTCTGGTCCAGCCAGCAGGCGATGCGCAATGTGCGCGACGAGGCCGATGTGATGCTCTACCTCGTCAGCGCCGCCGAGTCGCCCGAGGCCGCAGGCTATGTGCTGCCCGAGATGGCGTTGCTCGGCTGGATCGGCAAGCCGGTGATCGTGTTGCTGAACCAGCTGGGGCCGCCGCGCGAGGGCGCATTGGAAGCTGCCGAGGTCGAGCGCTGGCGGGCTCATTTGGCGCCGTACTCGCACGTCAGGGCAGTGCTGCCGCTCGACGCGTTCGCGCGCTGCTGGGTGCAGGAAGGCACGCTGCTGCAGGCCATCGAGTCCGCGCTGGCGCCCGAAGGTCAGGCGTTGATGGGCCGGCTGCGCGCCGCCTGGTCGGCGCAGCGCCAGCACACTTTCGATGCGTGCATTCAAGCGCTTGCGGCCAGCCTCGCGCGCCTTGCCGGCGCATTCGAGGAAGTGCCCGACCCGGCGACCTTCAGCGCGCGGCTGCGTCGTGTCGGCAGTGCGATCCATACCGCCATCGGCAGCGCCATCGCCGCCGGCGCGGTTGGGGGTGTTCGCGAGGCTGCGTCGACACCGATCGCGCTGGCCCAGAGAGCACTGGCCGAGCGGCTCGATGCCGAGGTGCGCGCGAACACCTCCGAGCTGATCGCATTGCACGGCCTCGAGGGCCAGGCGCAGGGCGAGATCCTGACCCGGCTCGCCAGCCACTTCGAGACCAGCCTGCGGATGGACGAAGGCAAGGCGGCGCTGTGGGGCGGCATGGTCAGCGGGGCGCTGGTCGGGCTGAAGGCCGACCTCCTCAGCGGCGGCCTGACGCTCGGCGGCGGGCTGCTGGCCGGCGGCCTGATCGGCGCGCTCGGCGCCGTCGGTCTGGCGCGCTGTGTGAACCTGGTGCGCGGCACCGACCGGTCGTGGGTGGCGTGGAACGCCGAAGCGCTGGGCCAGTCGCTCGAAGCCGCGCTGCTGCGCTACCTGGCCGTGGCCCACTTCGGCCGAGGGCGCGGCGAGTGGGCTCAGAGCGAAGCGCCGCCACACTGGCGCGAGGTGGTGCAGCGCGCGTTGGCGCCGCATCGCGAGGCGCTGGCGCGGGTCTGGAAGGAACGTGATGCGCGGGCTGGCGACGCCCCGCAAGCCAGTCAGATGATCGCCATCGCGCTCGAGCCCATCCTGCGACACGCGGCCATCGACATGCTGGGCGCGCTGTACCCGGATGCCCCGCAGCTTCGGGAAAGTTCGCAGCAGGGGCCGGTGGCTTCGCAGTAGCCTTGCGGCCATGCACGCCCCGCACCGCGCGATCGATTTTTACTTCGACTTCTCGTCGCCGTACTCGTACATCGCCTCCGAATGGATCGAGGCGCTGGCGGCGCGCCACGGCCGCACGGTGGCCTGGCACGCGATGCTGCTCGGCGCCACGTTCCAGGTCACCGACATCAAGAGCCCGGTGTCGTACCCCTTGAAGCGCGAATATTCGATGCTCGACTTCGAACGCTCGGCGCGTTTCGCCGGCGTGCCGCTGAAGATGCCGGCCAAATTTCCGATCGCCACGCAGAACGCCGCGCGCCTGTTCTACTGGCTCCAGGCCGGCGACGCCGACCGCGCCGTGGCCTGGGCCCGGCACTGCCTGCGTGCGCTGTTCGCCCGCGGTGTGGACCTGAGCGACGCGCCGGCCTTGCAGGCGCTTGGCGCTGAATTCGGCATCCCCGCCGCGCAGGCCGAGGCGGTCTGGAGCGACCCGCAGTGGAAGGCCGCGTTGAAGGCTGCGAACGACGTGGCGATCGCGCTCGGCGTGTTCGGCGCGCCGTACTTCATCATCGATGGCGAGCCCTTTTGGGGCAACGACCGGCGCGCGCAAATCGAGCGCTGGCTGGAGAAGGGCGCGTTCTGAACCCGGATGCCGTCCCTTAAGATTGACGTATACGTCAACCTTGCGCCGACGTGCCCGATTCGGCACTTACGAAAGATCGCATGCCCGCCATCGCCTCGAAGCTCAGCCCCCGTTCGGAAGACTTCAAGGCCAACGCGGCGGCGATGCGCGCGCTCGTCGATGACCTGAACGCCAAGCTCGCGGCGGTGGTGCAGGGCGGTGGCGATGCAGCCTGCGCCAAGCACCTGGCGCGCGGCAAGCTGCTGCCGCGCGACCGGGTCGAGATGCTGCTCGACCCCGACACGCCGTTCCTCGAAATTGCACCGCTCGCGGCCTTCGACATGTACGGCAACGCGGCGCCCGGCGCCGGGCTGATCGCCGGCATCGGGCGGGTCAGCGGTGTGGATTGCATGGTGGTGTGCAACGACGCCACCGTGAAAGGCGGCACCTACTTTCCGATGACGGTGAAGAAGCACTTGCGCGCGCAGGAGATCGCGCAGCAGAACCGCCTGCCCTGCATCTACCTGGTCGACAGCGGCGGTGCGAACCTGCCGAACCAGGACGAGGTGTTCCCGGACCGCGAGCACTTCGGCCGCATCTTCTTCAACCAGGCGCAGATGAGCGCGCAAGGCATTCCGCAGATCGCCGTCGTGATGGGCTCGTGCACGGCCGGCGGCGCCTACATGCCGGCGATGAGCGACGAGTCGATCATCGTCAGGAACCAGGGCACGATCTTCCTCGCCGGCCCGCCGCTCGTGAAGGCCGCCATCGGCGAGATCGTCAGCGCCGAAGACCTGGGCGGCGGTGATGTGCACACCCGGCTGTCGGGCGTGGCCGACCATCTGGCGCAGAACGACACGCATGCGCTGGCGATCGCGCGCGCGGCGGTGGCGAACCTGAACTGGCGCAAGGACGTGCAGATGCGTTGCACCGAACCGCGCGCGCCGCTGTTCGACGCGAGCGAACTGCACGGCGTGATCCCGACCGACACGAAGAAGCCGTATGACGTGCACGAGATCATCGCGCGCATCGTCGATGGCAGCGAGTTCGACGAGTTCAAGGCCCGCTATGGCGCGACGCTGGTCACCGGCTTTGCTCACATCGAAGGCATGCCGGTGGGCATCGTCGCGAACAACGGCGTGCTGTTTTCCGAGTCGGCGATGAAGGGCGCGCACTTCATCGAGCTGTGCGGGCAGCGCAAGATTCCGCTCGTGTTCCTGCAGAACATCACCGGCTTCATGGTCGGGCGCAAGTACGAGGCCGAGGGCATCGCCAAGCACGGCGCGAAGATGGTCACGGCGGTGTCCACCGTCAACGTGCCGAAGTTCACGGTCATCATCGGCGGCAGTTTCGGCGCCGGCAACTACGGCATGTGCGGGCGTGCGTACTCGCCGCGCTTCCTGTGGATGTGGCCGAACGCACGCATCAGCGTGATGGGCGGCGAGCAGGCCGCCGCCGTGCTCGCCACCGTGAAGCGCGACGGCATCGAGGCGCGCGGCGGCGCCTGGAGCCGCGAAGAAGAGGCCGCCTTCAAGCAGCCCATCCTCGACCAGTTCGAGCACCAGGCGCGTCCGTACTTCGCCAGCGCCCGGCTCTGGGACGACGGCGTGATCGACCCGGCCCACACCCGCCGCGTGCTCGCGCTGGCGCTCTCGGCGAGCCTGAACGCGCCGATTCCCGACGTGAAGTTCGGCGTCTTCCGGATGTAGTGTACGATGTGCTCGATATCACTACCTGATACACATCATGCGCACCAACATCGACATCGACGAAAAGCTCATGGCCGACGCCATGGGTGCCGGCCCGTACAAGACCAAGAAAGACGCGGTCGAGGCCGGTTTGAAATTGCTCGCTCGCCAGGCCGCCTATCGCGAAGTGTTGAAGTGGCGCGGCAAGCTCAAGTGGGAAGGCGACGAAAGCATCGACTGGACCGCGCCGGCCGGTGCCTCGACGGCGGTCATCGCGCACGCGCCAGCGCCGAGGAAGTACCGTGCTGGTCGTTGATTCCAGCGTCTGGGTCGACTTCTTCAACGACACCGCGAACCCTGCCGCCGACCTGCTCCAGGCCCTGCTCGACCACGGCGAGGTTCGCCTGGTCGTGCCCGACCTGGTGCTGTTCGAGGTGCTGCGCGGATTTCGCCATGAGCACGATCACCGTCAGGCCCGGCTGCTGATGGAAACACTCAGCATCGAGGCCGCCGGCGGCACGGCGCTGGCGCTGGCGGCCGCGCAGCACTACCGCAGCCTGCGGGCCCAGGGCATCACGGTGCGCAGCCCCATCGACGTGCTGGTGGCCACGTTCTGCATCGAGAACGACTACGCCCTGCTGCACCGCGACCGCGACTTCGACGCCTTCGAAGACCTGCGCGGCCTGCGCTCGTGGCGGCATTGATTCGGAAGTCTGCATCGACATGTCGCCCTCTCTGGCTCCGCCCTCTCCGGCCTCACGCTCGCTGGCCCCGCTCACGCTGCTGCCCTTGACCGAACGCGATCTGTGCGAGCTGATCGCCGCGCCAAGCGCGTTCGCAACTCGCCACGCGCTCTTCATCGAAGACGGCGCCTGCGCACCTAACTTCATTTATGAGCGTGCCTTGTCGAACCTGCAGCTGGCGCCCGAGTGGGCCGATCTGCTGGGCACGCGCCTGTATGTGCTGGGTGGCCAGCGCGTCGTCGGCAGTGGCGGCGTGAAGGCGCCACCGACCGCCGAGGGCGAGGTCGAGATCGGCTACGGCATGGCGCCCGTCTGGCAAGGGCATGGCCTGGGCACGCGAGCGGCGCTCGCCCTGACCGAGGAAGCGCTGGCGCACGGCGCACAGCGCGTCAGTGCGTGTACCCGGCCCGACAACATCGCGTCATGGCGGCTGCTGGAACGCATCGGCTTCGTGCGCGACGGTGAACGGGCCGACCCGGACGACGGCATGCTGTGGCGCTGGGTGCGCGAACGCGGCTGACCCGGTCGACCCAGACCCACCGACACCGACACCGACAAGCCCATGGACAGCATCTACATCACCCCCGAACACGAACTGCTGCGCGCGCAGATTGCGCGCTTCGTCGCGCGCGAGGTCGAGCCGTATGCACTGGCCTGGGAAGACGCCGGCTGCACGCCGCGCGAGGTGCTGCGCAAGATGGGCGACGCCGGCCTGTTCGGCCTGATGTACCCGGCCGAGCACGGCGGCGCCCAGGCCGATGCGCTGACCAACCTGGTGTTCGCCGAGGCGCTGTCGCAATCGACCTTCGGCGGCTTCATCATCACCGTGCTCGTGCACACCGACATGGCCAGCCCGCACTTGCAGCATGCGGGCACGGCGGCGCAGTTGGCGCGCTACATGCCGGGCATCATCAGCGGGCACACGATCACCGCCGTCGGCATCACCGAGCCTGGCGCCGGCTCGGACGTGGCGGGCATCAAGACCACCGCCGTTCGCGACCCGAGCGGAAGGACCGACGACTGGGTGCTGAACGGCAGCAAGATGTTCATCACCAACGGTGTCCATGCCGACCTCTACTTCATTGCAGCCAAGACCACCGGGGCGCGCCACGGCATGTCGATGTTCATCGTCGAGAAGGGCACTCCGGGCTTCAGCGTCGGCCGGGCGTTGAAGAAGAGCGGCTGGCTCTCGTCCGACACCGCCGAACTGGTGTTCGACAACTGCTGCATCCCCGCCGCCAACCTGCTCGGCGAGGAGGACAAGGGCTTCTACTCGGTGATGAAGAACTTCCAGACCGAGCGCATCGCGCTGGCCGCGATGGCGGTCGGCCATTGCACGCAGGCGCTGAAGATGACGCTGGAATTCGTGCGCCAGCGCCAGGCCTTCGGCGGTGCGCTGTTCGACAAGCAGACCATCCGCCAGCGCCTGGCGATGCTCGATGCCAAGGTGCGGGCCGCGCGCTCTTTCATGTACCACTGCGCCTGGCGCGTCACGCAGGCGCAGGACGTGGTGCAGGAGGTGTCGATGCTGAAGGCGCTGACCGGCGAACTGGTCAACGAGGTTGTGCAGACCTGCCAGCAGTTCCATGGCGGCATGGGCTATGTGCGCGATACCGCGATCGAACGGCTGTGGCGCGATGCGCGCGTGCTGGCGATCGGTGGCGGGGCCACCGAAGTGATGCTCGATGAGGTTGCGAAGCGGTATTGAGGCGACCCACCGCGTCATGAACTTCCACGCCTACTTCGCCACGCTCGCACGCTACAACGTCTGGGCGACTCGCGCGCTTTTCGAGCATGCCGATGCGCTGCCCGAGGCCGACTACCGGCGCGATGCCGGCCTGTTCTTCAATAGCGTGCACGGCACCTTGAACCACCTGCTGGTCGCCGAGCATGAAGCCTGGTTCCCGCGCTTCGCGCAGGGCGTGTCGAACCGCATCGAACTAAACGCCGAACTCGAACCCGACCGCGAGCGCCTGCGCGATCGGCTCGTCGAAGGTGCGCAGCGCTGGGCGCCGCTGATCGCCGCGATGCCGGCCGAGCGCTTCGACGCGATGCTCGACTACACGAGCACGCGCGGCGTGGCGCAGTCACTGCCGTTCGCCGCCACGCTCGGCCATGTCTTCAACCACGCCACGCATCACCGCGGCCAGATCACGGCGGCCATCACCGCGATGGGCCATCCCTGCCCCGAGCTCGACATGGTGTGGATGCTGCGGGTGGAGGCGCGCGCGTGAGTTGGGGTCTGCAACGGTGCTGTCGCGCCGGGCTGTTGAGCGCAGCCGTCGCCGCTGTGCTGCCGCTTCACGCCGCCCCCGACGTGCCGATCGAGCCGGCACTCGGCGAATCGGTCGTCATGGTGAAGAACGCGCGGCTCCTTCCGGTCGACCTCGAAACCACGCTGTTCCGCCCGCCGGGGGATGGCCCGTTTCCGGTGGTCGTGATCAACCATGGCAAGGAGTCCGGCAACAACCGGATGCAGCTTCGCTCGCGCCCGATGCCGGCGGTGCGCGAGTTCCTGCAGCGCGGCTATGCGGTCGTGGTGCCGATGCGCCAGGGCTTCTCGAACTCCGGCGGGCGCGCCGTGGGCGAGGGCTGCAACATCGCCGGCAACGGCGATGCACAGGCCGACGATGTCCGCGCCGTTGTCGCCTGGCTGGCGACCCAGCGCTGGGCCGATACGCAGCGCATGGCGATGCTCGGCCAGTCGCACGGCGGCCTGGCGACGCTGGCCTATGCGCGCGATCCGAACCCCGGCTTCAAGCTGTTCGTCAACTTCGCCGGCGGGCTGAGGTGGGCCGATGGCGGCTGCCAATGGGAGCGGGCGCTGGTCGATGCGTATGCGCGCTATGGAGCGAGCACGCGGGTGGCGTCGCTCTGGTTCTACGGCGCCAACGACAGCTACTTTCCGCCCGATGTGATCCGGCCCGCGCACGCCGCCTACGTCGCTGCCGGCGGGCCGGCCGAGATGGTCGCGTTCGGTGCCTTCGGCAGCGATGCGCACGGTCTGTTCTTCAGCGCCAAGGGCGTGCCGATCTGGTGGCCGAGGGTCGAGCTGAAACTCGCCGCAGCCGGCCTGCCGACCGAGGTCGTAGCGCCGCAGTTCGCGCCGCCCGTGCCGATGGCCGCGCCACCATCCAGCGGCTTCGCGACGCTGGATGATGTCGACAAGCCGCCGCGCTTGAGCGACAAGGGCCGCGAGGTCTACCGCCTGTTCCTCACCAAGCCGGCGCCGCGCGCCTTTGCGCTGTCGGATCGCGGCGCCCGGGGCTGGGCCACGGGCGGTGACGACCCGCTGCGCCGGGCGATGGAAATATGCGCGCGGGCGGCGGCCTCGGAGTGCCGTCTCTACGCCGTCGATGGCGCTGTGGTCTGGAGCGAAAATTGATGCCTCTTCAAGTCGAACATTTCGGTGCGGTGACGCGCATCACGCTGAACCGCCCGGAGGTGCGCAATGCCTTCAACGCCGAGCTGATCGCGTCGCTCACGCAGGCCTTCCGCACGGTGGCGGCCGAGCCGCTCACACGCGTGGTCGTGCTCGGCGGCCAGGGCAAGGCCTTCTGCGCCGGCGCCGACCTGGGCTGGATGCGCGAGATGGCCGGCTACGACTGGGCGCAGAACCGCGCCGACGCGCAGGCCCTGGCCGACATGCTGTGGGCCATCTACGCCTGCCCGGTGCCGGTGGTCGCTCGAATCCACGGCGACTGCTATGCGGGTGGCGTCGGCCTGGCGGCGGTGTGCGACGTGCTGGTCGCCGCCGAGGGCGTGATCTTCTGCCTCAGCGAAGCCCGCCTCGGCCTGCTGCCGGCCACCATCAGCCCGTACGTGATCCGCGCGATGGGCGAGCAGGCCGCACGCCGCTACTTCATCACGGCCGAGCGCTTCAACGCCGCGCAGGCGAGGGCGATGGGCTTCGTGCACGAGGTCTGCGGCGCCGAGGGCCTCGACGCGAAGGTCGACGAGCTCGTCGCCACGCTGGTGGCGAACGGCCCGATGGCCGTGCGCGCCTGCAAGCGCCTGGTGCAGGACGTGGCCGGGCGGCCGATCAGCGATGAGCTGCGCGCCGAAACCGCGCGCCGAATCGCCGACATCCGCGCCACCGACGAAGGCCGCGAAGGCGTGCAGAGCTTTCTGAACAAGCGCCCTCCCGCGTGGCTGCTGCCATGATCGCCGGCCTGCCGCTCGACACCGCCTCGCTGCTGGCCATTGCCGCCGCACTCGGCTGGGCCAGCGGGCTGCGGCTGTATGCGGTGGTGTTCCTGACCGGCATCGCGGGCTGGCTCGGCTGGGTCGATCTGCCGTCCGGGCTGAAGCTGTTGCAAAGCCCGCTGATGCTGGGCGCGAGCGGGCTGATGCTGGTGGTCGAGTTCTTCGCCGACAAGATCCCCGGCATCGACACGCTCTGGGACCTGATCCACACGGTCGTGCGCATCCCCGCTGGCGCGGCGCTGGCGGCGGCGGTGTTCGGCGCCGACCAGTCGAGCTGGGCGATGGCGGCGGCGTTGATGGGCGGCACGCTGGCCGCCACCAGCCATGTTGCAAAGGCCGCCACGCGGGCGGCGCTGAACACCTCGCCCGAGCCGTTCTCGAACCTGGCGATGTCGCTGCTCGGCGACAGCGTGGTGCCGGCCAGCCTGTGGTTGTCGTGGGCGCACCCGATGGTCTTCTTCGCAGTGCTGGCGGTTGCGGTTGTCTTGATGATTGTCTTGATCTGGGTGCTGGCGAAGTTCCTGCGCGGGCTCGCACGTCGCGTGTCCGGTCTGTTTGCGACGGCCCGGCCGTCTGCGTGAGGTTGATCGATGTTCAAGAAGATACTGATTGCCAACCGTGGCGACCAGCCGCGCAGCGGCGCAGCGACGAAGTCACATTGCCTGGCGCGCGCAGCGTGCGCAGACGATTGAGCCACGGGAGACACCATGTTCAAGAAGATACTGATTGCCAACCGTGGCGAGATCGCCTGCCGGGTGGCGGCCACCGCCCGCAAGATGGGCGTGCTCACGGTGGCCGTCTACTCCGATGCGGACGCCAACGCCAAGCACGTGCTGGCCTGCGACGAGGCGGTGCACATCGGCGCGGCGGCGCCGAAGGAAAGCTACCTGCGTGGCGACCGCATCATCGCCGCCGCGCTGGCCACCGGCGCGCAGGCCGTGCATCCCGGCTACGGCTTCCTGAGCGAGAACGAAGGTTTCGCCCAGGCCTGCGCCGATGCCGGCCTGGTGTTCATCGGCCCGCCGCCTGCGGCGATCAAGGCGATGGGCTTGAAGTCGGCCTCGAAGCAGCTGATGGAGCGGGCCGGCGTGCCGCTGGTGCCGGGCTACCACGGCGCCGACCAGGACGCCGCGCTGCTGCGGCGCGAGGCCGACCGCATCGGCTACCCGGTGCTGATCAAGGCGAGTGCCGGCGGCGGCGGCAAGGGCATGCGCATCGTCACGCAGGGGGCCGAGTTCGATGCCGCGCTGGCCTCGTGCAAGCGCGAGGCGATCAACAGCTTCGGTGACGACGCGGTGCTGGTCGAACGCTATGTCACGCGCCCGCGCCACATCGAGATCCAGGTCTTCGGCGACTCGTTCGGCAACTGCATCCACCTCTTCGAGCGCGATTGCTCGGTGCAGCGCCGCCATCAGAAGGTGCTGGAAGAAGCACCCGCCCCCGGCATCAGCGCCGCCCGCCGCGCCGAGATGGGCGCGGCCGCCGTGGCTGCCGCTCAGGCGGTGGGTTATGTTGGTGCGGGCACAGTGGAGTTCATCGCCGAGCCCATCGATGGAATTGGCGCCGACGGCACTGCAAGCGGCGACCTGCGCTTCTTCTTCATGGAGATGAACACCCGCCTGCAGGTCGAGCACCCGGTGACCGAAGCGATCACCGGGCTCGACCTGGTGGAGTGGCAACTTCGCGTGGCATGCGGCGAGCCGCTGCCGTTGACGCAGGCCGATCTGCGCATCCGCGGCCACGCGATCGAGGCCCGCATCTGCGCCGAGAACCCCGACGCGCAGTTCCTGCCCGCCACCGGCCGGCTCGCGGTGTACCGCACGCCGAGCGGCGCGGTGAGCTTCGAGCGCAGCGCGCAGTCGGGCGTGGGCGCACCGAGCGCGGCGGTGCGCTTCGATGCCGGCGTGCGCGAGGGCGATTCGGTGCTGCCTTACTACGACTCGATGATCGCCAAGCTCATCGTCTGGGGCGCCGACCGCGCCCAGGCGCTGGCGCGGCTCGACGCCGCGCTGGCTGCCACCCACATCGTCGGCCTGCACACCAACGTGGCGTTCCTGCGCCGTGTCGCGGCGAGCGCGTCGTTTGCGAACGCCGACCTCGACACCGCTCTGATCGAGCGCGAGCGCGCGGTGCTGTTCGACGCCGCGCCGCTGCCGCTCGAAGTGGCTGCAGCCGGTGTGGTGGCCCATGCGCTCGCCGCCGAACGGGCGCTCGAGGGCGCCGACCCGTGGTCACGCCGCGATGGCTGGCGCCTGCATGGCGCGGCGATACGGCGCTTCGACATCCAGGCGCTCGGCACCCATCACTTCTTCGCGCTGGAACGCACCGGCGACGGCGTGCAGACGCTGGTGATGGGATCGCAGCGCTGGGGTTTCAAGGTGTTGGCACGGGCAGACAACGTGCACGACGTGACCTTGCACGATGCACATCACGGTGAGCGCCGCTGGACCTTGAGCGTCTATGCCACCGGTGAGCGCTTCAGCGTGTTCGCCCCGGAAGGCTCGATGGTCGTCGATGAGTTCGACCCGATCGCCCACTCGGCCGACGGCGCCACCGAAGGCGGCCGGCTCACCGCGCCGATGCCGGGCAAGGTGATCGCGTTCCTGGTGGCGGCCGGCGACGCCGTCACCGCCGGTCAGCCGCTGGCGGTGATGGAGGCGATGAAGATGGAGCACACCATCGCCGCGCCGAGCGACGGCCGCATCGGCGCGTTGCTGTTCGTGGTGGGCGATCAGGTGGGCGAGGGCGACGAGCTGCTGCGCATGATGGCGCCATGAAGCGACCGGTTCACGCCGAGCGGGTCAGCGGCAGCGGCGCGGCGGCCGGCTGCGGCTGCGGCTGCGGCTGCGGCTCAGCGCGCCGTGTGGCGGCGCAGCCAGTGGGCCGGGTTCAACCAGCCGGCGGGTGCGCGGGCCGGGATGGCGGCTCGGTCGTCGCCGCGCGTGGCGGCTTCGTTGTATTCGGCAGGGCGCGACACACCGAAGCCGGAAGTGTCTTGCGCCCACACCGCGTCCTGGGGTGCGGCGCGGTGTACCGTTGCGGCCGCAGCGGCCGCAGCAGCCGGGGTGACCGCCACGGCCGAGGCGGCCGCTGACAAATTCATGAATTGCAAGGCCAGCGCCACCAGCTCGGCATTCCCCGACGCCTGGCACACCCACAGCGCTTCACGGGCTTCATTGCCACCCTTTAGCAGGGTGCTCACGCCGACCGGTTCGCCGCAGTGGCGCAGCAGCGCAAAATGGATTCGCGTGGCCAGGCGCAGGCGAACCGTCGGGTCGGGAGCGAGCATCGAAGTTGACATGCGTCGATAGTGCTGGCGCGGCACCGCCGGCGCCATCCCTCACACGGGGGACAGGCAGATCAAAGATCATCGCAAACCGAGACATCCATCATGCTTCCTGCCCATGTGACCCTGCTCGAAGTCGGCCCGCGCGACGGCTTGCAAAATGAATCGCAGCCGGTGCCGGCCGCCGTCAAGATCGAACTCGTCCAGCGGCTCCAGGCGGCCGGCCTGCGCGAGATCGAAGTCACGAGCTACGTCAGCCCGAAGTGGGTGCCGCAGATGGCCGATGCGGCGCAGGTGATGGCGGGCATCAAACGTGAACGCGGCGTGCGCTATTCGGTGCTGACGCCAAACCTGAAGGGCTTCGAGGCGGCGGTTGCAGGTGCGGTTGCGAACTCCGCCATATTGCCCGACGAGATCGTCGTCTTCGGCGCGGCCAGCGAGGCCTTCAGCCAGCGCAACATCAATTGCGGGGTCGAGGAAAGCATCGAGCGCTTTCGCCCGGTGGTCGAGGCCGCGCATGCGCGCGGGATCAAGGTGCGCTGCGCGGTCTCGGTGGCGCTCGGCTGCCCGTACCAGGGCGAGGTCACGCCCGACGAGGTCGAGCGCGTCGTGCGCTTGATGAAGGGCATCGGCGTGGACCACTGCGGCATCGCCGACACCATCGGCGTGGGCACTCCGAAGCGCGTGCAGGCCGCGCTGGAACGGGCGTTGAAGCACTTCCCCATCGAGCAGGTCAGCGGCCATTTCCACGACACCTACGGCCAGGCGCTGGCGAACATCTATGCCTGTCTGGAACTGGGCATTCACACTTTCGATGCCAGCGTCGCCGGCCTGGGCGGCTGCCCCTATGCGAAGGGCGCGACCGGCAACGTCGGTACCGAAGACGTGCTGTTCATGCTGAACGGCCTGGGCATCGCCACCGGCGTCGACATGGAGCGGCTGATCGACGCGGCCGAGTTCATCTCCGGCGTGCTCGGGCGCAAGCCGGTGTCGCGCACCGGCAATGCGCTGTTGGCCAAGCGTGCGAATGCGCGGGTGATCGCTTGATCGATCGCGCCACCCCGCGGGCCGAGGCTGCGGCCGCAGCGCCGGTGGCCAGCCCCTGCACCAACGTCTGCCGCATCGACGTGGCCAGCGGCTGGTGCGAAGGCTGCCTGCGCACGCTCGATGAGATCGCGGCGTGGTCCGCGCTGGATGAAGCGGCACGGCGCGGCGTCTGTGCTGAGCTGGTGCTGCGCCGCGCGGGTTCAGTCCCCGCGCACACCCACGCGAAACATACTTGACCGACTGCGAAGCGGTGATCGTCGCTCGACCGGCACGGCAAACGACGCTGCATTCGAGGCTCTGCTCAACCCATCGCCGAACTCGCGGCTCAACGCCCACAGTTTCTTGGCCACCTGCAGGGGTTGTTGCGGGTGCGATCGGCGTCGAGATGACCCGCCATGCGCAACTGCGGGGTCAAAGTCCTCTGAATGCTGGAAGAGCTAACGGATTCATCGAGCGGAAACCCAACGGCGAGTCCCGCCTGCGCGTGCCGTTGAGGGACAGGTAGCGACGTTGACTGTTGCCCATGTCAATCGTTGGCCGTGACCAGTCGCGTCCGCATCGAGACCAAAAGGTACGATCCTCCGAGGTATGGCATGCTGGCACTTCGGCACCACCCCGCAGACACCATGACCACTCCCGCTCACGATCTAACGGCAAGAGTCCTTGATCTTCCGGCCGGGGAGCGCGCCCGAATCCATGAGTTGCTTATCGCCAGCTTTGAACCGAAGTCGGACGCGCAGAAGGCTTGGATGAACCTGGCCCTGAGCCGGCGAGAGGAAGTACGCAGCGGCAAGGTAGCGATGGTTCCCGGCGATGAAGCTTTGACGCGTGTCAGAGCAAGGATTGCGTGAGCCACTGGATTCACCTCGACGCCGAGACTGAGCTCGGCGACGCAGCCGTGTACTGCGCAACTCACGCAAGCGGACTGATTGGTTGGCTTTCCTTGCGGAGTACGAGCGGGTGCGAGATCTTCTTGTCGAGAACCAGCAGCGTGGGCCGCACATTGAAGAGGGCCTTCGTGTCTACCTACGTAGTTGAAGAGTGAGGCCTGGCCGTTTCATCAAACTGCCCTCCAACAACCTGCCCCGTCGCATGCTGCACTTGTCAAACGCTGACCATCGATTCACCGAGGGGCCCTGCGCCCGATGAAACACCTCACCTTCTGGTTCGACCCGATCTCGCCGTTCGCGCACCTTGCGTTCGAGCGTCTGCCGCAGGTGCTCGAAGGTGTGTCGTACAGCGTTGCCTACCGGCCGGTGCTGTTCGCCGGGCTGCTCGCCCACTGGGGCCAGAAAGGCCCGGCCGAGATCGAGCCGAAACGGGCCTGGACCTTTCGCCAGGTCAACTGGCTCGCGCAGCACCACGGCATCGCGTTGCACACGCCCGCCCAGCATCCGTTCAACCCGCTCGCGCACCTGCGCCTGCTGCTGGCCTGTGCGCCCGCCGGCGGCACCCCGAACCGGCGCGCCTGCGAGGCGGTGCTGCGCCACGTCTGGCACGGCGGCGCCGACGCGAACGAGCCCGCGCGGCTGACCGCGCTGGTGCAGGCACTGGCGCCGCGCATCGATCCCGCCGATGCGTCGATCAAGCAGGCGCTGAAAGATGCGACCGATGCGGCCATCGCGCTCGGCATCTTCGGCGTGCCGACTGTGGAAGTCGACGGCCGGCTGTTCTGGGGCCTGGACGGCCTGGACATGCTGGCGGGGTACTTGCGCGCAGACGCCTGGTTCGACGGCCCTGGCTGGGACGCCGAAGGCGCGGTGCGGCCCGCCATTCGTCGCAGCGTTTGACATGGCGCAAGCCGGCCAGCGAGAAGCGGCGCAGCGCGCGGCGCGCCTTTGCTGCGCTGGCGACGCAACGTCAGTCGTAAACTGGGGCCCAGTCTCGCGTCAGTTGGTGTTGGTTTCGCGTCAGAGCAGGGTCAGCGCCTGCCCCCACCATGCGCGTCTGACCTGAGGCCTGCCCACAATCACAACGGAGACACACCATGGAACTGGAACTGGCCAAGCGCATTGCAAGCCATCCGAAGTATCAGGAACTGAAAGCCAAACGCAGCCGCTTCGGCTGGTGGCTGACGCTGGCGATGATGGTCGTCTA
>JANXZA010000125.1 GCA_025355745.1 Rhizobacter sp. | reverse complement strand
CCGACGAACACGCCGAAGTCGGTGATCGACTTGACCGGGCCCTTGACGCGGTCGCCGCGCTGCACGGTGGTCGAGAACTCTTCCCACGGATTGGCCTTGCACTGCTTCATGCCCAGGCTGATGCGGCGCTTGTCTTCGTCGATTTCCAGAACCATGACTTCGACTTCGTCGCCGAGCGAAACGATCTTGCTCGGGGCGACGTTCTTGTTGGTCCAGTCCATCTCGGAGACGTGCACCAGGCCTTCGATGCCCGGCTCGATCTCGACGAACGCGCCGTAGTCGGCGATGTTCGTGATCTTGCCGAACAGGCGCGTGCTGTTCGGGTAGCGGCGCGACACGCCATGCCACGGGTCGTCGCCCAGCTGCTTGATGCCGAGCGAGACGCGGTTCTTCTCGGCGTCGAACTTCAGCACCTTGGCCTGCAGTTCCTGGCCGACCTGAACCACTTCGCTTGGGTGGCGGACCCGGCGCCAGGCCATGTCGGTGATGTGCAGCAGGCCGTCGATGCCGCCGAGGTCGACGAAGGCACCGTACTCGGTGATGTTCTTGACCACGCCGTTGACGATCGCGCCTTCATGCAAGGTGGACAGCAGCTTGCCGCGTTCTTCGCCCATCGAGGCCTCGACGACAGCACGGCGCGACAACACGACGTTGTTGCGCTTGCGGTCGAGCTTGATGACCTTGAACTCCATCGTCTTGCCCTCGAACGGGCTCATGTCCTTGACCGGACGCGTGTCGAGCAGAGAACCCGGCAGGAAGGCGCGGATGCCGTTGACGAGGACGGTCAAACCGCCCTTGACTTTGCCGTTCACGGTGCCGGTGACGAATTCGCCGGAGTCGAGTGAATTTTCGAGCGACAGCCATGAGGCCAGGCGCTTCGCCTTGTCGCGCGACAGGATGGTGTCGCCGTAGCCGTTTTCGACCGCGTCGATCGCGACCGAGACGAAATCGCCGACCTGGACTTCGAGCTCGCCCTGGTCGTTCTTGAATTCTTCGATCGGAACGTAGGCTTCCGACTTGAGGCCGGCATTGACGACGACGAAGCTGTGTTCGACGCGCACCACTTCGGCGGTGATGACCTCGCCGCTGCGCATTTCGGAGCGCGTCAGCGATTCCTCGAACATGGCGGCGAACGATTCCATGCCTTCGGCGGCGGCAACTTGTGTTTGTGACATTGAGGGTTTCCGGTGCGGCCTTGCGGCCACGGGGTTGGGTTTCAAAACCGACGCCCTGGGTGCCTACGGAAAATGAGTGGCACGGGAGAGAGGGTGTCGGGCGTTCATGCCGTCGGTTTCCTGGAAACCTGGAACGGCCTGCGCTGTTTCCAGGCATTCAGCACGGCTTCCACCGAGGCTTCGATGGTGAGCAGCGAGTTGTCGAGGAGCACCGCATCTGCGGCTGGCTTGAGAGGCGAAACGCTGCGAGTTTGATCCCGCGCATCGCGTGCTTCCAGTTCAGCGCGAAGACTGTCGATATTAGACGAAATTCCCTTTGAAATCAATTGCTTGTGGCGCCGTTCGGCGCGCGTAGCGGCGTTCGCGGTCAGGAACACCTTGAGATCGGCACCGGGAAAAATCACCGTGCCCATGTCACGTCCATCGGCCACCAGGCCCGGCAGGCGGTGGAACGACACCTGCAAGGTGCGCAGCGCGGCGCGCACCAGCGGCCAGGCAGAAATGCGCGAGGCCAGCGCGCCGACCTCTTCGAGCCGCAAGGTTTCGGTCACGTCCTGGCCGCAAAGCTCGATCGTGCTGCCGCTGAAGTGCAGCTCGAGGTGGCTCGCGAGTCGCGCCAGGTGCGCTTCGTCGTCGGCGCGCGCACCGACGCGCATCGCGGCCAGCGCGGTGGCGCGGTACACGGCGCCGGAGTCGAGGAAGTGGTAGCCGAGCGCCTTCGCGACGGCACTCGCCAGCGTGCCCTTGCCGGAGGCGGTCGGCCCGTCGACGGTGAGGACCGGGATGTCCTGAAGTCGCGCTGTGGCCACCGAGAACAGCGTCTCGAAGTAATCGGGGAAGGTCTTCGCAACGCACTGCGGGTCGAGCACGCGCACCGGCACGCCGGGCTGCGTTCCAGCCAGCCCGTTGAATGCGGCAAGTGCGAAGCACATCGCGATGCGGTGGTCGTCGTAGGTGTGGACGGTGGCGGCTTGCCAGCGCAACGGTGGGTCGATCTCGATGAAGTCTGTGCCTTCGGTGACGCGCGCCCCCAGCTTGCGCAGCTCGGTGGCCATCGCGGCGATGCGGTCGGTTTCCTTGACGCGCCAGCTCGCGATGTTGGTCAGCCGCGTCGTGCCGGGGGCGTACAGCGCCATCACTGCCAAGGTCATCGCGGCATCGGGGATGGGGTTGCAGTCGAGCGTGATGGCGCGCAGCGGCCAGGCGCCGCGCGACACCTCGATCCCATGTTCGCCGAGCACCACATGGGCGCCCATGGCCTGCGCGGCGTCGATGAAGCGCAGGTCGCCCTGGATCGAATCGCGGCCGATGCCTTCGATGCGCAGCGGGGCGTCGCGGCGGGCCGCGATCGCGCCGAGCGCAATGAAGTAGGAGGCCGACGACGCATCGCCCTCGACGTGGATCGCACCCGGCGAACGCAGCCGGCTGCCGGCGGGAATCGTGAAGCGGGCCCAGTTGTCGTTGCGCACCGCCACGCCGAAACGCGCCAGCAGGTTCAGCGTGATCGCGATGTAGGGCTGCGAGATCAGCTCGCCGACGACCTCGATCACGACATCCTGCTCGGTGGCCACGAGGCAAAGCGCCTGCAGCAGGCCAGTCAGGAACTGGCTCGACACATTGCCGCGCACGCGGATCGGCGCGCCGAGCCGCAACGCATGGCACTCGCCGTCGCCCAGGCGCAGCGGCGGGTAGCCGGCGCGGCCGGTGTAGTCGACCGGGCAGCCGAGCGCGCGCAGCGCATCGACCAGATCGCCGATCGGGCGCTCGTGCATGCGCGCCACGCCGCGAATCTCGAAGCGGCCTGCCTGCGTCGCGCCGAGCACGGCCAGCGCGGCGGCGAGCGAGCGGGTCGAGGTGCCCGAGTTGCCGAGGAAGAGCTCGGCCTCGCGCGCCCCGAGCCGGCCCGCAAGACCGGTGATGCGCACGCTGCTAGCGCTTGAGTTCGCGTCGGTTTCAAGCGCCACACCGCAGCCCAGCGTGCGCAAGGCATCGAGCATCACCTGGGTGTCGTCGGACTCCAGCAGGTCGTGCACGGTAGTCGCGCCTTCGCACATTCCGGCCAACAAGAGCACCCGGTTCGAGATGCTCTTTGAGCCCGGCAGGCGCACGCTGCCGGTGGCTGATGCGAGCGGGGGAAGATCGAGAAAGCGGGTCGTGAACATGCGTCGGCGCCGCAGCAGAATTCGAGGCGGGCGGTCAGCGGGCAGGGGTCGGCTTACCGGCATTCATCTGCCAGGCAGCGCGCGCTTCTGAGGCGCTGCGGATCATGCCTTCGAGCGCCTCGACGTTGCCTGACTTCATCGCGTGGTCCATCGCATCGAGTGCGTGGCGAAGGCGCTGGCTCTGCTTCAGAACTTCTTCGCGGTTCGACATCAGAATGTCGCGCCACACCACCGGGTCGCTGGCGGCGATGCGGGTGAAGTCGCGAAACCCGGGGCCGGCGAGCGACAGGAAGTCGCGGCCTGCGGGTTGGCCTGCCACCGAGTTGAAGTAGGCAAAGGCCAGCATGTGCGGCAGATGGCTCACGGCGGCGAAGGCGGCGTCGTGGTTCTCCGCGGTCATGCGCAGCACTTGCGCGCCGATGGCGGCCCAGACGTCGGTGGCCTTTTGCAGCATCGCGGCGGAGGTCTGCGGCAGCGGTGTGAGGATGACCTGGCGGCCGTGGAACAGCGTGGCGTCGGCGTGATCGATGCCGGCCACTTCCTTGCCGGCGATCGGGTGCGCGGGCACGAACGATTCGATCCGTTCCTTCAGCACGCGGCGCGCCGCGTCGACCACGTCGCGCTTGGTCGAACCCACATCCATCACCAGCACGCCCGGTTCGATGAGGTGGCGGATCGCCTTGAAGGTGGCTTCGGTGGCCGCCACCGGCACCGCGATCAGCACGATGTCGGAGCCCGACACCGCCAGCAGCGCCGATTCGGCCGCAGTGTCGATGACGCCGAGCTTCTTTGCCTTGTCGGTCGTCGATGGCGACTTGCTGTAGCCGATGACGCGCTTCACGAGCCCGGCGCGTTTTAGCGCGAGCGCGAACGAGCCGCCCATCAGGCCGCAACCGATCACGCCGAGTTGGTTGAACATGGGGGTCGAGTTCCGAAAGCGTGCCGGATCAATGCACGTCGATCGGATACGTGCCGAGCAGTTTGAAGAACGCGCAGACGCCGCGCAGTTCGCTCAGTGCCGCGGCCACGTGGGGCTGGTCGGGGTGGCCTTGCAGGTCGATGTAGAAGTAGTACTCCCACTGGCCGGAGCGTGCCGGGCGCGACTCGAAGCGTGTCATCGACACGCCATGAACCTTCAGCGGCACGAGCATGTCGTGGACCGCGCCCGGCCGGTTCGTGACCGAGACGATCAGGCTGGTGCAATCGTGCCCAGAAGCCTTCGGCTGCGGGTGCTGGTGCGGATGCGCCAGGACGGCGAAGCGGGTTCGGTTGTGGGCGTCGTCCTGGATCGCCGGTGCCACCACGTGCAGGCCGAATTCGCTCGCGGCGCGTTCGCTCGCGATGCCCGCCAGGGCCGGGTCGAGGCTGGCCAGACGGGCCCCTTCGGCATTGCTCGACACCGGCCGCCGCTCGACATTCGGCAGGTGGATGCTGAGCCAGCCGTGGCACTGCGCCAGCGCCTGCGGGTGGGCGCAAACAGCGCTGATGCCGGCCAGCGAATTCTCGCGCCGCAGCAGTTGGTGACGCACGTACAGGCTGGTCTCGCCGATGATGAACAGCGGCGTGGTGAGAAACAGGTCGAGCGAGCGTGTCACCACGCCTTCACTCGAATTCTCGACCGGCACGACGCCGAAGTCGGCGGCGCCTGCGGCCGTGGCGTGAAGCACTTCGTCGAAGTTGGCGCAAGGCACCTTGACGATCGACGAGCCGAAGAAGCCGAGCGCCGCCTCTTCGCTGAAGGTGCCGGCCGGGCCGAGGTAAGCGACGCGCGTCGGCGTTTCCAGAGCCCGGCAGGCCGACATGATTTCGCGCCAGATCGGCGCCACGCTGTCGGCTTTCAGCGGCCCGGCGTTGACGGCCTTCAGGCCGTCGATGACCTGCGCCTCGCGCTCGGGCCGGAACGCCACCGAGCCTTCCTGTTTCTTCAACTCCCCGACCTGTAGCGCCAGCGCGGCGCGCCGGTTCAGCAGGGCCAGAAGTTCACGGTCGAGGGCGTCGATCCGGGTGCGAAAACCCAGCAGTTCGGGTGCGGTGAATTCAGGCGCGTCAGCCATGGTCGGAACCGTCAGTGCAGGCCGCGAACTCACCGGCCAGTGGGCCGACCTGGCGGCTGGCCGCAGGCTGCCCCCATCACTTGCCGGACGCCTTCTTGGCCGGTGCCGCTGCCTTGGACGGGCCGGCACCGGACGCGGCCGAACCCGGGGGAGGAACGCCCAGCGATGCCCGCACCTTCTGCTCCAGCGCCTGGTACTTGGGCTCGACCAGCGGCCGCACCTCGACCATCAGCTTCTGCGTGAAGTTGCCGCGAAATTCCGGCCCGAGTTGCTGGTACTTCTTGTTCAACGGTGACTCGAGCCAGGCGATCACCTGCTTCAATTCGTCTTCCGTGAATTTCTCGTCGATGATCACACCGATGGTCGAGGGTGCGAGCTTGATCGCGCGGTCGCGAATCAGCGGCACGGATTCATCGACGTACATCTTGATGTCGCCCTCGATCGCCTTGCCGGTGGCCTCGCGCTTTTCGGGCGGCACCTGTTGCTGCAGGGCCTGGCGCACCGCTGGCACCATCTGCGCCAGCGACTGGCCGACGATGTTGCGCGCCAAGTCTTCGAAGTCGTTCGATTGCAAGGTCAGCAGCTTTTGCACCAGCGCTTTCTTCGCCGGCGAGGACGGCACGGCCGGTGTGGCTGGCGAGGCTGATGTGGCCGGGGCCGACGTCTGGGCCTGCGCCAGCAGGGCGCCGGTCAACAGGGCTGCGGCAACGATCAGTTTCTTCATCAAGGGTTCTCCTCGGCAGGCGGCTCAGCGCCGGACAGGCCGTTCGGTTCAGTGGGTGGGGTAGCAGGCGAGTCGCCGGCAAGTTCGCTGCCGGCATCGCCGTTGGCGTCATTTTCGACGATGCGCTGCAGCCCGATCAGGTGCGTGCCTTCGTCGAGTGCGATCAAAGTCACACCTTGGGTCGCGCGGCCGAGCTCGCGGATCTCGGCGACCCGGGTGCGCACCAGCACGCCCTTGTCGGTGATGAGCATGATCTCGTCGTCGGCACGCACCAGGGTGGCGGCAACGACCTTGCCGTTGCGCTCGCTTTGCTGGATTGCGATCATGCCTTTCGTGCCGCGGCCGTGGCGGGTGTATTCGACGATTGAGGTGCGCTTGCCGTAGCCGTTCTCGCTCGCCGTGAGCACGCTCTGGGTTTCGTCTTCGGCCACCAGCATCGCGATCACGCCCTGGCCAGGTTCGAGCGCCATGCCGCGCACGCCGCGGGCGTTGCGGCCCAGTGGCCGGACTTCGTCTTCGGCGAAGCGCACTGCCTTGCCGCCATCGCTGAACAGCATCACGTCGTGTTCGCCGTCGGTGAGCGCGGCGCCGATCAGGAAGTCGTCCTCGTCGAGGGCAACGGCGATGATGCCGGCCTTGCGCGGGTTGCTGAATTCGTCGAGCGCGGTCTTCTTGACGGTGCCCTGGGCGGTGGCCATGAACACATAGCGATCGGCCGGGAAGCTGCGCGCCGGGCCGGTCAGCGGCAGCACCACGTTGACCTTCTCGCCAGGCTGCAACGGGAACATGTTGACGATCGGGCGGCCGCGCGAATTGCGCGAGCCCTGCGGCACTTCCCAGACCTTCAGCCAGTAGACCCGGCCCTTGTTCGTGAAGCACAGGATGTAGTCGTGCGTGTTGGCGATGAAGAGCTGGTCGATCCAGTCGTCTTCCTTGGTCTGCGTCGCCTGCTTGCCACGGCCGCCGCGCTTTTGCGCCCGGTATTCCGAGAGCGCCTGGCTCTTCACATAGCCGGTGTGCGACAAGGTGACCACCATGTCGGTGGGCGTGATCAGGTCTTCGGTGCCGAGGTCGAGTGCGTTGTGCTCGATCACGCTGCGGCGCGCGCCGAGCTTGGTTTGGCCGAACTCGGCCTTGATGGCGGCGAGTTCTTCCGAGATGATCGTCGTGACCCGGGCCGGCGTCGCCAGGATGCCGAGCAGGTCGGTGATCTCGGTCATCACTTCCTTGTACTCGCCGAGAATCTTGTCCTGCTCCAGGCCGGTCAGGCGCTGCAGACGCATCTGCAGAATCTCGCCGGCCTGGTCGTCGGACAGGCGGTACAGGCCGTCGGTCTGGATCCCGAACTGCTTCGCCAGGCCTTCAGGGCGGTAGGCGTCGCGGCCGCTCGATGCGTCGCCGGCGACGCGCGACAGCATCTCGCGCACCATCGACGAATCCCAGCTCTTGCTCACCAGCGCGGCTTTCGCCACCGGCGGCGTCGGTGAGGCCTTGATGGTCTCGATGAACTCGTCGATGTTGGCCAGCGCGACCGCCAGCCCTTCCAGCACATGGCCGCGCTCACGGGCCTTGCGCAGCTCGAACACGGTGCGCCGCGTGACGACTTCGCGCCGGTGTTCGAGGAAGACCTCGATCAGGTCCTTCAGGTTGCACAGCTTCGGTTGGCCGTCGATCAAGGCCACCATGTTCATGCCGAAGGTGTCCTGCAGCTGCGTCTGCTTGTACAGATTGTTCAGCACCACCTCGGGAACTTCGCCGCGCTTCAGTTCGATCACCACGCGCATGCCCGATTTGTCGGACTCGTCCTGGATGTGGCTGATGCCTTCCAGCTTCTTCTCGTGCACCAGTTCAGCCATGCGCTCGAGCAGATTCTTCTTGTTCACCTGGTACGGAATCTCGTCGACGATGATCGACTGGCGCTGGCCTTTGTCGATGTCTTCGAAGTGGCACTTCGCGCGCATGATCACCCGGCCGCGGCCGGTGCGGTAGCCGTCGCGCACACCCGACAAACCGTAAATAATGCCGGCGGTCGGGAAGTCGGGTGCGAGCACGATCTCCATCAGCTCGTCGATGCTCGCCGCCGGGTTCTTCAGCAGGTGCTGGCAGGCGTCGACTACCTCGTTCAGGTTGTGCGGCGGAATGTTCGTGGCCATGCCCACGGCGATGCCGCCCGAGCCGTTCACCAGCAGGTTCGGCAGCCGCGACGGCATGACCAGCGGCTCCTTCTCGCTGCCGTCATAGTTCGGGCCGAAGTCGACGGTTTCCTTGTCCAGATCGGCGAGCATCTCGTGCGCGATCTTGGCCAGGCGGATTTCGGTGTAGCGCATCGCTGCGGCGTTGTCGCCGTCGACCGAACCGAAGTTGCCCTGGCCATCGACGAGCATGTGGCGCATCGAGAAATCCTGCGCCATGCGCACGATGGTGTCGTAGACCGACTGGTCGCCGTGCGGGTGGTACTTGCCGATCACGTCGCCGACGATGCGGGCCGATTTCTTGTACGGCCGGTTCCAGTCGTTGTTCAACTCGTGCATTGCAAACAGCGAACGCCGATGCACCGGTTTGAGGCCGTCGCGCGCGTCGGGGAGGGCCCGGCCGACGATCACGCTCATCGCGTAATCGAGGTAGGAACGCCGCATTTCCTCTTCGAGGCTGATGGGCAGGGTTTCCTTGGCGAACTGGGTCATGCGGTGTCGGTACGAAGGGGGCCGGAAACAGGCGATTGCAGTGCGCGAGCGCTGCAAAGCCCTCGATTGTAAGTGCCGACGGCTGTAGCGCTGATGCAACAACGACGGTGCGGAGCGCCCGCCAGGGGGCCAAAAGCCAGTTGTGCGAATGCCCTATGGCACAATAACTCGGTCGGTGGTCAGCGCCCGGTGCAGGTGTTTCAGCGCGGGGCTAACCAGTACTTTCCGATTCCGGTTCGGACGTTTTGCAGAACATTACTGCGCCTTCCCTCGAGAGGAGAATCATGAAGAAACTGAACAAGGTGGCGTCGCTTTTTGCAACTGCCGCCATCGCAACTTCCATGTCCGGCGCGTTTGCGCAGTCGGTTGACAACTGGGTCAACGGCAGTG
The DNA here is from genome assembly GCA_025355745.1 of Rhizobacter sp. Lineage (GTDB taxonomy): Bacteria > Pseudomonadota > Gammaproteobacteria > Burkholderiales > Burkholderiaceae_C > LMDS01. The sequence goes on along the minus strand of JANXZA010000125.1, from coordinate 4,490 downwards.
GCAACCTGCCTTGGAAGAATGGCACCAACGAACTTTGCTGGCGCGATGGCAACTGGACACCGGCTACTGCCGCTGTCGATTGCGATGGCGCCATCAAGCCGATGGCTGCTCCGGCCGCAGCACCGATGGCGCCCGCGCCGGCTCCGGCAGCACCGAAGTCTGCGGCTCCGGCTCCTGCTCCGGCTCCGGCCCCTGTGGTCGCCCCGGTCGCCACGACCGAGAAGGTAACCTTCGCGGCCGATGCATTCTTCGACTTCGACAAGCATGTGCTAAAGCCCGCGGGCAAGGCGAAGCTCGACGATCTGGTCGGCAAGATGGGCGGCATCAATCTCGAAGTCATCATCGCCGTCGGTCACACCGACTCGGTGGGCAGCGACAAGTACAACCAGAAGTTGTCGGTGAAGCGCTCCGAAGCTGTCAAGGCCTACCTGGTGAGCAAGGGCGTCGAAAAGAACCGCGTCTACACCGAAGGCAAGGGCGAGAAGCAGCCGGTTGCCGACAACAAGACTTCCGAAGGCCGTGCGAAGAATCGCCGCGTCGAAATTGAAGTCGTGGGCACGCGCGGCAAGTAAGCAGCGCGCACCGCAAAACGAACCCCGCCTCGGCGGGGTTTTTCAATTGGGCGTGCGATGGGGTGGTTCTTGGCCGCTTTTTCCGGGCTACCGATCGGCCTTTGCAGCAGCCGCTACCATCGCGTCATGATCAATGCCGACGCTCAGGAACTCGCCAAGTTCAGTGACCTTGCCCACCATTGGTGGGACCCTGAAAGCGAGTTCCGACCACTGCACCAGATCAACCCGCTGCGGCTCGACTGGATCAACGCCATCGCGGCTTTGAATGGCAAACGCGTGCTCGACATCGGTTGCGGCGGCGGCATTCTTTCCGACTCGATGGCCCGCTGCGGCGCGGCCGTACTCGGTATCGATCTCGCCGCTAAGGCACTTAAAGTGGCGCAGCTGCACGCGCTTGAAGCGGGCACCGAAAACGTCGAATACCGGGAGGTTTCAGCCGAGGCGCTGGCGCTGGAATCTGCCGCGTCGTTCGACGTCGTGACTTGCATGGAAATGCTCGAGCATGTGCCCGACCCGGCCGCGATCGTGGCGGCCTGCGCAGCGCTCGTAAAGACCGGCGGCTGGGTATTTTTCTCAACCCTGAACCGGAATGCGAAGGCATTCGTGCAGGCCATCGTCGGGGCCGAATACGTGCTTGGGTTGCTGCCCAGGGGCACGCACACCTACGCCAAGTTCATTCGCCCCAGCGAGCTTGCTCAGTGGTGCCGCGACACCGGCCTGGAAATGATTGACACACGTGGCATGCAGTACAACCCACTGACCCGCCGCTACTGGCTTTCCGGCAACACCAGCGTGAACTATCTCATCGCCTGCAGAAAGGTCGCGTGAACCTTGTGAGTCTTGCGGCGGGGTCGGTCAGGGCCGTCCTGTTCGATCTCGATGGAACGCTGGCCGACAGTGCGCCCGACCTGGCCGGCGCCGGCAACGACATGCGGGTCGCGCGCGGCCTGCCGGTGCTGCCGTTGAGCCACTTCCGCCCGGTGGTGGGTTCGGGTGCTCGCGGCATGGTTGAACGCGCGCTCGGGGTGCTGCCGCAAGATCCCGCGTTTGCCGAATGCAGGGATGAATTCCTCGCCCGCTACGAAGCCCGCATGACGCGCGAGACCCAGGTGTTCGAGGGCCTGCCGCCGGTGCTCGCGGCGTTCGCCCGCCATGCCATGCCCTGGGGCATCGTGACCAACAAGGCGAGCCGCTACAGCATCCCGTTGGTGCGCTCGCTCGCGGCCCTCGACGCCGCCGCAACGCTGGTGTGCGGCGACACCACACCGCATGCAAAGCCACACCCCGCACCGCTGCTCGAAGCCGCGCGACGGCTCTGCGTCGACTCGTCGCGCTGCCTGTATGTCGGTGACGATCTTCGCGATGTTCAGGCCGGTACCGCCGCCGGCATGGCCACCGTCGCGGTGCGCTGGGGCTACCTCGGGTCTGGCGCGCCCATCGACTCGTGGGGCGCCTCGTTCGTCATCGAGTCGCCAAGTGAGCTCTTGAAGCTGCTGGCGATGGCCTAAACTACACGCTCTGGGGCTGACCTGGCTTCGACGAGGGTTCTGAGTTGGAACAGGGCATGCCGAGCACCAGTACGCTCGTAAATCCACTGGAAACAAAGTAACTGCGAACGATCAAACGTACGCCCTCGCCGCTTAAAACCGGTGAGCCTCGCAACAGTTGGCCGATGGGCTGGGCCTGAGGGGTAACCTGAAGGCTGCGAGGTCATACACATTGGCTCGTCCTGCGCTGGGTCACTCAGCACAGGGCTAAATCAAGTGACTCGGGAGGCAGGTAGCGTGCTGCTGCGCGACCTGCACCCCTAAATCCAAATCAGTCAGCTAAGCATGTAGATCTGCCCGGCGATGGCTTTCGGACGGGGGTTCGATTCCCCCCAGCTCCACCAGACGATGATTTGAAGACGTCCCAGAACGTCCCGTAGAGTCCCAGAACCCCCAAGTAAATCAACGACTTGGGGGTTTTTCTTTGCCCAGGACGTCTCGGAACGTCCGCTTGAATATTCAGGCAATATGGGATAACTTTCGGGGTAACTGCTCCGAGCTGAAAAGCAGTTATCCCAAATGCCCACCCTCACCGACACACAGATTCGAAACGCGAAGCCAGTAGAGCGGCCGGTTCGCCTGTACGACGATCGCGGCCTCTATCTGGAAGTCAGCCCGAAGGGTGGCAAGTGGTGGCGGCTGAAGTACCGCTTCGACGGCAAGGCGAAGCTGCTGTCTTTGGGGACCTATCCCGACACTGGCTTGAAGGCGGTGCGCGACAAACGTGATCAGGCGCGACGCCTCGTCGCGCAAGGCGTGGACCCAAGTGCTGCCCGCAAGGCCGAGAAGGCAAGCCGATCGGAAGCTGTGGTCAACAGCTTCGAGGCGGTCGCGCGCGAATGGCACGCCACCACCCATCTTGGCCAAGTCAGTGCCGGCCATGCTGCTCGCACGCTGATCCGGCTAGAACAGGATGTCTTTCCTTGGCTGGGCGGGCTGCCGGTCGACGAGATCAAGGCGCCGCAACTGCTCCAAGCCATGCGCCGGATCGAAGCGCGCGGAGCGATCGAGACGGCGCATCGCGCGTTGCAGGCGTGTGGCCAAGTGTTCCGTTATTCGATCGCGACCGGCCGAGCGGAACGTGACCCAACGCCCGACCTGCGCGGTGCGTTGAAGCCCGTGTTGGTGCGGCACATGGCGGCGATCACCGACCCCAAGCGCGTGGGTGATTTGCTGCGGGCAATCGAAAGCTACAAGGGCATGCCGATCACTCGCGCGGCGCTTCAACTCGCACCCCTCGTCTTCGTTCGCCCGGGGGAGTTGCGAAAGGCCGAGTGGATCGAGTTCGATCTCGATGCCGCGCAGTGGCGCATCCCGGCTGCACGCATGAAGCGAACCAAGCAGGAGAAGCTGAGCGGCGCAGCGCACGTTGTTCCGCTGTCTCGACAGGCCCTTGCGATCCTGCGCGAGCTGCAGCCGCTGACGGGGCATGGCCGGTATCTGTTCCCGAGCCCGCGCACCGGCGAACGGCCGATGAGCGACAACGGCGTACTCTCGGCGTTGCGACGCATGGGCTTCCCGAGCGACGAGATGACAGGCCACGGATTCCGAGCGATGGCGCGCACGCTGCTGGCCGAGCGGTTGGATGTGGACGAGGCTGTCATCGAGGCTCAGCTCGCGCACGCCGTGAAGGATTCGCTGGGCCGCGCCTACCACCGGACCGAGTTCCTCGAGCAGCGCCGCAAGATGCTGCAGACGTGGGCCGACTACCTGGACAAATTGCGCACCGGTGCCGAGATCATCCCGATCAAGCGCAGTCGAATCCGCAGCGCTGGTCGAACGCCGACGATCGACAAGATGCAGTGATGGGGCGGAGAAGGGTAGCGACAGAACCCCGCTTCATGCTCGCCGCAGTTCTTCGCGAATCGTCTTGCGAACGACGCCCTCAATGGTCTCGGCATGGATGGCCTGCTTCAACGCTTCATTGATCAGCGTCTGGTAGCCGCGTTCGCCCGCCTTCGATTTGAAGTGCTCGATCACCGCGCCGTCGAGAAAGATGTTCACGCGCTGCTTGTTCGGCAGCACCGCGCCGCTCGTGCCTCGCTTGCGCAGCACCAGCTTGCCTGCGGCGATGTCGACGCGGCGCAGCGGTTTGTCGCTCTGCAGATCAGCTGAAGTTTTCGCGGTAGATGGCTTGTTCATGTCGGTCGGCCCTGCGCATCGAGATGATGCGAATGTGGTGTTCACTCTCCGCAGTGACGATCGCAACTAGTGTAGTGTTTTAATCTTGCGGGAACTTAAATGGGAGCGTGTCTCCAAGGCTGCTACTGCGTGGCAGAGTGGAGAACGCGAATGCGAGTTGCCCCCGAGATTGTGCTGACGGACGAGGAGCGAGCCGAGTTGACGAGGCTGGTTCGCTCCAAGCTCACCG
>JANXZA010000088.1 GCA_025355745.1 Rhizobacter sp. | reverse complement strand
TCAACGCCGACGGCGTGGGCAACGTGACGGGCTTTCGCAACTCGGGCGGAACCTTGAAGCCGATTGCCGACAGCACCCGCGCGCTCTCGGCGGCCAGCGGCACCGGCGTGGCGCAAGTCGGCTTCAATCCGCAGGGCGATGTGCTCGTCGTCACCGAAAAGGCCACCAACAAGCTCACGAGCTACCGCGTCCACGAAAGCGGCCAGATCGGCGCGCCGGTGGTCACCGCGTCGAACGGGATCACCCCGTTTGGTTTCACGTTCGACCGGCGCGGCACGCTGCTGGTCTCGGAAGCCTTCGGCGGCGCGGCGGGTGCGAGCGCCGTGTCGTCGTACGCCGTCGGCGCAGGCGCGTCGGTGCAGCCGCAGCTGATCAGCGCCTCGGTCGCCGACACGCAGTCGGCCGCGTGCTGGGTGGTTGCCACGCCAAACGGCCGCCACGCCTACGTCACCAACACCGGCAGCGGGACGATCAGCCGCTACGCCATCGAGCGCACGGGAAAAATCGCGCTCGCGCAGGCGGTGGCCGGCACCTCAGGCGCGGGGCCGATCGACGCAGCGGTGTCGGCCAAAGGGCGGGCGCTGTTCGTGCTGAACTCGGGCAGCCGCACGATCTCGTCGTTCGGCGTGAACCGTGACGGCACGCTCGATGCGCCCAGCAGCGTCGCTGGCCTTCCCGTCGGCGCGAACGGCCTCGCCGCGAATTGACGCGTGGTGCGCCGGCTGGGGCAGGAGGCCGCGAAAGACAAAGCCGCATGAAAGATTCGGCTGCCGCCACGCGACCCACGGGCTGCTTCACGACCCGGCGCAGACCATGCTTGATTCACTCCCTGTCAGGCCGGCGGCGGCACCGGCCGCCGAACGGCAGCCGCCTTTCGGGTCGTCGCGGGTGCTGGTGATCGAGGACGAAGCCGATGTCGCCGCGTTGCTGCGGCTGCACCTGAGCGAGCTTCCTGCCGAGGTGCGAATCGCCGGCAACGGAGAGCATGGTCTGGCGCTCGCCCTGTCGGCCGAGTTCGATCTGATCGTGCTCGACCTGCGGCTGCCGCGCCTCGGCGGCCTCGAGGTCTGCCGCGAAGTTCGCGCGGCGGGCCGCACCGTGCCGATCATGATGCTGACGGCACGCTGCGGCGAACTCGACCGCGTGCACGGGCTCGATGTCGGCGCCGATGACTACGTTGCCAAACCCTTCAGCGCGCTCGAACTCAAGGCGCGCGCGCGGGCGCTGCTGCGCCGCGCCGCGCTGTCGAAAGCGGGCCGCGGCCCGGTTGCTTCGCTGTCGAAGGAAGCGCTGCAGTTCGGCGCGTTGCGACTCGACCGCGCTCGCCACAAGGCCACGCTCGCCGGTGCCGACCTCGCGCTCGCGCCCCGCGAGTGGGACTTGCTCTGCTTCTTCGCCGAACACCCCGGTCAGGCCTTCTCGCGCGCCGAGCTTCTCGACCGTGTCTGGGGTTACGGCCACGACGGCTACAACCACACCGTGAACAGCCACATCAACCGGCTTCGCACCAAGCTCGGCGAGGGCAGCAGCCGGCCATCGTTCATTCACACCGTCTGGGGCATGGGCTACCGCTTCGACGCCACCGCAGCAGCGTGACTCGCGCGGCCGCCGCGTTCACATCAAACGCCATGATGACCGCAACCGCAGCCGAAACCACCCCCGCGCATGACGCGCCCGCGCCGCCGTTCCAGCGCCGACTACATGTGCGCATCGGCGCCGTCGTGCTGACCGTGCTGGTGCTGATGGCACTTGCGCTGCTGTTGCTGAACCGCGCACAACAGCAGCGCATGAATCTCGAAGTCACGCAGCGCCTGAACCTCGGCCTCGCCCGCTACGTGCTCGAACACCAGGCTCGGCCTTTGCTCGACGCCTCGGGCCAACCCGACCGCCCGCTGCTCATGGACATGGCGATGTACGTGATGCGCGCCAACCCGGCGGTTGAGGTCTACCTGCTCGACGCTGGCGGCGCCATCATCGGCCACGCACTCGACCGTGCGAACCTGCCACTCGACTCGGTCGACCTGGCGCCGGTGCGTCGGTTGCTGCGTGCCGAGCACCTCGAACTGCCGGTGCTCGGCGACGACCCGAAGGTGCCCGGCACGCGCAACATCTTCTCGGCGGCCGCCATCGGCAACGCAGGTTCGGGGCCGGCTGGCTACCTCTACATCGTGCTGCGAGGCGAGGCGGCGGTGGGGCTCGCGCAGGGCTCGGCCCGATCGAGCGCGATGCGCGAGACCACGCTCGCGGTGCTGCTTGCGGTGAGCCTGGCCGGGCTCGCGCTGCTCGCGTCGCTCAACGTGCTGACGCGGCCGCTGCGCCGGCTCACCGCCCAGGCCCAGGCCTTCCGCGAAAGCGACTCGCAGCGCTCGCCGGCCGCAAGTCGCGCCGACGAGATCGGCCTGCTCGAACAGACGATGACCGCCATGCAGGCCCGCATCGCCGAGCAGTTCAAGCAGGTGGAGGCCAACGACCGCATGCGCCGCGAACTCGTCTCCAACCTCTCGCACGACTTGCAGACCCCGCTCACCAGCATTCAGGGCTATGCCGAACACTGCCTGTTGAAAAACGACGTGCTGCCGCCACACGAACGCAGGCTGGCGTTGCAGGTGATCCTGCGCCACTGCGCGAGCCTGGCACGGCGCATCGGTGACTTGTTCGAGCTCTCCAAGCTCGATGCCGGCCGCTTGGAACCGAAGCTCGAAGTGTTCTGCCTCGCCGAGTTGCTGCAAGACATCGTCGACGGCTACCAGATCGAAGCCCGGGGCCGGAGCGTTGCGCTCGCGCTGAGCGCCTCGAGCCAGTCGGACGACTGCGTCCGGGCCGACATCGCGTTGATCGAGCGCGTGTTCCAGAACCTGATCGACAACGCGCTGCGCCACACGCCGCCGGGCGGCAAGGTAAGCATCGGCGTGGCGCGCGGCTGCGGCCACCTGCGTGTGAGCGTGACCGACACCGGCAAGGGCATTGCCGAGCAGCACCTGGCGCACGTCTTCGAGCGCTACTACCAGGCCGAAGGGGCGGAGTCGGTTGGCGCCGGGCCAAGCGCCGGGCTGGGGCTGGCGATCGTCAAACGCATCCTCGAACTGCACGGCTGCGCGATCCGCGTGAGCTCGGAACTCGCTCGCGGCACGCGCTTCGAATTCAGCCTTCCGCGCGAGGCGGCGGCGTAGTCGGCCGACGATTCGAGCACGCCGAGCTGCTTGCGCTGGATGGGCGGTATGCCGACATGTGGTGGTTGCGGCCGAGCAGTGCAGCAGGGCAGTGCAGCAGAGCAGCAGAGCAGCAGAGCAGCAGAGCAGCAGAGCAGTGTGGAAGAGGCGGTTGTCTGAAGGGGTGCTGGCGCCCATCACCGAAAGAATCAACTCACGCACCGCCGAGGCGCAGAGGGCGCAGAGGTCCGCAGAGAAGAACCTAAGGCCATTTGAATTCTCTGCGCAACTCTGCGTTCTCTGCGCCTCGGCGGTGCGTGAGTTTTCTCCTGGAAACTTGACTCAACCGCCTCGCTAAACTTCCTCCGTGGAAACCAAGTGGCTCGAAGACTTCGTCAGCCTCGCCGAGACGCGCAGCTTCTCGCGCTCGGCGCAGTTGCGCCATGTCACGCAGCCGGCGTTCTCGCGCCGCATCCAGTCGCTCGAGGCCTGGGCCGGCATCGACCTGGTGGACCGGTCGTCCTACCCGACCCGCCTGACCCCCGCCGGCGAGACCCTGCATGCGCAGGCGCTCGAAGTCCTCGGCTCGCTGCAGGCCACACGCAACATGATGCGCGGCCACAAGGCGGCCGGCCACGACATGATCGAGTTCGCGGTACCGCACTCGCTCGCGTTCACCTTCTTCCCGCATTGGGTGATGGACCTGCGGGCGCACTTCACCGCGATGAAGAGCCGGCTCATCGCACTCAACGTACACGACGCGGTGATGCACCTCACCGAAGGCAGTTGCGACCTGCTGATGGCCTACCACCACCCTTCCCAGCCGCTGCAGCTCAACCCGGCACGCTACGAGATGCTCAGCCTCGGCCACGAGTCGCTGGTGGCCTATGCGAAGGGCGATGCGAACGGCCAGCCGATGTTCAGCCTGCCGGCCGCGCCGGGCCGCAGCGTGCCCTTCCTTGCCTATGCCGAAGGTGCGTACCTCGGCCGGCTGGTCGAGGTCATCACCAAGCTCGCGCCCGAGCCGCTGCGGCTCGATCCGATCTACGAGACCGATATGGCCGAGGTGCTGAAGGCAATGGCAATCGAGGGCCATGGTCTGGCCTTCCTGCCGGCCACGTCGGTGAAGAAGGAACTCAAGAGCCGGCGACTGGTGCGCGCCGCACCGCCCGGTGCGCACGAGCTGACGATGGACATCCGCATCTACCGCGAGCGCCCCGAAATGGCGCGCCACAACAAACCCGGCGCGCTCGCGCTGTGGGATTTTCTGGCCTCGGGCCGCTGATCGCTGGCACTGCAGTGGCCCGGTGTGGGTGCGTGCCAATTCTGCGCACGGGCACGGGCAAATACGCGTTGCCCGGCGTGCCGCCATCCCTAGAATTTCGGTTTTATCGTTTTCAACTTTTCAGGAGTTTCCATGCGCAAGTCGATGTTCGCGAACGCGGTGGCCGCAGCCGCCGCACTGGTCGCGATCGGCGCGGCCCAGGCCGAAGACACGCTGAAGAAGATCAAAGATTCGGGCAGCGTCACGATGGGCGTGCGCGAGTCGTCCGGCGCACTCGCCTACACGCTGGGTGACGGCAAGTACACCGGCTTTCACTACGACGTCTGCCAGAAGGTGCTGGCCGATGTGCAAAAGCAGCTCGGCATGGCCAAGCTCGACATTAAGTACCAGCCGGTAACTTCGCAGAACCGCATTCCGCTGGTGCAGAACGGCACCGTCGATCTGGAGTGCGGCTCGACCACCAACAACGCCACGCGCCAGAAAGACGTGGCCTTTGCGCCGACGCTTTACGTCGAGGAAGTGCGCATCGCGGTGAAGGCGAATTCGGGCATCACCAACATCGCGCAACTCGCGAACAAGACGGTCGCCACCACCACCGGCACGACCTCGGTGCAACTGCTGCGCAAGCACGAGCGCGCCACCGGCGTCGACTTCAAGGAGCTGTTCGGCAAGGACCACGGCGACAGCTTCCTGCTGCTCGAAGGCGGCCGCGCCGATGCGTTCGTGATGGACGGCCAGATCCTGGCCGGCCTGATCTCGAAGTCGAAAAGCCCGGCCGATTACAAGATCGTCGGCGAGGTGCTCAGCGTCGAGCCGATCGGCATCATGCTGCGCAAGGACGACCCGGCCTTCAAGAAGGCGGTCGACGACAGCATCAAGGCGATGGCCAAGAGCGGCGATGTCGCCAAGCTCTACGACAAGTGGTTCCTGCAGCCGATCCCGCCGACCAACACCAAGGTCGGCCTGCCGGCGTCGGAGTTGACCAAGGCCGCCTGGGCGAACCCGACCGACAAGCCGCTGGAAGATTACGCGAAGAAGTGATCGCGGGCTGAGCGTGGGATCGGCGCCGGATTTGCCATCCACGTAAAAGCCAACTCACTCACCGCAGAGGCGCGGAGTTACGCAGAGTTGCGCAGAGTTAACTCAATTCATTTTGAATGTCTTCTCTGCGAACCTCTGCGCACTCTGCGCCTCTGCGGTGGTGAGTTGTGAATTGATGGGGCACACATATTTCGGGAGCGCGCCTTGGGCAGCACATGGGACTGGCAGGTTTTCCTGCAAGACACCGGCGGGGGCCGCACCTACCTCGCGTGGTTGATGTCGGCTTGGGGCTGGACCTTGTCGGTGGCGGCGATGTCGCTCGTCGTCGCGCTGGTCGTCGGCTCGCTGATGGGCATTTTGCGCACCACGCCGAACAAGTGGCTGGTGCTGATCGGCGACGCCTGGACCGAGATGTTTCGCAACATCCCGCTGCTGGTGCAGATCTTCCTCTGGTATCACGTTCTGCCTTCGCTGTTCCTGAGCCTGCGGGCCTTGCCGAGCATCGTGCTGGTGGTTTTCGCGCTCGGCTTCTTCACCTCCGCGCGAGTCTCAGAGCAGGTGCGCGCCGGCATCCAGGCGCTGCCCAAGGGCCAGCGTTACGCCGGCCTGGCGATGGGCCTGACCTTGCCGCAGACCTACCGCTACGTTCTGCTGCCGATGGCGTTTCGCATCGTCATCCCGCCGCTCACGAGCGAGTCGATGAACATCGTCAAGAACTCGTCGGTGGCGTTCGCGGTCAGCATCGCCGAGCTGACGATGTTCGCGATGCAGGCGCAGGAGGAGACCTCGCGCGGCATCGAGATCTACCTGGCCGTGACGGCGCTGTATTTCGTCTCGGCCTTCGCGATCAACCGCCTTGCGCTGTTCATTGAGAACCGCGTGCAGGTCCCCGGCATGATCGGGGGCGGCAAATGATGGCCCCCGCGTCGCTTCGCTCCTTCCCCCAAGGCGCGGCACGGGCCCCTGCGTGGCCCGAGGGGCGCAGGTTCCCCTTGGGGCGGCCCGGCGGGAGAGCCTGATGAATCTCGACTTCAGCTTCTTCACCTGGACGGTCGTCTCCAACTTCGTCGTCAAGGGCTTGATCTTCTCGGTGCAGCTCACCCTGATCGCGATGATCGGCGGCATCGCCATCGGCACCTTGCTGGCGCTGATGCGCCTGTCGGGCAAGAAGTGGCTGGTGCTGCCGGCCGCGTTCTATGTCAACACCTTGCGGTCGATCCCGCTGGTGATGGTGATCCTGTGGTTCTTCCTGCTGATCCCGGCCTATTTCTACGCCGCGATTCCGGGCGGGCTGGGCACGCGCTACCGCTCCGAGATCGCGGCCATCATCACCTTCACGGTGTTCGAGGCGGCGTACTACTCCGAGATCATGCGAGCCGGCATCCAGTCGGTCTCGAAGGGGCAGGTGCATGCCGGCTATGCGGTGGGCATGACGTATGCCCAGTGCATGCAGCTCATCGTGCTGCCGCAGGCGTTCCGTAACATGCTGCCGGTGCTGATGACGCAGACCATCATCCTGTTCCAGGACACGTCTCTTGTGTATGCCATCGGCGCCTATGACCTGCTGAAGGGCTTCGAGGTCGCGGGCAAGAATTTCAATCGGCCGGTCGAGACCTATCTGGTCGCGGCGGTCGTCTACTTCATCATCTGCTTCAGCCTGTCGATGCTCGTGCGCCGATTGCAGAAGAAGATCGCCATCATCAGATAGCTCTTCGACACTTCACTCCTTCCCCCTCTGGGGGATGGCCGGGATGGGGGCACCGCGCCGCCTCGGAAGGAACTCACATGATCGACATCAAGAACGTCTCGAAGTGGTACGGCAGCTTTCAGGTGCTGACCGACTGCAGCACCACCATCAAGAAGGGCGAGGTCGTCGTCGTGTGCGGCCCGTCGGGTTCCGGCAAGTCGACCCTGATCAAGACCGTGAACGCGCTCGAGCCGTTCCAGAAGGGCGACATCGTCGTCGACGGCATCTCCATCGCCGACCCAAAGACCGACCTGCCGAAGTTGCGCGCCCGCGTCGGCATGGTGTTCCAGCACTTCGAACTGTTCCCCCACCTCACCGTCACCGAGAACCTGACGCTGGCGCAGATCAAGGTGCTGAGCCGCAGCCCCGACGACTCGAAGGCGCGCGGCATGAAGATGCTCGACCGCGTCGGCCTGATGGCCCACAAGGACAAGTTCCCCGGCCAGTTGTCGGGCGGCCAGCAGCAGCGCGTGGCGATCGCGCGCGCGCTCAGCATGGACCCGATCGTGATGCTGTTCGACGAGCCCACTTCGGCGCTCGACCCCGAGATGGTCGGCGAGGTGCTCGACGTGATGGTGCTGCTGGCCAAGGAAGGCATGACGATGATGGTCGTCACGCACGAGATGGGTTTCGCGAAGCGCGTCAGCCACCGTGTCATCTTCATGGACGCCGGCCGAATCGTCGAAGACTGCAAGCGCGAAGAATTCTTTGGCGACCCGGAAGCGCGATCACCACGCGCGAAAGAGTTTCTGTCGAAGATCCTTCAGCACTGAGTTCAGCGCTGAATTTGCAGCGCTGAAGCAGCCAGCCGCTGCTGGGTCGCGATGGCGTCGGCGCCGGAGGGCTCGACGCCCCGCTTCACGAGGTCGTGAAAGCGAAGCGCACGCTGTGCTCGCGCGGCGCGTCGATCGGGGCATAACGCCAGGCTCGCACGGCACGCAGCACGCTGCGATTCAGCCGCGGGTCGCTGCTCGACGCGACCGATGCATTCACCACCTCGCCGTCGGCCCTGACCGTGAACGCGACGACCACATTGGCCTGGTTCAATCGGTCGTTGACGAGGTCGGACGGGAACTCCGGCTCGACGCGATTCAGCAAGGTCAGCGGTGACAGCTCGGGCGCCGGCAGGGTGGCCGCTGCGGTGACCGGCTTTGCGGCGGCTGCGGCGGCCGACGAAGGGGCAATTGCGGTGGCGAGTTGCAGCGTGGCCGGGTCGGCCGGGATCGAAGTTGGCGGGCTCATGTCCGCCAGGTTTGCGGGGTTCGCCATGATCGGCAGGGCTGCGGCGGCGGCGCGCAGATCGTTGCCCGGCGTGACGGCTTCGGGCGTTGCCGTCGGCGCCACCGCAGTTGTGGAGGAAGCATCGGCCGGTTCAGCGGCGGGTGTCGCGACCGCCGCAGCCGCAGCGGCCTGCGTCGCCTTTTTCGCCAGCCTGGCCGCGCTGTCGTCCTTCGACACGGCCGGCGCCGCCGGGCCCGTCCCCGTCACCGGCGTGCGAGCCTTGGCCGTGCTGCTTTCGATGATCACCTTGTACGGCGATCGGGCCTGGCGTTTGACCCACTCGGGGAGCTTGCTTTCGTCAACGATCGGCGGCGTGACCGCAGCTTGCGCCAGTGCGCCGGTGCTCATCAGCACGCCAACCGTGCCGACAAGCCATTGATGGAGGGGAAGCATGTTTTGCTCCGCAGCATGTTGAGGATGCCGGCACGCTGCGGGTGAGCGTCGTGCCGAGCCTGGCCGACCCGATTCGCCGCTGTGTCGAAGCGGCGGGCCGCGCGAGTCTAAGCCCAAGTGCGCAGTCCGGCGGCGGCTGTTTAGCCGGTGCGGGTTCCGGCGCGACAATGCGTGCAATGAACGTCACGACATCTCTCACCATCGTGCGCCCCGACGACTGGCACCTGCATGTGCGCGATGGCGCCGCGCTCGTCGCGGTGGTGCCCGACACCGCGCGCCAGTTCGCGCGCGCCGTCATCATGCCGAACCTGAAGCCGCCGGTCACGACCACCGCGCAGGCGCTGGCCTACCGGGCGCGCATCCTCGCCGCCGTGCCGCGCGCGGCGGTCGAGAGCGGCGCCGGCTTCGAGCCACTGATGACGCTGTACCTCACCGACACCTTGCCGCCCGACGAGATCGTCAGCGCAAAGGCGGCCGGCATCGTCGCGGTCAAGCTCTACCCGGCCGGCGCAACGACGAACAGCGATGCCGGCGTGACCGACCTGCGCAAGACCTACCCGACCTTGGAGGCGATGCAACGCCACGGCCTGCCGCTGCTGGTGCACGGCGAGGTGACCGATGCCGACATCGACCTGTTCGACCGCGAGCGCGTCTTCATCGACACCCGGTTGATCCCGCTGCGCCGAGACTTCCCCGAGTTGAAGATCGTCTTCGAGCACATCACCACCGCCGAGGCCGCGCAGTACGTTGCCGAGGCCGATGTGCACACCGCCGCCACCATCACCGCCCACCACCTGCTGTACAACCGCAACGCGCTCTTCACCGGCGGCATCCGCCCGCACTATTACTGCCTGCCGGTGTTGAAGCGTGAGGTGCACCGGCGTGCGTTGGTCGCTGCGGCCACCTCGGGCAGCGCGAAATTCTTCCTCGGCACCGACAGCGCGCCGCACGCCGCAGCCTTGAAGGAACACGCGGTCGGCTGCGCCGGCTGCTACACCGCGTTGACGGCGCTCGAGCTGTATGCCGAGGCCTTCGACGCGGCCCGCGCGCTGCACCGGCTTGAAGCCTTCGCGAGCTTCAACGGCCCGGCGTTCTACGGCCTGCCGCGCAACGCCGGCACCGTCACCTTGAAGCGTGAAACCTGGACGGTGCCTGAGGCGTTGCCCTTCGGCGAAGCCCGACTCAAGCCGCTGCGAGGCGGCGAAACCTTGCACTGGAGATTGGCATGAGACTGCCCGGCCGCCACGGGCCACGAAGAGGTCCACTTTCGTGGACCTTGGGCGCATTCACCGCAGTGCGCAGCACGGAGGTTGCCTGATGAGCACCCCGGCAACCGTGATGCTGTTCATCGACGCCGACAACGTCTCGACCAGCGTCATCGATCAGGCCATGACGCGCGTGCTGGCCGAGCAGGGCGCCATCCACGTGCGGCGCGCGCACTGCACCGCCGAGACGGCGCTGAAGCACCAGCAGTTCTTCAAGCGCCATTCGATCCGGCCCATCGTCAACCTGTCGACCGGCAAGAACGCAACCGACATCGCCCTGGCCGTCGATGCCATCGACCTGGTGGCAGCGCAGCCGCCAGCGGTGGTGGTGATCGTGTCGTCCGACTCCGACTTCGCGCCGCTCGTCATTCGCCTGCGCGAGAAGGGTTGCCGCGTGCTCGGCATCGGGCAACTGGGCAAGACCGGTGAAGACTCGCGCGGCGTGTACGACGGCTTCGTCGATCTGGAACATCTCAAGGCCCGCGTTGCGCCGAAGATTGCCACCCCGGCGGCGGCCCCGCGCCCACGGGCCCGCGCGCCGGCCGTGGCGGCCGTGGCGGCACGGGCACTGGCACCGGCCCCAGCGCCGGCCCGGCTACCGATGCGCGCGGCCGCGCCACCACCACCGCCCGCAGCACCGCCCGCATTGCCCCCCGAAGTGATGAGCATCCTGCAAGCTGTGCCGGCGCTGCGCAATGGCGCGGCAATGCAGTTGAACGAGGTCGGTGAAGCGCTGCGCAAGCACGAGATTTTGAAGAGCAAGAGCGCGTCGCCGAGCCGCTTGCTGAAGCGCTTCGAGGCGCATTTCGAACTCGCGCCGGCCGACAAGCCGCGCACCGTGCGCTTTCGGGGCGTGCGACCGGTGTGACACCCGCCGCGCCGCACGCGCTGGCGCGAATCGACTGGTCGCAGCCGTGGCTGGCGCCGCTGCGCGAGCTCGGCGAACCGCTCGCGCAGCGGGCCGCCGAACACGGCAGCGTCGCGGCGCTGAACGATGCGGCGCGCAGCGCGTCGGTGGCGCTTGCCGCCGGCCCGCTGCGCTTCGTCGGCCACTCGGCGCTGCCGGCCCGCGTTGCCTACGAGACCTTCATCGCGCGCACCGCCAGCGTGCCGACGCGCGACAACCTGCACGACTTCTTCAACGGCCTGATGTGGCTCGCGCACCCGGCGCTGAAGCGCCGTCTCAATGAGTTGCAGGCACAGCAACTCGCGCTGCCGATGAGTGCTCTGGCGGCCGCCGGCCGGCGCGGCGCGGTACGCGACGCGCTGACCCTGTTCGACGAGAACGCTGCCTGGTGGCAAGCCCCTTCGGTGCTGGTCGATGCCCTGCGCCGGCGCGATTGGCACGCGCTGTTCGTGACCCACCGCGCCGCCTGGCGCGAGGCGCAGCTCACGCTTTTCGGCCATGCCTTGATCGACAAACTGACGCGCCCGCGCAAGGCCATCACGGCGCATGTGTGGGTGGCTCCCGACGGCGTCGATGCGCAGGCCTGGCTGCTCGATGCGCTGGTGCCTGGTTGCATGGCGAGGCAAGCGCACTTGCCGCTGCCGGTGCTCGGCGTGCCGGGCTGGTGGGCCGAGAACGAAGACGCCGATTTTTATCGCGACGTGGCCGTCTTTCGCGCTTGAGCGTCAGCCGCCGTCGGCCATCGATCGACCGCCGATCAGTCCCGCGCAGCGCGAACCGTGGGTTCGCGGATGAACCCGCGACAGACAAAAAAAACGGCGACCCGCAAGTCGCCGTTTCGATTGGACTTACCGACGCGCGAGGCGCCGGAATGACCGATTACTTCTTCGGGGCGGTCGGGCCTTCGCCAGCCGGGATCGTGTCCTTCGACTTCACGGCAGCCTTGGTCTCGGCCTTGACGTCGGCGCGCGTAGCGGCCGGGCCGGGCGATGCGGCGGCCTTCGGGCTGCCTTCACCAGCGGGAGTCAGTTCCTTCGCCTTGGCGGCGGCCTGCGTCTCGGCCTTGCGCTCGGCGCGGGTCTTCGACGACTTGACCGGCTTGGCAGCCGGCATGGCCTTCGGAACGCCTTCGCCAGCCGGCGTCAGCGTGCCAGCCTTCTCAGCCGCCTTGGTCTCGGCCTTGACTTCAGCGCGCGATGCCGGCGCGGTGGCTTGGGCAAACGTGGCTTGGGCGAACATGGAAGCGGCAACGGCAGCCACGATGGTCAGAGCGTTTTTGATTTGCATATCAATCTCCTGTTGGGAACGAGGGGTAAGGGCATTTCACGGAGCCAACGCACTCGGAGCGACATGCCCTCGTCAAGTCGACTTGCTGGCGGTTCACTTGCAAGAACCGGTTGAGCGCGGCACGTATTAGAACGCGGGTTTGCCCGATCGGTTGACCGAAGTCGATGTTTTGGGCGGCAGCGCGCGCCGCGCTTCGAGATTTGTTGCGCCGATGCCGCAATACGGGGCGCGGCCCCACATAATCGGCGCCGTGAAGCAGGCCAGACCGCCGCTGGTGCAAGGCTCGAAAGGGCGCACTGGAGGAAGGTCCGGACTGCGCAGGGCGGCGTAGCAGCTAACGGCTGCCCACCGTGAGGTGAGGATCAGAGCAACAGAGACGAGCCGATTCAGTTCGGGTGAAACGGGCAATCTCTACGCGCAGCAATACCAAATAGGCACACGGCGGACGGCGCGGCAGCGACCGTGCCTTCCGCAGCCCTGGCCCGGGGATTTGTGTGCGGGTAGGTAGCACCGAGCCGTGCAGCGATGCACGGCCCAGAGGAATGGCGGTCACGGTCGGCGCCTTGCAAGAGGCGTCGGCCGCACAGAATCCGGCCTATCGGCTTGCTTCACACTTTCATGGCGTGGCGCCACCCAACAGCGGCGCGCTTCGCCGTCGGATCGAGCGTCTGGCCGTACGGTCGTACCCTAGACTCATCGGCTGCCATGAACCCTGACGCCGACACCCTCTGGCGCGCGCCGCGCTGGGCCCTTGCCGTGCTGCTGGCCTGCCTGGGCATGCTCGGGCCGTTCTCGATCGACACCTACCTGCCGGCCTTCACCGGCATTGCCAGTGCGATCGGCGCCACGCCGGTGCAGATGCAGCAGACGCTGTCGGCCTACCTGTTCGGCTTCGCGGTGATGAACCTGTTTCACGGTGCCCTGTCCGACAGTTTCGGGCGGCGCCCGGTCGTGCTGTGGGGGCTGGTGTTGTTCACCCTCGCCTCGGCCGGCTGTGCGCTGTCGCAGCACATCGGTGCGCTGGTGTTTTTCCGCGTCGTGCAGGGCATGTCGGCGGGCGCCGGCATCGTGATCTCACGCGCCGTGATCCGCGACATGTTCCCGCCCGCTGACGCCCAGCGCGTGATGTCGCAGGTGACGATCTATTTCGGCGTGGCCCCGGCGGTGGCGCCGATGGTCGGCGGCTTCCTGTTCGTGCACGTCGGCTGGCATTCGATCTTCTGGTTCCTGACCGCGATCGGCGTGCTGCTGTGGGCTGCCAACTACAAGCTGCTGCCCGAGACGCTGCACCTGAGCCAGCGCCAGTCTTTCAACGTGCGCAACCTGCTGCTTGGCTACCGCGAGATGGGCTCGAGCGCGCGCTTCATGATGCTGGCGCTGGCCAGCGGCATCCCGTTCAACGGCATGTTCCTGTACGTGCTGTCGGCGCCGGTGTTCCTGGGTGAGCATTTGCACCTGGCACCGGGCCAGTTCTACTGGTTCTTCCTGATCACCATAGGCGGCATCATGGGCGGTGCCTGGTTGTCCGGGCGGCTCGCCGGGCGCATCAAGCCGCAGCACCAGATTCGCCATGGCTTTCTGATCATGGTGATCGTCTCGATCGTCAATCTGGTGCTCAACCTGCTGTTCACGGCGAACGTCTGGTGGGCGCTGATCCCGCTCGGCATCTACGCCTTTGGCTGGGCGCTGATGGTGCCGGTGGTGACGCTGATGGTGCTTGACCTGGTGCCGGAACGGCGCGGCATGGCCTCGTCGTTCCAGGCCTGCGTGGGCAGTGTCGCGAACGGCGTCGTCGCCGGTGTGATCGCGCCGCTGGTGATGCATTCCACGCTCTGGCTGGCGGTGGCTTCGCTGCTGATGATGAGCGTGGGCGTGTTCGCCTGGGTCTGGGTCAAACCGAGGGTGACTTGACGGGACGCCGCTCTGCGCGGGCTATTCAAGTTCGGGGCTGGCGCGTCGATATGAGCACGAGATTCATTCCTCTCCTGCCGGAGATCGACCATGGCCTACTTGCCCCAGCATGCCCCGCCTGCACTCTCTGCGCCTGCCTTCTCTGCGCCTGCCTTCTCTGCGCCTGCACTTCAGCCGCTGATGCATGCCTTGCTCGCCGCCGGCCTGGCGGCCTGTTGCGCACCCGCACTCGCCTCGGACCATGCCGCGCCGGCGCTTCCGGCCGCAGCGGCGCTGGTCGCCGCACCGGCGGCGTCTGCGGCCCTTTCGGCTTCGAGATCGCAAGACCCGCTGGACCGCGTGCGCGAGCGCCTGGCTCAAAAGCTCGGCGCGGCCAAGCCGCTGCTCGCGGCCGACCCGAACGTCGTGCGGGTCGTGACGCGCACCGCCGCGCCGACCGCGGCCGACAACGAATTGCGCCCCCGGCCGTCGGCTGCGCACGGTGCGCCGGCCGCTTCACTGGCCGCAAAGCTGGCGGCCGTGCACCGGGCTGCGCCGGGGGTTGAATCAGCGGGCCACGGCGGCCATGGCGCGGCCGTCGGTGCCATTGGCGCCCCATCCGGCCCGGCCCACTGGGACTACGTGGGCGGCGCCGGCCCTGAATCCTGGGGCCAGATGAAGCCCGAGTTTTCCAGGTGTTCGAGCGGCACGCGGCAAAGCCCGATCGACATTCGCGACGGCATCAAGGTCAACCTCGAGCCGGTCCAGTTCGACTACCGGCCGAGCGCCTTCCGCGTGCTCGACAACGGCCACACGGTGCAGGTCAACGTCGGCCCCGGCAACTCGATCGACGTCGCCGGGCGGCGATTCGACCTGGTCCAGTTCCACTTTCATAGGCCTTCCGAAGAGCGCATCAACGGCAAGCAGTTCGACATGGTCGCGCACCTGGTGCACAAGGACATCGACGGCCGCCTCGCGGTGGTGGCCGTGCTGCTCGACCGCGGCAGTGCGCACCCGCTGGTGCAAAGCGTGTGGAACAACCTGCCACTTGAAAAAGGTGATGAGGTTGCGGCCCGCACCCTGCTCGACATGAACGCGCTGCTGCCCACCGAGCGCAGCTACTTCACCTACATGGGGTCCCTGACCACGCCACCCTGCAGCGAAGGCGTGCTGTGGATGGTGATGAAGACGCCGATGCCGATCTCGAACGACCAGATCGGCATCTTCGCGCGCCTGTACCCGATGAACGCACGGCCGATCCAGTCGGTCAGCGGACGCCTCATCAAGGAGTCGAATTGAGGGTTTGACACGGATCGGTGCGCGGCCATGTAGGGTCGGGGAGTTGGCGCCGGCACGGCCTGTCCGACCCGTCCTACAGCAGGTTTGCACCGCGCCCGACAGACCTCGTTCAAGCGTGCCGGCACAGTGGACCCATCGATTCACCGGACGCCGCATGAAGCGGCACGATGGATCGAGTGACAGCCATGTTTTCACTCCACCTCGTGCAAAGGAATCGCCATGAACAACGATCAAGTCAAGGGTCGCGTCGAGCAGGTCAAGGGCAGTGTCAAGGAAGCCACCGGCAAAGTCGTTGGCAACAAGAGCCTGGAGGCCGAAGGCAAACTCGACAAGGCCACCGGCAAGGTCAAGGCCACCTACGGTGACCTGAAGGAAGATGTCAAAGATGCGATGAAAAAGCCGTGAAGGCCGGGCCGGCGGTAACGTCGGCCTTGCAAGCTGTCGGTCTTTCCTGAAAGGCCGCGACGCCGGTTGAATCGCAGCGCCGACGCAGCGCACTAAACTGGGCAGGTCGTCGCTTTCGACTGCCCATCATGACTTTGCTGATTGCTGGCTTGCTGCTTTTCCTCGGCGTCCACTGCGCGTCCATCGTCGCGCCCGATTGGCGGGCCGGCCAGATTGCACGGCATGGCGAGGCCGCATGGAAAGGCTTGTATTCGTTGATGTCGATTGCCGGCTTCGCGCTGCTGATCTACGGCTACGGCCTGGCCCGTGAATCGCCGGTCGTGCTGTACACCCCGCCGACATTCGCACGCCATATCGCGTTGCTGCTGATGTTGCCGGTCTTCGCGTTGCTGTTCGCCGCCTACCTGCCAGGACGCATCAAGACTGCTGCGAAGCATCCGATGCTGCTGGCGGTGAAGCTGTGGGCGCTGGCCCATTTGCTGGCCAACGGCACACTGCACGATGTGATCCTGTTCGGCGCATTTCTGGTGTGGGCCGCAGCCGACCGCATCTCTGTGAAACGGCGCGCGGTCACCCGCGCAGTCCCCGGTGCACCAGCTTCGCCGATGAACGATGTGATCGCAGTCGTCGGCGGGCTGGCAACCTACGCCGTTTTCGTGCTCTGGGCCCACTTGAAGCTGATTGGTGTTTCACCGTTGAGCTGACCAGGGCGCCTGACGTCTGCGTTCAGCAGAGCTTGAGCGAGACGCTCAGGTGCGGTCGCCAACTCCGTCGCCTTGATGCTCAGCGCCGCGCCGCGCCGTACCGTGTACCGTGTACCGTGCGCCATGTGGCTTGAACATCCGCTGCGTCATGAGGAGCCGGTCGCGGCCGATGGCTTCGAGTCCCAAACCTGCAGTCACTTTTCACCGCCATGCCTGGAGGCATTCGTTTCATCCTATTGGCGGGCTGGCTGCAACGCGGGATGATCGAACGCATGAATACCGCCCCGACACCGAGTCCCAAAACGCTCCCGCCCGTTGTCATCTGGGAAGGCGCGGGCACGAGCCGCATCCCGTTCGGCGTCTACACCGACGAAGACCTGCACCGCAAGGAGCTGGAGCGCTTCTTCTACCGCATGCACTGGTGTTATGTCGGGCTCGAGGCCGAGATCCCGAACCCGGGTGATTTCAAGCGCACCGTGGTCGGCGAACGCTCGGTCATCCTGGTGCGCAGCGCCGATGGCCAGGTGCAGGTGGTCGAGAACGTCTGCGCCCATCGCGGCATGCAGTTCTGCCGCGAGCGCCATGGCAACCGCAAGGAATTCATCTGCCCGTACCACCAGTGGAGCTACACGCTGAAAGGCGACCTGCAGGGCGTGCCGTTCCGGCGCGGCGTGCGCAGCGAAGGCAGGCTGCAAGGCGGCATGCCGGCCGACTTCAACACCGCCGACAACGGCCTGACGAAGCTCAGGGTCGCGACCCGCGGCGGCGTCGTGTTCGCGTCGTTCGACCCCGATGTCGAGCCGCTCGAAGACTTCATCGGCCCGGCGGTGCTGACCTACTTCGACCGCCTGTTCGACGGCCGCGCGCTGACCATCCTCGGCTACAACCGGCAGCGCATCCCGGGCAACTGGAAGCTGATGCAGGAGAACATCAAGGACCCGTACCACCCCGGCCTGCTGCACTCCTGGTTCGTCACCTTCGGGCTCTGGCGCGCCGACAACAAATCGGCCCTGCTGATGGACGCGCACCACCGCCACGCCGCGATGATCTCGACCCGCGGCGAGGCCGGCAACGCCGGGCAGGGCGCCGCACAGGTCACACAGGTGTCGAGCTTCAAGCAAGGCATGCAACTGCACGATCCGCGCTTCCTCGACATCGTGGCAGAGCCATGGTGGGGCGGGCCGACGGCGGTGATGACCACCTTGTTCCCGAGCGTCATCCTGCAGCAGCAGGTGAACAGCGTCTCGGTGCGCCACATCCAGCCCGATGGCCATGGCCACTTCAACTTCGAGTGGACCCATTTCGGCTTCGCCCACGACAGCGCCGAGATGACGCGGCGCCGCCTGCGCCAGGCCAACCTGTTCGGCCCGGCCGGCTTCGTCTCGGCCGACGACGGCGAGGTAATCGAGTTCTCGCAGCGCGCCTTCGAGAGCAAGCCGGCGCACCGCGCGCTGGCCGAGTTGGGTGGGCGCGAGGTGGCCGACGCCGATCACATGGTCACCGAGACCTTGATCCGCGGCATGTACCGCTACTGGCGCGAGGTGATGGAGGCGTGAGGATGGAGCAGAGCGTGGACAAGAGCGAGGGCCAGAGCGTGGACAAGAGTGTGGACACCTCCATCGAAATCGGAATCGACATGCCCTGGCCCGAGCACTTCGCGCTGGCCCAGTTGCAGGCTGCGTATGCCAGCCGCGTCGACGCCGCCGATTGGGCCGGCTGGTGCGAGCTGTTCACCGACGACTGCGTGTACCGCCTCGTGCCGCGCGAGAACCATGAGCGCGGCCTGCCGCTGGCGACCTTGTCGTTCGAGAGCAAGGGCATGCTGATGGACCGCGCCTACGCGATTCGCGAGACGCTCTTCCACGACCCGTACTACCAGCGCCATCTGATCGGAGCGACGCGGGTGCTGCGCCTCGACGGCGACAGCATCGAGTGCGAGACGAACTACGCGGTGTTCCGCACCAAGCTGTCGGAGCTGACGACGGTGTTCAACGTCGGCCGCTACCTCGACACGGTGGTGCGCACGCCGCAGGGCCTGCGGTTCGCGCGCAGGGT